>JACZJJ010000098.1 GCA_014860625.1 Bacteroidales bacterium | reverse complement strand
GTTTTTCTCTCCCTGATAAACTGGCATACGTTTCAGCTCATTATTCTTCTATGCTTGATTGTCCTGACCTTTGCGACTCTCATATGGTTAGCTGAACGTCGCAGGAATTCGCAAGAGTTCAGAAAGAACCATTTTGGACTGGGTGATGGGTTTTGGTGGGCGTTTGTTACAATGACAACCGTTGGTTATGGGGATAAAGTGCCAAAAACCACTCTCGGAAAAACACTGACGATGATCTGGATGTTTTATGCAATTTTTCTGATGTTTACCTTTACAGCAGAGATATCATCCGAACTTACAATCACCAAACTGCAGGGAACCATCTCAAATATTGAGGATCTTAGGAAGATCAAAGTTGGCACTCTTGAGCAAACCGGCTTTGCCTCCTTCTGTGAGATTAACCACATTCAGTATACTCCGTTCACCGACCTGATGGATGGACTTCAAGCTGTCACCAACCATGAGATCGAGGCGTTTGTTGGAGATGTTGCAACCCTTGAATTTCTCTTCAATAAGTACAAACTGGGGAAAAGCTTGCAAATAACTCCCACCAGCCTAAACGAACAATATTTCTGTTTTGGAGCTACACGCAATCGTCTGGATCTTATCGATCAGATAAATCCAGTGTTGCTTGATCTCACCGAAAGCGCAGAATGGGTTGAAATTTTATACGAGAACGGGATTGCTCAATAGAGTTTATTTCAACCAACGGTCAAGCCAGTTAAAGAAAGTCCGCTGCCAGAGGATTCCATTCTGTGGCTTCAGCACCCAATGGTTCTCATCCGGAAAATAGAGAAACTCAGCCGGAACGTCCTTGAGAACTGCGGCATTGAAAGCCGTCATCCCCTGGGTAAATACCACCCTGTAATCCAGTTCGCCATGTATGATCAGGATGGGGGTATCCCAGTTCTGAACAAATTTGTGCGGTGAATGCGCGTAAGCCTCCTGAGCGATTTTATTTGACTTGTCCCAGAAAGGGCCGCCTTTATCCCAGTTCTCAAACCACATCTCTTCCGTTTCAAGATACTGTGCCTCTTCATTAAAGATGCCGTCGTGCGCTATGAACGCTTTGAACCGTTTGTTGTGGTTGCCGGCAAGGTAATAAACCGCATAACCTCCGGCGCTGGCACCAATCGCACCCAAACGGGTTTCGTCAATGAATGGCTCTTTCGCCAGAACATCAATAGCCGTCAGGTAATCCTGCATGCTTTTCCCATGGTAATCGCCGCTGATCTGTTCCTGCCAGGCCTGCCCGAATCCGGAGCAACCCCTGCGGGCAGGTGCCACAACAATATAGTCGTTGGCGGCCATGATCTGGTAATTCCAGCGGTAATGGAAGCTTTGGCTTAGAGGCCCCTGCGGACCGCCTTTGCAGTAAAGGATCGCCGGATATTTTTTCGACGAATCGAAATGGGGAGGATAGATCACAAAAACCTGCATGTCAAGGTTGTCATGTGTTTTGATCCATCGCTCTTCTACCTTTCCCATCGAAAGCTGTGCAAGAAGGTCTTTGTTTGTAAAGGTAATCTGTTCTGCAGATCCTGTCTCCGCATCGATCGCAAACAGTTCCGTAGGCAGGGACATAGTTTGTTTGGCAGAGATTAGCTTGCCGTTAGCAGGAACCACGTTGCGGTAATCCTGAAGCCCTTCTGTAATCTGCTTGATGTTGCCGGCATCAATACTATACCGATAGATCTGAAATGCGCCATGCCAATCGCTGGTGAAATAGATCTCCATGCTGTTGGCGCCCCAGGCAAGGCTTCCGGCATTCTGGTCAAATCCCTTAGTAGCATAGGTTTTTTCCCAGGTAGAAGTGTTGACAATGAAGAGACGGTTCTGGTCCGACTCATACCCGTCCCGCTCCATGCTTTCCCAGGCAATATAACTTCCATCAGGCGAGTACAGGGGGGATACATCGAATCCCATCATCCCCTCGGTCATATTTATCTCCTCGCCCGTTTCAAGGCTATAGAGGTAGATATCTGAATTGGTAGACAGTGTGGCTGCTTTCCCTGTCATCTTCTGGCAGGTGTATGCGATGACCTTGCTGTCGGGACTCCAGTTAACCTGTTCAATGCCTCCGAACGGCTTCAGAGGCGACTGGTAAGGTGCTCCCGGCATGATGTCGGTGTCGTCCCAAACCTTTATTCCGTCGTATTTGGCGTAGAAAACATGGCTGTAGGAATCAACCCAACTGTCCCAGTGACGGTACAGCAGGTCGTCCATGATACGGCCGGAGGCCTTTGGGAGCCCTTCATAAAGATCTTTGAACTTATTTTCCAGATACACCTCTTTGGTATAGAGGATCATCGTTTGGTCTGGCGAGTATTTAAACCCAGTGATGCCGTCGTCGATATTCGTGATCTGACTAAGGTCGGAGCCATCCGGATTCATCTCCCAGAGCTGGACTGATCCGCTCTCGGATGAGAGGAACCCGATCTTTTTTCCATCGGGGCGCCACAGTTCATTGAATTCACTCTTGGGTGAGTGAGTGAGTTGTTTGTAATTTTCACCATTGACATTCACAGAGTAAAGTTCCCTGTTCCCTTTGTTTTGTTCGATAGAGTAGTAGGAAACCCCATAGAGGATGGTTTTACCATCAGGGGAGACTTCCGGACCGCTAACCCTTCCGAATGACCAGAGAACCTCAGGTGTCATCAGGTCGCTGGTAAGCGTCAGATTCTGCTTTTCGATCAAAGGGGCAGCCGCTTCTTTTTTGGAAGCTGGCCCGCAAGCTGTAATGCCTGCCAATGCTGCAATCAGCAATAAGGAAGATGTGTTTTTCATGAGTATGGGGTTATGATCTTTATGGATTTACCTTCAATGAGGTAAAATTACGAAAAAAGATCACAATCAGGAGTATCATCCTCAGTAAAAGAGCTCCCCGGTCAAATCATCTTGCCTCTTCCAAACCGGAGCCGCTCATACGGTATAGCTTCGTATTGTCAAGAATCCTGGAATAATAGGAATAATCATTCTCAATGCGCCATTCACCTTTGCTGAGAGCCACGTACATCCCTTCAGGAACCTTCACAGTAACCATGATTTTCTGGCCTCTCCAACAGTCATCCTGTGGAAAAGTCCCCACATGATCGAGGAAGATTGAATCGCCTTTTTGCAGGAGATTGTACTGAATCATACTCAATCGGGTTTTGGCTTCCGATACGGACTTTCCCCTGGCAAAAGAACGCCTGATAACCTCCACCTGGTCTCCCTTGGAGGTTTCTACCCGGATGGAGGGCATCAGGTAGAAATTCTGCTCTTGATCAGTATAAAGCGTAATATTATCGAACACCTCATAGGCGTCCAGCGAGAGATCATCTAACGGGCCCCAATCAGAATAGCTGAGATGAATGGTGTCTGACACGGGTTGTGAAATCTCAATGCGCTGCTGATCTGTAGCGTCGGCTTTGACAAGATTGTATATCTTGAACGAATAGAAAACTCCGATGACAAGTCCGATCAACCAGATGTTGAACAGGGTTATTCCAAAATATCGAATGCCTTCGAACCTGAAAATCAGTTTGATGCCCGAGTAGAGGATCAGGGATATAGGGATTCCCAGGAGGATAAGAAGGGCTGCCTGGATGAAGAACGGGTTGAAGGAACATCCCAGGATCAGGTTGAGGTAGGAGGGGAAGGACATGATCAGGACATCGCTATCAACAAGGAGAGGGCCTCCCCAGCCAAAAATTACGGCCAGGAATGCAATGAGGAAGCTGATTCCGATCAGCACCAGTACAATACCTATGATTATCAGCAGAATACGCCCGAAAACACCAAGCACAGCAACCAATCCCTTTACGATCTTTTCCGCAATTGAGGGAGAAGAACCGCCTCCGCGGAGATTTTGCTTCGTTGATTGTGTCAGGTTCCTAAGTTGGTCTTTCAACGAGTTCACCTCCTCCTGGATTGTTTTTTCGATGTTTGAGATATTCACTTTCTCTCCACGCATCTCCAGTTTTTCTGTGGTGGTCGATGCCTCCGGAATTACAATCCAAAGGATCAGATAGAGGATTGCACCGAACCCGCCGGCGAACAGGCTGATAATGAAAAGAATACGAATTATGACCGGATCCCAGTGAAGATAAGCCCCAATTCCGCCACAAACTCCTGCAATGATTTTATTGTCCGGATCACGGTAAAACCTCTTGCCACCGCCCATGGCATATTTATCAGGAGCAGCTTCTTCTGTTGGATCTTCGACAAACTGACTGGGTTGACCCATCACTACGATGACCTCATTGACATCCTGGATGGTGATCACCTGCTTGGTCTGACCCAATTTCTCCTGCAGAAGTTCAGCAATGCGTGCTTCAATATCATCAATGATATCATTGCTGCCCTCAACAGAATGGAAATGTTTTTTTAAACTCTCGAGGTAAGCGTTCAATTTTATATAGGCATCCTCGTCGATATGGAAGATGATCCCGCTGACATTTATATTTACAGTCTTTTTCATTGATTTCGTTTTTTGTTAGGCAATGATTTTTTCAACAGCTTCGGTAAGTTCCTGCCAGCCAAGCTTCAGTTCGTTCAACACAGCCTTGCCGATGTCGGTGATCTGGAAATATTTCCGTGGTGGCCCCGATTTCGACTCTTCCCACCGGTAGGTGGTGAGGCCATCATTTTTTAACCTCGTCAGGAGAGGATACAATGTTCCTTCCACTATGATCAGTTTCGCCTCTTTTAACTTCTCCATGATGTCTGAGGCGTACGCGTCCCTCTCGGCTATGATGGAGAGGATGCAGAGTTCAAGGACTCCTTTGCGCATCTGGGCTTTTTGATTTTCGATATTCATGCTGCAAATATAATATATAATATAATACTATGCAATAC
>JACZJJ010000097.1 GCA_014860625.1 Bacteroidales bacterium | reverse complement strand
ATATAGTAATACTTGATTATTTATATTTGTCGTTTTTCTGTTATTTGATAAACAACTGCAAGTCAAGAGTAAAATCTACAAATTAAATTGACCTATGGTATTAAGACGAGAAAGAAAAGCGGCCCATTGGATTGGGATCATAGCTCTGTTATTTCTGTTGGTTATTCCCTCAAAACTGGTGTTATCGCAGGGAGACGAGGACTGTTTGATGTGTCACGGGGATTCGGAATTTACCATTAAGCGAAAGGGTAAAACGCATTCCCTGTATGTAGATCAGGGAAAGCTGGTTGGTTCCGTTCATGCTGGTGTCAAATGTTATGACTGTCATACAGGTATCGATACCTTGAACTGGCTGCATGCTACAAAGAAGGAGAACCTTCAGCCTGTAAATTGCGGATCCTGCCACCGCGTTCCTGCCATGGAAAATAAGCAGGGGATTCATGGCCAGGCTCTCGAACTTGGAGCACCCTATGCTCCAACATGTAAAGATTGTCATGGAAACCACGAGATTCTCCATAACTCTGATCCTAAATCGAGGACCTATAAAATGAACATCCCGATTCTTTGTGGCGGTTGCCACAGAGAAGGATCTCCGGTAGGTAAATTATATAACATTGGGGAAAAGCACATCCTGGAGAACTACAGCCAGGGAATTCATGGAAAAGGGTTGTACAAAAGCGGTTTGCTGGTTACGGCAACCTGTAACGATTGTCATAATAACCACCTGATCCTGCCTCACCAGAGTCCAAATTCGTCAGTTAATGCGAACAGGATTGCAAAAACCTGCATGCGTTGTCATGTGCGGATCGAAGAGGCGCACCAAAAAGTTGTGCGTAGTGCATTATGGGAAAAAGCACCTGGGAAGGTCCCTTCCTGTTCCGAATGTCACCCACCGCACAAAGTAGTGTACGAAAAAATCGAGGAGAGCCTCCCAAACAAAATTTGCCTGACATGTCATAAGTCGGAACAGCCGATGGTAAAAGCCAGCCGCGACACCTTATTCTTTGATCTGAATCATCTGGCAAATTCTGTCCACAACAACATTCAATGCGTGAAATGTCATACCGGCGGTTCGCGTAAACCCGGGGTCAGGCCTTGTTCCGACCTGGATCGGGTTGATTGTTCCGACTGTCACATTGAGGTCTCAAACAAATACTTCGCGAGCGGACACGGGCAAGCCTTTTTGAATAATAAAGGGGAAAGAGCTCCCTATTGCACCAACTGTCACGGAACGCACAATGTGCGTTCGCGTTTCGACGACACTTCTCCCACCTACAGGGGAAGCGTTCCGGAGCTTTGTGGCTCCTGTCACATCTCAGGGGGTGATGCCAATAAAATGACCGATCTAAAAGAGGTCAATGCGTATCTGGATTATTCGAAAAGTATTCACGGTCAAGGTCTTACACAAAAAGGCCTTTTGGTAAGTGCTGTTTGCACCGATTGTCATACAACCCATAATGAACGGAAAGAATCGGACAGTTTAAGCAGTATTTTCCCGGCTTCCGTGGGACTAACCTGTGCAAAGTGCCATAAAAGCATCTACGAACAATTCATTCGCAGTGATCACAGCGTTTTATTAAATACGTCGGATAGCCTGAAATATCCAAGCTGTGCCACCTGTCATTCGGCACACAAAATAAGTGAAATAGATAAGGATAAGTTCATGAACGAGGTCACGAATCAATGTGGTATCTGTCATCAGAAATTAGCTGAAACATACAGGGAAACATACCACGGGAAAGCCTATATGCTGGGCGATCTTGATGCGGCCCGTTGTTCGGACTGTCACGGAGCACATAATATTTTACGCGTGGACAACCCGAACTCAATGGTGGGGTATAAAAACATCGTGAATACCTGTAAAAAATGCCACGAGAACGCTTCGTTGGAATTCACCGGTTATCTGACACACGCCACCCATAACGATAATCCGATATTATTTTACTCGTTTTGGGGTATGACCTCCCTGCTTATTGTCGTATTTGGCTTTTTCGGCTTGCACACATTGATTTGGCTTCCCAGGTCCTTGAAGCAGAGGAAAATAAACAAGCACCATACCCCTGTAGGGAAGACAAAATACTATCGCAGGTTCAACAAAAGACAGCGGTTTACCCATCTTATGGTAATTCTGAGTTTTCTGACCCTTGCTTTAACCGGTATGACGCTCAAGTTTGCGCATATGGATTGGGCATCATGGATGGTCCATTTCCTTGGAGGGGTAAAAGCTGCCGGTAATCTGCACCGCGTCGCAGCGGTAATCACATTCGGTTATTTCTTTTTCCATCTTCTCACGCTTTTCCAACTCCGTGCAAAGGAGAAAGTCAGTGTGAAAGAATTCCTTTTTGGGAATAACTCCCTGATGTTTAGCAAGCAGGACCTGCGTGATATTGGGGCATCTTTTCGCTGGTTCTTCGGAAGAGGGCCACGCCCCGAATATGGCAGATGGACCTATTGGGAAAAATTCGATTATATGGCTGTCTTCTGGGGTGTAGCCGTGATTGGGTTTTCGGGGCTGATTTTATGGTTCCCCGAATTCTTCACACAACTCTTCCCCGGATGGGTCATCAATGTAGCACAGATCATTCACAGTGACGAAGCGCTCCTGGCAACAGGCTTTATTTTCACTATCCACTTCTTCAACACGCATTTGCGCCCCGAGTCGTTCCCCATGGATACAGTGATATTTACGGGAAAAGTTCCACTTGAAGAATACAAGAAAGACAGGCCAAGGGAATACGAGGAACTGGTGGCTTCCGGAAGACTTGATAAGGTTGTGGTGGAAACGGAAATCACTCCGGCTTGGATACGAACTGTCAAATTTTTTGGCTTTTTGTTTTTGACACTTGGCATTGCAATGGTCATTTTAATCATCTATTCAATGATCGCAGGAGTTTATTAATAGGTAGACTTGTATCTCATCAATTTGGAAAAGCCGGTGCAACAAACTCCTCCCGGCTATTCCAAACTGACCAAGCAAGAAAATCAGCCTGAAATGATCAACATCTTCAATTTGACCATCGAATCAAACAATAGGCTAAACTCAGTCGAAAATAGAGACAAACCCTAATTGTTTCGGTACGATCGACATCACCGGTACAGGAGATAACCGCACGAATTCCTGGGCAACGGATCCCATGAAAAACTCGATCAGCCCTGCTTCCTGTTGTGTCATGATCATGATGAGGTCTACATCACCCTGCTTCTCTGCATAGTTCAGCAAAGTAGGGATGAGCGCTTTCTCATTTTCAATGTTCTCAATGATCTCAGCCGTACAGGCGATCCCTTCCTTCTCGATGATTTTCTGTACCTGCCTGGCCAGGAATTTTAGCTTTTCGATACCTTCAGTATCCCCGTTACTGACGATTCCCGAAACCACTTTGATTCCGGCTCCGTATATCCTGGCAATGTTGATGCCCCAGTTCACTTTTTGTCTGCTCTCCCTGGTGAGATCAAGCGGAAGCAGGATATTCCTGCAGCCGGCGAAATGGTGTTTTGCATTGATTGTAATAACAGGGCACTTTGTTGAGCGCAATACCCTCGAGCTGTTGGCCCCCATCACCCCTGCTGTGTTCCCGGGAAGTTCAGGCTCGCTGTGCTGGCCCATGATGATAAATTGGGCCTCAATGTTATCGGCACTCTCCAGTATCTTTGAATAAACCCGTCCCTTTTCCAGGATGGTGGAGACCGTCAGTTTGGTTTCAGTGTGTACCTTAGAGGCGAGATTGTTGAGCTCATCTTCCAGTTTTTCCAGGATCTCTTCATCGTGCGAGGCACTGAAAAGTGAGCGGATGCCGGTTGGCGGATCATAAACGTACAGCAGTACGATTTCTGCAGGGAGGAGGCGCGCCAGGTTGTAGGATTGTTCCAGCGCAATGAGTGATTGAGGGTCAAAATCAACAGGTACCAGGATTTTCTTCATAGCAATATATCTTCATAGGAGTATTCCGCAAAGGTAATATTTGTGGAGAATTTATTCGACCATTTACAGCTACTTGCCGGTTTGGTTCCACTGTTGCGTTGTGGGCATCTTTGTGTCCCAGTTTATTTTTGGGATGAGATAAACCAGATTTTAATGATTCAGGAAATACTTAAAGCCCTCCACCACTCCGGAAGCCCAGTGAGCCGTATACCCCATGTGGCTGCATTTGCCATAGACCTTTGTCTTGTAAAGAATCTCTCTTGATCCTACATCGAAGAACACAACCCAGGTTGTAGCTGTCTCCGTTGGTTTGCTGAATGTCTCAGGGATTAACACCAGTCCCAAACCCGATTTTGCTTCGAGCTTGTAAGCTGAGATCATCGATTTAATGGTTTCAGCGGAGATGGTGTTATCGTGTCCTGTAATGAGATCAGGGTTAGCAGCAATTGAATTTTCAAAGATCTCCTGCTGTCTGTAACTAAATTCTGGAAACCCGAGAGCACTTCGCACAAACCCGTCTGGAGGAAGCTCCTTCTCAACAAAGGCAACCCAGGCTGCAGGATATACCTGGCTATATTTTACACTTCTTGGGATTTTTTGGGCATCATTCACGATGACATGCGAAAAATCAGCACCGTAATAGATCAGTGTGCTGTATGTCCCTTGAGATTTAATCTGAGCAAGTGCATCCCTCAGGGTGCCTTGTGCTTCAACGCAGGTAAAAGCGAAGGCAAGCAGCGTGCAAAGGATAATTGATTTTTTCATTTTTAGCAGATTTTTTGAAACCGATAATAAATAACTTCAGTGATGCTAAATTAGTAAATATATTTTCAGGGCTGATAGACTCTCAGGTAATCGACATGTGCTGCCACCTTGACATACCCTACAGGTGGTAACTCTATAACAGGTGGGTTCCGAAGTAGTTGAATAGGTAATGGAGAGCATCCAACAATGAGAACAGAGATCAATATGTAAATGAATTCTTCATTAGTAAAAAAAAGCTGCCCCAACTGAATGAGGCAGCTTTAAATGATGTTCAAACGAAGTTATCTCTTCATAAACTTCTGTGTCTCAAAGCCGTTTTCGGTGCGGATCTGTACGATGTAGAGTCCGGTTTCGAGGCTTTGCGTGTTGATTTGCATGGTATTTCCGCTGGCCTGACTGGTATAAACTGTCTGTCCAACGGTGTTGAATACCTGTACCGATACCAGCTCAGATACTGACTGGATGTTCAGGAATCCATGTACCGGATTCGGGAAGAGGCGAATACCAACCTCTTTGGCTTCAGGAGGATCAATTCCAACAGGAACTTCCATAAAGCAGAAGTTGTCGATGAAGAACATAGGATCATCACTTCCGGGGGCAGCAGCATAGATGTCAACGACCCCAAGCATGTTAACTCCGTCGTTATCCCACTGCCATGGTGTTCCTACCATCGTTCCGTTGAGATAGAATGAAGCTATGGCATTGTCGAGATCGACAAATAATTCGCAGTTTGTCCATTCACCTACCGTGTAAGTGAACTGCTGTTCGGTGAAATCAGCTTCTTCGAAGTAGCCGGTTCCATCTGAAGCGAAGTAGGCCTGGAATCCCCACTCGTTGGCTGTTCCATAGAGGGTCATGTCCTGCATGACATTGTAATAACCACCGTAGGTTCCACCTGTCGGGATCATGATATCCAGGGCTACTGACCATACACCAGTGGTCGTTTGGTTCAGGTTGTAGATCAGATCTGATTCCAATACGGCCAGGTCGATGGAGAGTGAGTTAGGCGCAGAGAGGTACTCTGCGTCGGTCACATAACCGTCGTAAGGTCCACCCGGATCATCATCCCAGGTAGTCCAGAGACCGCCTGACTGAGGACAAAGAAGTTGTCCGGCAGTATAGCTGTCGAAATCGTCACAGTCTGAGGGAACCATGCCAGGGTCAATCATCAGGTCGTCGATCATGAAAACAAAGGCATCATAGGAGACACACTGGATAGCCACGTAAATATCCTCACCGGCGTATGCAGAGAGGTCAAAGATATACTCAGTCCAAACGATAGGAGCTTCCTCATAAGGTGAACCCGAGATAACCGTAAAATCGGCTGGGTCGTTTCCTGTTGTTGAAACAGCCACATTGAACCTCTCCAGACCATACTGGTCTGTGTAGGATTTTGCCCAGAAGGTGAAGGTAGATCCGTCGCCAACAGTAACCATGGGAGAGATGAACCAGTCATCGTTGCCATCGCTTCCACTGGGAACAGCTGCCATACAGGCGCCAAATTGTGCTCCTGAATGTGGCTGAATTTCCGGATCGCCCGACATTGTAGGATCAGTGGTAGCCGGATTGAATACGATGTAGGCCATCTCTTCGTAATTATGCGGGAAAGTAATTCCCGTGAATCCATAGGTAGGCAGGAAATCAACATCCAGAACCGTCCATGGAGTGAAATCGAAGGTCCACTCAACTTCAGCTTCAAAATCAATGGCATAGTCAGTCGCATCGCTGTTAGCGGGCTTTACTTTGTCGACAATAGTCGTCGAAGAAGGTACACCTTGCACTTTTGTGTGCAACGCTTGTGAAAAAATGATGGATGAAGAAAACAGCACCATCAAAACTGTCAGGGTAAATACTCTCATAATCTCTTTTTTTTAATGAATACTTGGTTTTGATTATAGCAAATGTAAAGCAAATAGTGAAAAAATCAAAATTTTCGGTTTTTATTTGCGTTGCTTATTAGAACGACATCAGTGGGTATTGCTCAATTTTTTCGTAGCTTTACATACGATATCCAATAACGGAATTTCAAGCAAGTGTAAATTTTGAAGGTTCGAAGACTCATACAACTCTCCCTTTTGGTGTTGATCCTTTTTTGTGGAATGGAACAGGAGCTTCTTGCCCAGCGCTATTTTAGTCAGTTCTACACTGAAGCCGACGGTCTCTCAAGCACCATGGTATTTGATGTTGCGCAGGATTCGTCCGGACAAATTTGGTTTGCTACGCGATCAGGAATTTCAAGATATACGGGATCTCAGTTTATTAATTATAACCTGAACGATGGATTGCGAACCTATAGTTATGCTTTTATAACCGTTGATACGAAAGGGGGACTCTGGGCACTGCCACAAAATGGAGAGCTCTGTGTTCTGAAATTTTCCGGCGTTACATGGGAAGTTATATTTTGCGATAGCACATCACACCGTACATCCTACTATACCTCGTTTGATGTGTTTTTCCAGGATAATCATGTTGTTGTAGCTGTTGGGACCAACCGGTCGGGAATATTCATCTGCCGTGACGGAGTCTGGGCAAACTACCGAACTAACAGCGAACCAGTAAATGACAGGATTAACGGTATTGCCGGAACTGAAGATGTCATTTACATTGCCACCGACAGGGGCCTCTCGGTGATTCGCAATGGGAAAGTGGAGGATGTAAACAGAGGTCGGTCACCATACCTCGGCAAACAGATCTTAGCGATTAAAACGGCACCCTCATTCGGCAACGGAGGCGATACGGTGTTGTGGATGCTCGGGGAGAATTGGCTGGGCAACCTTTCTCAGGGATCATTCCACCTTGTTGCCTCGGGGTTTTACCTCCCAACCAAGGATGTCGGGAACAGCTGTTTTCTTACGATAAGTAACAACGGAGAGATCTGTTTTGGCAATCCGATCTTTGTGTATTGCTATTCGCTAAAGTCGGGCGTGACAGATAAGCTCGACAGAAACAGCGGCCTGATTACCAACGGGGGTACCTCGGCCTTAACTGATCGGGAAGGAAATCTATGGGTAACAGGTTACAGGGGAATCACCAAAATACCTTCCAGACGGTTTCAACAATTTTCGGATAATGACGGCTTGTACAGCAACGAAGTTGCCTCTGCCGTCGAATATTCTCCCGGACATTACCTCTTCGGGCATCATGGCGCTGTAACATTTTTCGATGGAAATCGGTTTACCCCTTTCAAGTTATCGAATCCTTCCGGGAAAGGTGAATTTGAAACGCGTGTACAGGATATTGACGTCGACCCTGCCGGAAATTTGTGGATGGCTGTTTCTGTCAATGGTGTGGCACGTTTTGGTAAAAACAGGGAGTTAACCTGGTATCACGAAAAAGAGGGATTAAACGGCGCAGCAAACAGTATTTTGGTCACTTCAGACGGGGCCATATACGCAGCTACAAACAATGGATTGTATCTCTTTTCGCGGGGGCGGTTTATACGGCAATTTGCCGGAAATGATATGATCAATACCGGGATACGGAAGATTTTTGAAGGACCTGACGGGAAGATTTATCTTGCCTCTTTCAGCAAAGGATTAATCGGACTTTCGGGGGATAGCACATGGCTCATCAGGTCGTTGGATAATCCCCTGGCAAACAACGTTTACGCTACCTTCTTCGACACGAAGGGAATAGGATGGGTGGGTACAGCCAATGGATTGTTTACCATTGCTGATACTGTTCTGATAAAAGTTGATAGTGGAGACCTGGTCATCGACAGACCTGTCTATATCATCCTTCAGGACAGACATGGGTGTCTCTGGTTTGGAACCGATAATGGGGCCTATCGTTGGAGTGGTGAAAAATTGGATCACTTCACTGTCAATGATGGATTTTCGGGGCTGGAAATAAACCGTGATGCCGGTTTCCAGGACGAAAAAGGTCACATCTGGTTTGGCACCAACAATGGTCTTACCAGGTTCAACCCTGAGTTTGACTATAATTTGAATGCCGTTCCGCCTCCAAAAATTAAGCTTCTGTTCATCGATGCTGATCAGGACACGCTAAACCCATATGACAACCTTGAACTCTCCAGCCGTGAGAACAACCTGTTCTTCCATTTCGATATAACATCGTATATCGACGAGCGGGAGATTTTTTTTCAATGCAAACTTGAAGGACTGGACAATACCTGGTCGCAGGAGATCAATTTCCAGAACACGGAATACCGTTACAACAACCTGGCTCCCGGGACGTACCAATTTTGTATCAAAGCGAGAAATTCCCTTGGCATCTGGAGTGATCCGGTATGTTCTGGGACAATCAGGATTCTGCAGCCTTTCTGGCGTCAGTTGTGGTTCCTTCTGCTGATGGCTCTTTTTCTTGGAAGCCTGCTCTTCATGCTTACACGTTTGGTAGTCATCAAAAGATACAACCTCCGGCTTGCCAAGATGGTGGCAATCCGGACGCGTGAACTTAAACAATCCGAGAAAGATCTCAAGGAGAGCAATCAAGCCAAGGATAATTTCTTCTCCATTATTGCGCATGATCTGAAAAGTCCGTTTAATGCCATTTTGGGGATGCTGGAGTTACTGACAACTGAATACGATGAGTTCTCAGACGAAGAGAGGCATAAGATCCTGATGAGCTTGCGAACCTCTTCTACCCGTACGATCGACCTGATTGAAAACCTCCTTACCTGGGCACAGGCTCAGAAAGGGATATTGCCATTTGAACCTGAGAAATTTGATCTGATGGAACTGGTGAAGGATAATGTCTCCCTGTTTGAGCCAAATGCCCGGACAAAGAGAATTGAACTGATCGTTGCCTTTTCGGAAAATGTTGTCGTTTACGGAGATAGGAATATGATTAATACAGTGATCAGAAACCTGATATCCAATGCAATAAAATTTACCTATCCGGATGGGGATGTAAACATCAAGGTATCCAGAAACAAGGGAAAAAGTGTGACTGTTTCCGTCATTGATACAGGATGCGGAATGACCCAAAGTGCCTTGAAAAACCTGTTTATCCTCGATCAACGAATCTCTACCAAAGGAACGGGGAATGAAACCGGAACCGGCCTCGGCCTGATCCTTTCAAAGGATTTTATCACAAAGAACAAGGGAAAGATCTGGGTTGAAAGTAAAGTCGAATCGGGAACGGCCATTCATTTCTCCCTCCCGGTAAATCCACCTGAGAAACCCAAAACCCCGTGACATTGCAGGACACATGATGCATTCTGAAATACGCATTCGTCTTGCAAAACCTACTGATTGGCAGGCAATTATTGATATTTTCAACCAGGGCATCGATGATGGATGCAATGCCTTTACCAGCCACATCTCGGTAGAGAGTCAAAAAAGCTGGCTCGAGCTGCATGATGGTAAGGAGTATGCCATTTTTGTTGCGGATGTCAATGGACGCATTGCAGGTTGGATCACACTGAGTCCATACCGGAAAGAGCGAAAGGCATTTGGAAAGACAGGAGAGACCAGCTATTACATCGACAGGCAGTACCGCAACAAAGGTGTTGGCAGCCAGTTGATGGAGTTCGCCCTGAAAAAGGCATCGGTGTACCAAATGAATACGCTAATGGCTTTTCTTTTAGACATCAACACATATAGCGTGAGGTTGCTGGAGAAATACGACTTTAGCCTTTGGGGGCATTTCCCGGGAATTGCGGAGGTGAAGAGCGGAAAGTGTGGCCAGTATGTTTACGGGATTAACCTGAAATAACCAGGTTTTACATCTTCTTACGTGCAACTATATTCCTTTTCGAGGGTCTGTCTGTTAAGTTATTATAAACAGCTATGACTCCATTTCATCACTTCAAGTATTCCTCTTTTTTCATCCCTTCTATTGTCCTTCTAGTCATTTGGATGAACCTTCTCTCCCCGGCATCTGCCCAAAGCCAGAACTTCCCTCCCCTTGAGATCGAGATTCATGATTCATCATCTGCTTCAGGATATTTTTTTATTCTCCCCTATCAGGCAATGCCACCCTTCCTTTACGAACACCCTATGCTCATTCTCGACAGCCTGGCCCGCACAGTTTTTTACGCGGTTATTCCAGGAACCTCCGGTATGAATTCAACAATCGATTTCAAGCTGCACCCAAATGGACAGATGAGCTTCTTTTCATACCTGGATCAGAAATTCTTCATCATGGACAGTACATTCCAGGTTACAGACACCTTGGTAACCGCAAATGGTTTCGATGCTGATCCGCACGAGATGCTCATTACCGTAGAGAATCACAAATTTATTCTTGCCACGGAGACAAGGGTAATGAACCTCACGGGATATCTTTGGTTTGGAACCAATCATATCCAGCCCGGAAGCGCGATTGCTCAGGTTCAGGGAACTGTCATCCAGGAATTTGATGAAAGCAACAACCTCATTTGGGAATGGAAAGCGCACGACCACTTTGCGTTTGGTGATGTAGCTGAGATCTGGCTCAGAAACCCAAATGTTGTCGATTGGACGCATGCAAACGCCATTGAACAGGATGCAGATGGGAACATCCTGATCTCACAAAGGCATTTCAATGAGATCACCAAGATCAACCACCCGAATGGCACGATAAAGTGGAGGTTCGGTGGTAAAAACAACCAGTTTACTGTTGCCAATGATCCGGTTGGGTTCACCGGTCAGCATGATATCAGGCGTCAGGCAAACGGGCATATTACCTTGTTGGATAATGGGCAATACAACCTCATCACTACTGCCCGCGCCGTCGAGTATTCCATGAACGAGCTGGCGCACACGGCCTCCCTGGTATGGGAATATATCCCTGACACGAGTGTTTTCAGCAACTCTCTCGGCAGCCACCGGATGTCGGCAAGCGGGAAACACCTGATCGATTTCGGGAGGCTTTCCGAAGATTTGCCGTGGATGGTATTTTTAAATCAGGATAAGTCCAAGATCCTGGAGATCAACTGTCCCAGCGGGTATGTAAGCTATCGGGCCTTTCTCTACGACACCCTGCCATGGACGTTGAACAGGCCGGTCATTGAGTGTGTTAAGTCCGGGAATAATTATCTTCTGGAAGCCGAACCGGGGCATCCTGAATACCGTTGGTCGACCGGAGCCACAACCCAGTCGATTCCCATCACACAACCAGGCACTTATTGGGTCTTCGTCCCTCAGGGAGTCGGGTATATCGCGTCGGAATATTTTACCGTTACCGACAGCGAGAATCCATGCAACCTAACCGGAATCTCCTCTTCTCTTATTGCATCAGGCCCCTGGATTGAGGTCGCTCCCAATCCTGTTTCAGGAAAGGCCACCATCACGTTCAACACCTGTAAGGGTTTCTCATCAACCCTTGCACTGATCGACCTCACCGGGAGGGTTGTGAACCAATTCGGCGGAGAATCATTTTCTCCCGGGGAGCATATGATAAACTTTGAGACCAGCGGTCTTCAAAAAGGAATCTACCTCCTGCAACTACGAACAGGAGATCAAACAACAGTAAAGAAACTGTTCGTCCCTTAATCTGTACACACCCCAACCCATGTCTCCCTTTAGGAGGGGGAATGATTTTCCCTAACGGTTCCTGGTTTTCAGACCAGAAGTAATAATCGGGAAAAAGAGCGTATCTTTGCAAAAATATTCCATTCATTAATTCCAAAAACACATTGACTTTCACTGACTTCGGATTTGACCCCCGCTTGCTTGAGGGGATCGACTCACTCGGATTTACCATACCTACCCCCATACAGGAACAGGCTATACCTATAATTACAGCGAGGAAGGACCTGATCGGTTCGGCCCAGACGGGAACCGGAAAAACGGCAGCCTTTCTGTTACCCATCACCAACCGCATCCTGCAGGAGGCTGGCGGTACCGGCATCAAGGCGCTGATTATTGTCCCCACACGGGAGCTGGCCGTACAGATCGACCAGCACATGGAGGGGCTTTCCTATTTTACTTCTGTATCCTCTGTACCCATCTACGGCGGGACCGACGGAGCTACATTTACCCGCGAAAAGGCAGCCCTGATGGGAGGCGTGGACGTTGTAGTCTGCACACCAGGCAGGATGATCGCCCACCTCAACATGGGGTATGTGAATTTCTCCACCCTCAAATATCTGGTGTTGGATGAAGCCGACAGGATGCTGGATATGGGTTTTCACGACGACATCATGAAGATCATCTCTCATGTGCCGAAAGAGAGACAAACACTGCTCTTCTCTGCAACCATTCCCCCCGACATCCGGATCCTCTCGAAAAAGATCCTCAACGAGCCTGAACAAATCAATATTGCTCTCTCAAAGCCTGCTGAAAAGATTCTCCAACTGGCCTACTCTGTTTATGACACGCAGAAACTGCCTCTGATGAAATACCTGCTCGGCAACTCGAAAGGAAGGACGATCCTGATTTTCTGCTCTACCAAAAGCAGCACTAAACTGCTTAGCCGCGAGCTGAAAAAGTCGGGCCTTGAAGTGCAGGAGATCCACTCCGATCTTGAGCAAAAAGAGAGGGAAAAGGTGATGCAGGGATTCAGGAATAAGGAGATCCAGGTACTGGTTGCAACGGATGTTGTGTCACGTGGCATTGATGTGGAAAACATCGACATGGTGATGAACTACGATGTACCCAATGATGCCGAAGATTACATTCACCGCATCGGCCGTACAGCCCGGGCTGCTGCATCAGGCGTCGCTATTACCTTCATCAATCCCGACGGACAATGGAAATTCGGGGAGATCGAAAAATTACTCGGAAAACCGGTTCACAAAGGAGCAGTTCCAACCCAGTTCGGCGAAGCGCCTGAATACAACCCGAAAAAGAGACCCTCAACCTTCAACCGGAGAAAACGCTAACCCGCTGCACCCCACACTTCACTTCCCGACTTTTACCTCTCCCGACTTTTACCTCTCCCGTCTTACCTCTCACGTCTTACCTCTTACGTCTTACGTCCTTCGTCCTACTTCTCACGGACTTTTTTCAGTACTTCTTCCTGGATGCCTTTCGGCAGGGCCTGGTATTCAAAGAATTCCATGGAGTAGTTGGCACGGCCGCTGGAGAGGTTTCGTAGTTGGGTGGCATAGCCGAACATCTCCATCAGGGGAACAAAGCACAGGACCTTCTGGGCGCCTTTACGGTAGCGGCGCATCGCCTCGATCTTGCCTCGGCGGCGGTTCAGGTTGCTGACAATATCGCCGATATATTCATCCGGTGTATTGACTTCGACCTTCATAACCGGTTCCAGCAGGATCGGATTCGCTTTCATGAAGCCATGCCTGAAACAGATGGAGCCGCAGGTTTGGAAGGCCATGTCGGACGAGTCGACCGGGTGGAAATTTCCATCCAGCAAAACCACCTTCACATCCACAATCGGGTATCCGGCCAGGAGGCCACGTTCAAGAGTCTTCTGGATCCCTTTGTTTACGCTGGGGATATATTCGATAGGGATGGCGCCGCCTTTGATCTTGTCGGAGAATTCGTACCCTTTCCCTTCATTGGGTTCGAGTCTTAAGACAGTTTGTGCGAACTGGCCTTTACCACCTGATTGTTTGGCATGTTTGTAATTGGATTCAACTTCCTGGGTGATGGTTTCGCGGAAGGCTACAGCGGGTTCTCCCACCACGGCATCCACCTTGAACTCGTGCTTTAACCGGTCGATGATGATCTCCAGGTGAAGTTCTCCCATTCCTGAAATAACCGATTCCTCGGTTTCGTCATCATAACGGATGTGAAACGAGGGATCTTCATTTGCCAGCTTTGCAAGGGCTTCGCCCAATTTAGCCTGATCAGCCCGTTTTGCCGGGGCGATCTTCAGTTCAATCACAGCGGGCGGAATATGAATCGATTCAAGGAGCATCTTATGTTCCTCACTGCACAGCGTATCCCCTGTTTTGGTGAATTTCATTCCAATCAGGGCGACGATGTCGCCAGGGCCCGCTTCAGAGACCTCTTCCCGCTCTTTGGCACGGATCTTCAGGATCCGCCCGATTCGTTCGTACTTCCCTTTGGTGGAGTTGAACACCTGCATGCCGCTTTTCAGGGTTCCTGAGAAGATCCGTGTGAAGGTTTGCTGGCCGACGAAGGGGTCGTGAATCAGTTTGAACGCCAGTCCTGAAAAGGGTTCGGTTGGGGAGGGGTGACAGGTATGTGTTTTCTCGCTGTCGTCGGGATCGATACCAACCACGGCTCCTACATCAACAGGCGACGGCAGGTAGTCGATCACGGCATCCAGGAGAAGCTGAACGCCTTTGTTCTTGTAGGCAGCACCTGAAAAGACAGGAGTGATGAGCAGCTTCAGGGTGGCATCCCGTGCAGCGGTTTTCAACAACTCTGAAGGAACATCCTTCTCATCGAAATAGAGCGCCATAATATCATCATTGAACTCGGCAACCTTCTCGACCAGTTTGGCACGAGCCTCCTCGCATCTGGCTTTATACTCCTCCGGGATTTCAGTTTCAATCCTGTCGGTCTCGTTAAACAGATATGCTTTTCGTCCAATGATATCACAGATTCCATTGAATGTATCTTCTTCTCCGATCGGAATATGGAAGGGAAACGCATTGGCATCCAGGTACTTGTTCATTTGATCTACCACGGCAAAATAGTCGGCTCCCGTACGGTCCATTTTGTTGACGAAAGCGATACGAGGTACCCTGTAGCGGTCGGCCTGGTTCCAAACTGTTTCACTTTGTGGCTCAACGCCTCCAACGGCGCAAAAAACAGCGATCATGCCGTCGATAACCCGAAGGGAGCGCTCCACCTCTACGGTGAAGTCGACGTGTCCGGGGGTATCGATAAGGTTGATCTGGTAATCCTTCCAGGAACAGGTGATGGCTGCTGAAGCAATGGTGATTCCGCGCTCCTGCTCCTGTTTCATAAAGTCCATAGTAGCCTGGCCATCATGCACTTCACCCATTTTACGGGTGGTTCCGGTGAAGAAGAGAATTCGCTCTGTTACGGTGGTCTTGCCGGCATCGATGTGAGCGGCAATACCGATATTTCGAAGTTTATTAAGTGTCATATATCCATTTTTGGGGGTGCAAAAGTACAAAAAATATCCACATAAATCTTGTTTTATCAGGGTTTTATCGGCTGGAAACGATTGTATATCTAATTCTTTTCTGTTCCTGTACCGAATCCGGGACCTTTACGTTCTATTTCTGTAACGTTAGTGGAAGAAATGAGTCTTACTACCTGAAAAATACCATTCCCATGATCAACATTCGTAACATTCATAAGTCCTATACCAATGGCCAGAACAACCTTCACGTGCTGAAGGGGATCAACCTCGATATCGAAGAGGGGGAGATGATCTCCATCATGGGGCCATCGGGATCAGGGAAATCGACCCTGTTAAACATTTTCGGCATCCTGGATAATTACGATCAGGGGGAATACCTCCTCGACGGGAAAAAGATTCAGCACCTGAATGAGCGCAAAGCCGCCCTGCTGCGCAACAGGATGCTTGGTTTTGTTTTCCAGTCGTTTAACCTTGTTTCGTTCAAAAATGCCATGGAAAATGTGGCGTTGCCGCTTTATTACCAGAAGGTTCCCCGCAGGAAACGGAATAAAATCGCACTGGAATACCTCGACAGGCTGGGACTGAAAGATTGGGCGCATCACCTGCCAAGTGAACTTTCAGGAGGCCAGAAGCAGCGTGTTGCGATTGCGCGGGCCCTGATCACAAATCCCAAGGTGATTCTTGCCGACGAACCAACAGGTGCTCTCGACTCGGTCACATCCCAGGAGATGATGGACCTGCTCACCGAGATCAACAAAACAGGTATCACAATGATCATTGTTACCCACGAGCTCGACATTGCCCGCCGCACCCAGAAAACCATCCGGATCATCGACGGGATGATCCAGGAAATAGTGGTGAATGAAGGCGGAAGTCAGAAGTCAGAAGGTAGAAGTGAGGTGCGAAGTAATGTCATTGCGAGCGAAGCGAAGCAAACGAAGTACGAAGTAGGCAGGGATTTCGAAAGCAAGGAATACGAAAAAGTCGCCTGAACCCGAAACCCGAAACCCGAAACTGACCTCCATGTTTGAACTCGATAAATGGCAGGAAATTTACAGTACGGTCCGGAAAAACAAGCTCCGTACCTTTCTTACCGGTTTTGCCGTAGCCTGGGGAATTTTCATGCTCATCATTTTACTGGGGTCGGGGAAAGGACTTGAGAATGGCGTTACAGACCAGTTTCGGGGAGGCGCGAACAACGGGATCTGGATCAGCAGCGGGATGACCAGCAAAGAATTCAAAGGACTGCAAGCCGGACGAAGGATCCGCTTTACCAACGAAGATTACAACCTCCTGAAAGCATCTGTCAGGGACCATGAATACTTGTCGTCGCGGATGTTTCTGGGTAACATCATCACCTCTTATAAAAATGAATACGGCTCCTTCTATCTCTCCCCGTGCCATCCCGATTATGGCTACATCAAAGAGGTTGAAATGATTCATGGCCGTTTTCTCAACAACCTTGACATCAATGAATTCAGAAAGGTTGCCGTCATCGGTGAGAAGGTGAAGCAGGACCTCTTCAAGGGGGCCGATTCAATTGCGATGGAGAAATACATCAACATCAATGGCGTGCTGTTTAAGGTGATCGGTGTATTCAGGGATTTTGGGCGAGACGACAGCGAACAGCGTCGCATCTATATTCCCATTTCAACCGCTCAACGTGTGTTCAGCGGTCAGAATGTCATCAGCCAGATTTCCATGACAACGGGAGATGCCTCTGTGGAGGAAGTAGACATGATGGTGGATCAGACCCGCAACCTGCTTGCCAAACGGCACACCTTTGATACGGAAGATCAACGGGCAGTTTCGATCTGGAATAAAAGTGAAGACTTCCGGAGATTTCAGGGGCTCTTTATGGGAATCCGCCTTTTCATATGGATCGTGGGAATCGGCACCATCATTGCCGGAATCGTTGGGGTGAGTAACATCATGATGATTTCGGTAAAAGAGCGCACCAAGGAAATCGGAGTCAGAAAGGCGTTGGGAGCAACTCCCTTCTCGATAGTAAGCCTGATATTGCGCGAAGCCATCGTAATTACGGGGTTTTCAGGATATATTGGACTGGTGCTGGGAATTGGCTTGCTGGAAATCATATCGGGGAATCTTCCCGAGACCGATTTCTTCAAAAGCCCTGAAGCCAATTTCTCGATTGCTGTTGGCGCCACGATCCTCCTGATTGTCGCCGGAACCCTTGCGGGATTGTTCCCTGCAAGAAAAGCAGCGAGAATCAAACCGATCGAGGCGCTGAGAGATGAGTAGTGAAGGTAGATGTCAGAAGTTAGAAGTACGAAGTAAAATTCTTTAACCCGAAACCCGAAACCCGAAACCCGATGTTTGACCTTGACCGTTGGCAGGAGATTTATCACGTACTGAAGTCCAATAAACTGAGGACCTTCCTTACTGCTTTTGGCGTGTTCTGGGGGATCTTCATGCTGGTCATCATGCTGGGCTCAGGCAACGGCCTCGAAAATTCAGTTTCCAGGAACTTTGCCGACATGGCCACCAACAGTGTTTTCATCTGGACCCAGCAGACCACTGTCCCATACAAGGGATTTCCACGGGGTCGTCGGTTTAACTACGACAACGATGATGCAAAGGCATTGCGTAATTCCATTCCTGAGATCAAGTACCTGGCCCCTCGCATCCGCGGAGGCGATTTCTTTTCAACCAATAATGTCATGAGGGGATTGAAAGCGGGATCCTTTTCCATCATGGGTGAATACCCCGAATATTTCCTGATAGATCCGCTCTATATCTCCGACGGGCGACTGATCAACGATCTCGACATCCGTGATAAGCGCAAGGTGGTTGTGATTGGAACCCGTGTAAAGGAACTTCTGTTCAAGCCCGATGAAGAGGCATTGGGTGAGTACATTCAGATCCAGGGAGTGTACTTTAAGGTGGTAGGGATTTTTCAGTCGAAGCGAACGGGCGAGCAGGCAGAACGTGAAAATCAGAACATCTACATGCCTTTCACCACACTGCAAAAAACCTATAACTACGGAAATGTTGTCGGGTTTTTCGGGATCACCTCAAAGGATGGGATTCCGGTCAGCGTTGTGGAAGCAAAGGCCATTGAGATTCTGAAACAGAGGCATGGCGTTGCGCCTGCCGATGAAAGGGCCATCGGCCATTTTAACCTGGAGCAGGAGTTCAGGAAATTCCAGGGATTGTTCACCGGCATCCGTGTGCTGGTATGGATTGTCGGTATCGGGACATTGATTGCCGGAATCATTGGGGTCAGCAATATCATGCTGGTTGTGGTGAAGGAGAGAACCAAGGAGATTGGCATCCAACGGGCTCTCGGAGCGGTTCCGATGAAAATCATCAGCCAGATCATGGCCGAAGCCGTGGTGCTGACAACCTTCGCCGGTTATTTTGGATTGGTGATTGGTGTAGGACTGCTTGAACTGGTGAATTTTGCCATGGAGAGTTCAGGAACCGAAACGGAGATGTTTTACCAGCCCGGTGTCGACTTCAGGGTGGCAATGATCGCCCTTACGATCCTGGTCTTTTCCGGGGCATTTGCAGGATTCATTCCGGCACGGCGGGCGGTAGCAGTGAAACCGATAGACGCATTGAGATATGAGCAATAAAAATAGCGAAATAGCGAAATAGCGAAATAGCGAAATAGCGAAATAGCGAAATAGCGAAATAGTGAAATCAAAGTTTATGAAAAAGACGAGTGTAACAAAGAAGATAATCCGGATTGCCGTGTTGGTGATCATTCTGGCAGCTTTCGGCATCACGATATACTATCTCTACAACAAATCAAAAGAGAAGCCTGTTGTGTACATCACTGAACAGCCATTTGTGACAGACATCATCAAGAAGACGGTGGCTACAGGGTCGGTAATCCCACGCGAAGAGATTGAAATAAAGCCAAAAGTATCGGGTATCGTTGAACAGGTTTTTGTACAGCCTGGCAACAAAGTGAAAAAGGGCGATGCCATTGCAAAGGTTAGGATCATTCCCGATCTGGTGAACCTGAATAATGCGGAAGGCAGGATGGAACGTGCCCAGATCTCCTTTGATGATGCTAAAATTAATTTTGACCGCCAGGAGAAACTGAAGAATGGTGGAGTCATTTCTGCTTCAGAATTCCAGCAGGCAGAGGTAACCTTTCGGAATGCCAGACAAGAACTTTCGGCAGCTGAAGCCAACCTTGACCTGGTAAGGGAAGGAGCAACGAAAAAATCGGGTTCCGCTACCAACACCCTTATTACATCAACCATCAATGGGATGATTCTGGATGTTCCGGTAAAAGTAGGCAGTTCGGTGATTGAAGCGAATAATTTCAATCCAGGGACAACTATTGCTTTTATTGCCGATGTGGGTGATATGATTTTTCAGGGGAAGGTGGATGAGACAGAGGTTGGAAAAATCAACCCCGGAATGCCTCTCCTGCTAATGGTGGGAGCCATTGAAAATGACACCTTCAATGCCACCTTGAAATACATCGCCCCAAAAGGTGTGCTGGAGAATGGCGCCGTACAGTTTGAGATCAAAGCCGACGTGGATCTCAAAACCGACCAGTTCATTCGCGCCGGCTACAGCGCCAATGCCGACATTGTTCTGGAACGTGCCAACCAGGTGATGGCAATCAACGAGAGCCTCCTGCAGTTTGAGGGCGATTCTACCTTCGTGGAGATCGAGGTGGCTCCGCAGAAATATGAAAAGAGGATGATCAAAACAGGCTTGTCCGACGGGATTAAGGTGGAGGTAGTTTCCGGTTTAACCAAAGATGACAAGATCAAGGTTCCGCAACTGAGAAGCGCAGGCAATTAACGGTTTCTCAGGCTGGCAGTTTGCGCAACAAGCAATACCCAGGCCATCCAGATAATCAGTATTTCTGCATAAAAGAGAGGTGTAAATAACCAGTCTTTCATCAGGTTTAACTGTTCGGGCTGATACATACAATAGATACTCAACAGGAAAAACCTGACAAAAACCGTGATCTGCATCACAGCCAGAGCCGCGGGGATAAACCAGACCTTTTTCTTCCAGGGCCCCTGGGCGATTATAAACAAACAGATGATCAAACACATCTGCTTGATTCCGGAGAGATAAAAGAAATAGCTGAGATAGAGTCCGTTTGGCAAGATCAGGCTAACGTCTTGCCGAATGATATCTGTATCAATTACAGGATTAATCAGGAGAGGAATCACCGACAGCAACACATTTCCAATGGCATCACTGAGGAAAATAAAAGGGGGGAAGGCATCAATTTCGGTTTCGAAATTTTCCCAGATCAAATGAAAAAACAGGACGACAAGGCAATAAATCCACCCCTGGAAAAGAAGGGGAGAGTTCCAATTTCGCATCCAGCGAGGGGGTTGTTTGGGAGAAGCCGCATCCACTCCTCAAAGATACAAAATATCCTTAAAACCGTTTGGTATATCCGTGGCAATATGGTGTTGAGCCTTTGTGCTCATAATAATCCTGGTGGTAATCCTCTGCCCGGTAGAAATCGGATGCCGGTTTGACTTCCGTTACCACGTCATAGCCTCTCTTTTTCAGCGTCTCTATCAGTCTTTCCGTAACTTCCTTCTGCGCTTCATTTTTATAAAAAACGGCAGAACGGTACTGTTCTCCCCTATCGGGACCCTGATGGTTCCATTGGGTAGGATCGTGAATCTCGAAAAAGAGTTTCGCCAACTCCTCGAAGCTGATCCGGGAAGGATCGAACGTTACCTCCACCGCTTCGTAATGTCCTGTGGCACCTGAACAGATCTGTGTATAGGTGGGATTTTCAACATGCCCGCCAATATATCCCGACTCAATGGACATCACTCCGGATGCCTTCTGCAGATAGTACTCGACTCCCCAGAAACAACCTCCGGCAAAGATGGCTGTGTCGGTGAGTGGAATACTCTTTTCGGGAACGAATACCATGGAAATTGAGTTGACGCAATGACGCGTATTTTTTGATGTAAATCCTTCTCCTTCAAAAACATGGCCAAGGTGAGCACCACAACTGGAACAGAGGATCTCGGTCCGGTGTCCATCCGCATCCGGCTGATGTTTCACAGCTCCTGCGATTTCATCATCAAACGAAGGCCACCCGCAACCGGCGTCAAATTTTGCGGTTGATTCATACAACGGCGCTTCGCACATCTTACAGATATAGTTTCCTCGTTCCCAGAAGTCGTAATAGGTTCCGGAATAGGGTCTCTCCGTGCCTTTATAAAGAATCACGTGTTCTTCTTCAGGCGTTAATTTCTTGTTGGTCATTTTGTTACTTGTCTGATTCTGTGTGCATCCCGATAGAGAGATCAGCACGAACAGGATGCTATAAATGGCTTTTCCAATCATATTATTAATAAACAGTCTAAATAATTACGAAAAAACCGGTGGATTATTGCAGATGGCCTGAATGAATTTTGATCGGGTATCAAAACGGAAATACTTTGAAAGGGTTTTGTACTTTTGCCGGGAAATAATAAAAAATACTATGAAGAAAATTCTCGGCATTGGGAATGCACTTGTTGATATTTTAATCCGGATTGATGATGAAACGCTTCTGGAGCAACTCAACCTTCCCAAAGGAAGTATGCAACTGGTTAACAAAGAACGGAGTGATGAGGTATTGCTGGCATTAAAAAATGTCCCGCACAGCCTCGCAGCCGGTGGGTCTGCCGCCAATACCATTCACGGATTGGGCATGCTGGGTGCTTCTACCGGATACATTGGTGTAATCGGTCACGACGATTTTGGGAAATCGTTTGAACAGGACATGCGGGATGCTTCCGTTGAGCCTATTCTCATCCAAAGCGATACGGAGACCGGTAGGGCCATCACCTTGATCACTCCTGATTCAGAACGTACGTTTGCCACTTATTTGGGTGCTGCAGTGGAACTTTCGGCATCCGGCATCCGGCATCTGGCATCCGGGATCTTCGCCAATTATGACTATCTCCATATTGAAGGATATCTTGTCCAGAATCATGACCTTATCCGCACGGCTGTGCAGCTGGCAAAAGAAAACGGATTGCTGGTATCCCTCGATTTGGCGAGCTACAATGTGGTGGAGGCAAACCATGCCTTTCTCGACGATATCGTGAAGAAATATGTTGATATCGTATTTGCCAATGAAGAGGAGTCCAAAGCATTTACCGGATTTGAACCTGAAGATGCCTTGCATCACCTGGCGCAATTTTGTGAAGTGGCTGTCGTGAAAACCGGCAGCAAGGGTTCGATGGTAAAATCGCAGGGGGTGGTAACCGAAATCAGCATCATTCCTGTCAGTCCCATTGACAGCACCGGCGCCGGGGATCTCTATGCCGCCGGATTTCTCTATGGGCATTCCCTCGGATGGCCGTTGCTGAAGTGCGGGGAAGCGGGAGCTCTCCTTGCCGGCAACATCATCGAAGAGCTGGGAGCAAAAATGCCGCTGGCCCGCTGGAAAGCATTGATGAGCAAGATGGCAACTGACTGATATTTCCTTTGAAATTAAATTATATCCTTGTAACTTTGCAATCCTTTTCGAAATTAATATTAATCAAGTACATACGTAAACCTATACTTTACCATGAAGGTATTTCAGACGAATGAGATCCGGAACATCGCACTGATTGGTGGTGCTAAATCTGGAAAAACTACCCTGGCTGAGGCTATGATTTTTGAAGGCGGTGTGATCAACCGCAGGGGAAGTGTGGACGACAAGAACACCGTATCAGACTATCGTCCGATTGAGCTGGAAAGACAGAATTCTGTCTCGGCATCAATCCTGTACGCGCTCTACGACAATAAGAAGATCAATATTATTGATACGCCGGGCTTTGATGATTTTATCGGAGAGGTCATCTCGCCGCTCAGAGTTTGTGACACAGCACTCATGGTAGTGAATGCTCAAAATGGTGTTGAAGTAGGAACGGAGATTACATGGAGATACACCAGCAAGATGGAGAAGCCGGTTATTTTCATTGTGAATCACCTTGATGTCGAACTTGCCAATTTTGAAGAGACGGTACGCCAGCTGAAAACGCAGTTTGGCAACTTTGTCACCGTTCTTCAGTACCCGGTCAACCAGGGAAATGGCTTCAACTCAATCATCGATTTACTGAAGATGAAACTCTACAAATATCCCCAGGGTGGAGGAAAACCTGAAATTCTGGATATTCCTGCAGAGGAAAAAGATAAAGCCGAGGAGATGAATGCCGCATTGATTGAAGAGCTGGCCTCCAAGGATGAAGCGTTGATGGAAGAGTTTTTCGACAAAGGAACTCTCACCGAAGAGCAGATTAACAAAGCACTTTCGCTGGGACTGATCACACGGTCAATTTTTCCGGTGATGTGCGTCAGTTCCAAGCATGATATAGGCGTTAGCAGGCTTTTAGAGTTTGTTGCCAATGCAGTACCTGCTCCCAACGAAATGCCAGGTGTCAAAACAACCGACGGGAAAGTACTTACATGCAATGCATCAGACCCAACCTCACTCTATATTTTCAAAACCGCCATCGAGACCCATCTTGGTGAGATTTCCTATTTCAAGGTTTACGCCGGTGAAGTAACTGAGAGTCAGGATATGGTGAATGGTAACAGGAACGCGAAAGAGAGGATTCCCCAGCTTTTTGTGATCAATGGCAAGAACCGCGAAAAAGTAGAAAAATTTGTGGCCGGCGATATTGGTGCAACCATCAAGCTGAAGGCGGCCTTTACCAATAACACCCTGAATTCGCTAAAGAATTCGGATGACGTTATCGAGCCTACAACTTACCCGAATCCTAAATTCCGGGTAGCGGTAAAAGCAAAAAGCGCCAATGATGACGAAAAAATGGGAGCCGTCCTGAATGAGCTCGCCAAGATGGATCCTACGTTGATATTTGGATTCTCCAAAGAACTGAAACAGTTGATTTTGCAAGGGCAGGGTGAACTTCACCTCACTCTTGTCAAATGGCTGGTTGAAAATGTTGAGAAGGTTCTCATCGAATACCTGGCTCCCCGTATCCCATACCGGGAAACCATTACAAAATCCGCTAAATCGACTTACCGCCACAAGAAACAGTCGGGTGGTTCCGGCCAATTCGGAGAGGTTCACATGATGATCCAGCCTTTCAAGGAAGGAATGGCCGATCAAACCGAGTTTCCGATCCGGGGACGTGACTCCATTGAACTGGAATGGGGAGGCAAGCTCGTTATGAATACCTGTGTTGTTGGTGGTGCCATTGATGCACGCTTCATGCCCGCTATCCTTAAAGGGGTTATGGAGAAAATGGAAGAGGGCCCGCTCACCGGATCTTATGCCCGTGATATCGTTTTCAATATTTATGACGGAAAGATGCACCCGGTTGATTCCAATGAAATTTCCTTTAAGCTGGCCGGTAGAAATGCCTTCCGGGAAGCCTTCAAAAATGCAGGGCCGAAGATCCTCGAACCGATTTATGATGTGGAAGTGATTGTTCCCGAAGAGAAAATGGGTGAGGTAATGACAGACCTGCAGGGACGTCGCGCCCTGATCATGGGAATGGACAGCGAAGGAAACTACCAGAAGATCAAAGCCAAAGTCCCTCTTGCTGAAATGAACCGCTACTCTACGGCCCTCAGTTCGCTGACCAGCGGGCGCGCAACCTACGACATGAAGTTTGCCGATTATGTGCAAGTGCCGGCCGATGTTCAGGATAAACTGCTTAAGGCTTACGAAGAAGAGGAGCAGGACGAGGATTAGTTTTGGAGAAACATGATGCTTATGCTGTCCTGAAAGTCAGGGACTTCCGCCTATTTCTCAGTTACCGTTTTTTTATTACCATTGCATTTCAGATGCAGGGCCTTGTGGTTGGCTGGCAGATGTATGAACTGACCCATGATCCGCTTGCCCTCGGACTGATAGGCCTCGCTGAGGCACTCCCCTTTATCTCGGTTGCCCTCTATTCGGGCCATGTAGCTGACAAGTATAACAGGCAGCGGATCATCGCCTGGTTTTCGGTGCTATTCCTGTTTGGGACGATTCTGTTGTACGCTTTCAGTTTCAATGAGCTGATGTCAACTCTGGCTCTGGGTGTAATACCGATCTACTTTGTTGTCGCCCTGACCGGGATCGTTCGCGCGTTTCTGTATCCTTCAACCATTGCGTTGATGGCTCAACTGGTTCCAAGGCACCTTTACACCAACTCCTCCACCTGGAACAGTACTGTCTGGCATATCGCTGCCATCTCGGGACCTGCGCTGGGAGGGTTGATCTACGGTTTTTTTGGCGTTCAGGCGGCCTATATTGTCGTGTTGATTTTTGTCCTGTTCGCACTGAGCCTCCTGTTTTTTGTAAAACGGTATCAAAATCCGCCGATCGTTCTGACGGAGACGATCCGTCAACGTCTTTCATCCGGACTGAGGTTTGTGTTCCGGAACCAGATCCTGCTGGGCACCATGTCGCTCGATATGTTTGCTGTCCTTTTCGGTGGAGCTGTTGCCATGCTTCCAATCTTCGCTGCTGAGATTTTATTGGTTGGACCGCAGGGATTGGGATTCCTGAGAGCCGCACCGATGCTTGGAGCCGTGCTGATGTCACTGCTTATTGCCTACAGGCCTCCGGCTGCAAGTGCGGGGAAGTGGTTGTTTGTTTCAGTAGCCGGATTCGGACTCAGTATCATCTGTTTTGCGATCTCCAAAAACTTCTACCTCTCGCTTTTTCTGCTCTTTTGCAGCGGACTGTTTGATAACATCAGCGTGATCATCCGCGCCACCACCCTTCAACTTCTTACTCCCGACGAGATGAGGGGACGCGTTGCATCTGTGAACAGCATCTTCATCGGATCCTCCAACGAGATAGGTTCCTTTGAGTCAGGACTGGCAGCAAAACTAATGGGGTTGGTTCCCTCGGTTATATTCGGAGGATCGATGACATTGGTGGTAGTTGGGATTATTGCGAAAAAGTCACCGTTGCTGAGGAAGCTGAATTTGAGAGCACTGAAGTGATTTAGTAGAACAGTTCCACGAGTTTCAGGTAATCCCCTTCCTTGAATTTCATATTCATTCCATTTACTTTCGAGGTCTCCATCGCCTCTACCATATCGGCCATTGAGGGGTTCCGGAGGTTCATATCGCGAAGCTTGACCGGGCAATCGAGGGAGAGAAAAAAGCCTTCAATCCGTCCAATGGCCTGATCAGCGGTGAGAGATTCGTTGAACATCGCTGATCCGAGATCTGCGATCCGGGATCCGATCTGGCTTTTGAAAAGCCTCATCCAGGCCGGATAAACAATGGTGAGGGAAGCTCCGTGAGGCACATCATAGAGGAGAGAAAGGATATGTCCGGCTGCATGAACGCCCCAATCGCCGGAGACTTTCCCCTGAATGGTGATGCCGTTAAGGGCGAGGGTAGCTGCATACATGATGCGTGCGCGGAGTTCGTAGCTTTGAAGGTCGTTTAGCAGAGGAGGGCCTGCCTCCATGGCCTCTTTGATGATACTCAGGATCAGCTTGTCGCTCATCGGACAATTTCCTGCACCAAACCAGGCTTCCATGCAATGAGCCATCAGGTCGGCAATTCCGAATGCGGTATAATCCCGGGGAACAGTCATCGTCAATTCAGGATCAAGAAAAGAGTGCTTTGGGAAGGCCAGAGGTGAGCTGACTGCTGCTTTCATCCGGGCCTTCTGGTTTGAGACCACCGAGAAGGGATTCATCTCCGTGCCTGTGGCGGCCAAAGTTAACACTGTGATGATTGGAAGTCCTGACTGTGGAGTGGCCTTCCCAACAAAGAAATCCCAGGCCGGGTGGCTGACAGGTATGGTGAGGGCAATGACTTTTGCCGAATCAATCACACTGCCTCCGCCAATGGCAAGGACCATATCCACACCGTTATCTCGTCCAATGGCAGCTGCCGATTCCACATCTTCAATGATCGGATTGGAGCGGATGCCACCGTATTCAAAAACCTCCATGCCGGCCGATTGCAATGAATGTGTGATCTTTTCATAAAGGCCTGACCGTTTTACGGAGCCCTGGCCATAAACAACCAGAATCCGTTTTCCATATTGACGAATTGCCGGAACGAGGTCAGCAAGAATACCTTTGCCAAAATGCAGTGAGGTAGGGTTGTATGCAATGAAATTTTCCATCTCCCAAAGGTATGATCTTTTTTTCTACCTTTGCCTTCCAGAAATCCTGTGAAATTTTTAACACCTATGTACGGAAAATTTAAGGAATTTTTGCAGCAGCAGCTGGATACCATCCATGAAGATGGACTCTTTAAAAATGAGCGGATTCTGATGACTCCGCAAGGGGTTCAGATCAAGACGATGAGGGGATTGGACGTGCTGAATTTCTGTGCCAACAATTACCTGGGGCTCTGCTCTGATCCAAGAGTTATGGCAGCGGCCAATTATACATTTTTCAAGTATGGTTACGGGATGGCTTCGGTCCGTTTTATCTGCGGCACACAAAAGGTTCACAAAGACCTTGAAGCCAAATTGAGCGAGTTCCTGGGGATGGAGGATACCATTCTTTATTCTTCCGCCTTCGATGCCAATGGAGGAGTGTTTGAACCTCTTCTCAGCGAACAGGATGCACTTATTTCCGACGAGCTGAATCACGCCTCCATCATCGACGGTGTGAGGCTCTGCAAGGCACAGCGGTTCCGGTATAAAAACAATGACATGGAGGATCTGGAAGAGGTTCTCCAGCAGGCCGGTGCAGCCAGGTTCAAACTGATTGTCACCGACGGAGTTTTTTCGATGGACGGGATCATAGCCCATGTGGATAAGATTTGTGATCTTGCCGAGAAGTATGATGCCCTTGTGATGGTTGATGATTCGCATGCTACTGGATTTGTGGGTGATACAGGCAGGGGAACACATGAATATTGCAATTGCATGGATCGGGTAGATATCATTTCAACCACCTTTGGCAAAGCGCTGGGTGGTGCTTCCGGAGGTTGCATTTCAGGCAAAAAGGAGATTGTGGAGTTGCTGAGGCAGCGCTCACGGCCATACCTCTTCTCCAACTCACTGGCACCGGCCATTGCAGGAGCTACCCTTGAGGTGATCAATATGTTGTCGGAAACCACAGAGTTGAGAGATAAGCTTTTTGAGAACACCAGGATGTTTCGTCAGGGGATGGAAGATGCCGGGTTCAGGATTGTTCCCGGGGTTCATCCGATTACTCCGGTCCTTTTCGGACACCTGCCAAACGATGCACAACTCTCACAGGAATTCGCCAACGAACTGCTGGAAGAGGGGATTTACGTAATTGGTTTCTATTATCCGGTGGTGCCCAAAGGAAAGTCGAGGATACGCGTACAGGTCAGCGCCGCACACTCCACGGATCAGATCCGGCTTGCCATTGAAAAATTCACCAAGGTTGGAAAAAAACTGGGAGCGATTTGATTTACGGGATAGGAACAGATATCATTGAAGTGGAAAGGATCCACAAGGTCATGGAACGGGATATCGGCTTCCGGGAGAAGATATTTACGGGGCACGAAATTGAGTATTGCGAGTCGAAAAAGCAGAAGTACCAGCATTACGCCGCCCGTTTTTCCGCGAAGGAGGCCTTCCTGAAAGCGATTGGAACCGGCTGGCGTTTCGGTATCCGGTTTGCCGATATTGAAGTGACACACGATGAGCTGGGGAAGCCTGAAATCAACGTGTACGGGAAAGCGAAAGAGTGGTGCGAACAGGAATCTGTTGCGAAAATTCATGTATCTTTATCTCATCTGAAAGAGATGGCAACGGCGGTGGTGGTGGTTGAGACGAGGGACGAAGGATGAAGGACGAGCGGACCAGTGGGGGCGGGTTCTAAACCCGCCCATTATTAATTATCAAGAAGCAAAAAGTAAATAAACCGGAATAATTACCCTTAAACAAACCATTGAACATTATGTCGCATATTGGCTCTTACGATGAACGTGTAAAAGATTTCGACTGGAAAATCTCAGAGAAAGAACTTGGATACAATGAGGGAGATCCTATAAACATCGGCTGGTACTGTACAGACCGGATCTGTGAGATGGGAAAAGCGGATAAACCGGCCCTGATCTGGGAAGGATCGACCGGCAACGAAAAGCGGTATACCTATAATGATATCCGTCTGGCCAGCAATACCATCGGGGATTTTCTACGGTCCCTGGGAATCAACAATGAAGACCGGGTTTGCCTGTTCATGGATAAGATACCCGAGCTCTACCTCGGCTTCCTGGGTGTATTAAAGATCGGAGCTATCGCCCAACCCCTGTTTTCGGCATTTGGAGACGAATCGTTGTTTATACGGCTTGAGAATGCCCAAACCAAAGCCATCATCACGCAGAAGAAACATGCTCCGAAGGTTCGCAAGATCCTCGACAAGATGCCGTGGCTCGAGCATATTATCATTGTGGATCAGGATCCTGCGAAACCGCTGATGGAGAGAGAAGTTGCCTTCAACCTGGAAGAAGCGCCCAAAGTGGAAAAATTTGACATTTTCCCCACCTATGCCGAGTCACCCTCCGTACTTCATTACACCTCGGGAACAACCGGACAGCCGAAAGGGGTGAAGCACGTTCACGCCTCCCTCATCGCACAATACCTTACAGCAAAATGGGTTCTCGACCTGCACGATGACGACATTTACTGGTGTACAGCCGACCCGGGATGGGTAACCGGTACATCCTACGGCATTATCGGCGCATTCAGTAACGGAGTTACCCAATGTGTCCTCGATGCGGGATTTTCAGCAGATAACTGGTATCGCTTCATTGAAAAGCACAAAGTCACCGTCTGGTATTCGGCGCCCACGGCCATCCGCTCACTGATGAAAGCAGGCGACGAAGTGGTCAGGAAATATGACCTCACTTCACTTCGCCATCTGGCATCGGTTGGCGAGCCCCTCAATTCGGAAGCCGTCATCTGGTCGGAGAAAGTGTTCGGGAAACCGTTCCTCGATACTTACTGGCAAACCGAAACAGGATGCATGGTGATCACCAACTTCCCCGACATGAAGATCAAGCCTGGATCGATGGGAAAAGGATTTCCCGGCATCCTGGCAACAGTGGTTGACCCCGAAACCTATGAACCCTTCAACGAGAGCGGGAAGATGGGTCTGATCGCTATCAAACCGGGCTGGCCGTCCATGATGCGTACCTACTGGAACAACGAAGAGACCTATCAGAAAAAATTCGTGAACGGGTGGTATATCCCCGGCGACCGCTCCTCGATCGATAGCGAAGGTTACTTCTGGTTTGTGGGCCGCGACGATGATGTGATCAATACCGGAGGTCACCTGGTCAGCCCGTTTGAGGTTGAATCGGCTTTGCTGGAACATGAAGCAGTGGCCGAATCGGCTGTGGTTGCCAAGCCCGATTTTGTGAATATGGAGGTGGTAAAGGCCTTTGTTACCCTGAAACCCGGCTTCACGGCGAGCAAAGAATTGGACCTGCAGATCATGAATTTTGTGCGCAAAAAGCTCTCCCCCCTGGCGATGCCACAGGAGATCGAATTTGTGGAGTCCCTGCCAAAAACCCGCAGTGGGAAGATCATGCGCCGCATCCTGCATGCAAAGGAGTGGGGTGAAGAGATCGGGGATACGTCGACGCTGGAAGAGGATTAAACTTGATACTAACATCCAGCATCAGATTATTGCTTATGAAACAATTAAATAACGAATAGTATAAACAGAATTAAAAAAGGAGAACACCATGGAAGAAATGTTAGAAGTTGTAAGAGAATACATTATCGAAGAGTATGTGGAAGACGATTCGGAAGTAACCTTCGACACCCCGCTGATTTCGGGAGGTATTGTAGATTCATTCTCAATGGTTTCGTTGAAGAGGTTCCTGGAGAACAAATACAACATCTCGATCCCCGACGACAAAGCCACTCCCGAAGCATTTGACTCGGTCAACAAAATCTGCGTCCTGGTAAAAGAGTATATTGCTTAATAAAAAAGAACTACTAAAATGGCTTATTCAGACAAAACACGGGGGATGTACAGTGACATCCTCACCGGGCTTCAGGATGCCGGTTTGTTCAAGATGGAGAGATACATTCACTCTCCTCAGGCAGCCGATATCGAAGTGGAATTTCCTTCAGGATCTTCATTAAAAAAAGTAATTAATATCTGTGCCAACAATTACCTGGGGCTCTCCAGTCACCCCGATGTGGTAAAAGCAGCCCATGAAGGATTGGATTCCCATGGTTACGGCATGTCATCCGTGAGGTTTATCTGCGGAACACAGGATATTCACCGCCAGCTTGAGAACATGGTTTCCGAGTTTTTGGGAACGGAAGACACGATTCTCTTCCCTTCCTGCATGGATGCCAATGCGGGTGTGTTTGAAGCTGTTCTGACCAAAGACGACGTAATGATTTCAGATCGCTTGGTACATGCTTCCATCATCGACGGTATCAGGTTGTGCAGCGCCATGCACGATACATTCAAGCATTCTGACATGGCTCATCTTGAGAGCAAGCTTCAACTGCACCACGATCGCCGGCTGAAGATGGTGATTACTGATGGGGTCTTCTCCATGGATGGCGATACAGCCAAGCTGGATGAGATGGCTGCCCTGTGCGAAAAATATGATGCATTGCTGTTTGTTGATGAATCGCATGCCAGCGGTTTCATCGGAAAGACCGGACGCGGAACGCATGAGAAATACGGTGTGATGGACAAAGTGGACATCATCACCACCACCTTTGGCAAAGGCCTAGGCGGTGCATCCGGCGGATGTGTATCAGGTCGTAAAGAGCTGGTGGAAATGTGTCGCCAGAAAGCGCGCCCGTATCTCTTTTCCAACACGATAGCTCCTCCTGTGGTTGCCGGAGTTATCAAAGTTTTGGAAATCCTCTCGGCAAACACCGAGCTGAGGGACAAACTTGAGAAAAATACGGAATTCTGGCGTAAAGGGTTGACGGAAGCAGGTTTAGTTCTGAAGGATGGAGACACCCCGATTGTTCCCGTGATGCTTTTCAATGCAAAATTGTCACAGGACGTTTCCAGAGGTCTCTACGAAGAGGGCGTTTATGCCATCGGGTTCTTCTTCCCTGTGGTCCCTCAGGGCCAGGCGCGTATACGCACTCAGATCTCGGCCGGACATGAGATCCACCATCTCGAAAAGGCACTGGATGCCTTCACCAAGGTCGGGAAAAAATACAACATCCTTGGCAAGAGCAAGCAGGAGATCATTGACATGTATGGGATGTAAGATGTAAGGGCGGGTTCCAAACCCGCCCGTGCTTCTTTTTGAAACAGAGCAAGATGGTGAAATATGCTGTTTCACCATTTTTCTTTAGATACCTTTGTGATATCCTTTGTGTCCTTTGTGGTTAAATGTGAAATAAACTGAAATACAAATGAAAAGATTATTGGGTGTTGTTATTCTGGTATGGATGACGATTCATACATTCTCTCAGGAGAGAACAGGTCCGTATCATCCGGAAGCCGATGTACGGGCTGATCTGAAGTCGGCGGTCGTTCAGGCCAGGGCAGAAAACAAGCATGTGTTGGTACAGTTCGGTGGCAACTGGTGTCCCTGGTGCATCCGGTTTCATCAATTGGTGGAGGGCGCTCCACAGGTTGACTCCCTGGTAACAGCAGATTACATCTACCTTCTCGCCAATGTTCCCGGAAAGAAAGATCAGCGTGATTATGCCCTGTTGGAGGAGTATGGGTTTCCCAACCGTTTCGGATTTCCTGTTTTTGTAATACTTGACGGAAACGGGAATCAGCTCCATATACAGGACTCAGGCATCCTGGAGCATTGCACCGAGAAAGGGTACGACACAACCAAAGTGGTGACCTTCCTCAGGATGTGGAATGTAAGCGCAATGGATCCAACGACCTATATGAAATGATTCTGGATCCTGGATCCTTTTTTTTCCAGCATCCAGCATCCAGCATCTAGTTAAAAGAAGTAGAAAAACGCCAGCAGCGACCTCAGGTTTCCTACAGCTTTTGGATCGGAGACGTAACCTTTTTGAGTTGTCGTTCCATACCCGGCCACCGTATATTCCAGCTCCAGGGCGATCCTGAACTTATTGATGCTGTACTGAAGCCTTGGGGAGATCCTCCAGATATAATCGATGTCAGATCCCCTGACAAAGTAGACGCCGGTAACCGTTTCACCAACTCCCAGGTTTTTGGCAAATCCTCCAAATACGCCTGTTTGCCATTTTTTCCCGTTGGTATGAACTTCTCCCCAAACAGCGCATGAACGAACATCGGCATAATCCACATACCCTTTGGAGAGATCAGTAATGCTCTTTATTGCATAACCGCCCAGCATCGTAAACGAGTAATTGTTTTCACCGTATTCCGCAGCAAATTTGATAGTTACCGGACGGAGTTTCCACTTTGTGTAAAAATTGTAGGCAAAACTGGTGCTTTTTGTGTTGGTTTTATACTCCTCAGTAACAGCAGCTACATGATGTACGATGCCATTTATCACCGTATCATAAGCCATTGAAAGTGTAACTTTCGTTGATAACCGGGGAGTTAGCATCAGAAAATCAATCCCTGCACCAATTACGAATTCGGTTCCTTTGTCCAGGTTAACGGATTTGTACTGAAGCTGGAAATCGAGCTCAGGCAAGACAGAATTTCGCAAATATTTCGGACTTGGTCCGTCGGGGCCTGTACTGGTAAAATCTACCTGGGAAAGGGCTGTAAGTTGCAGACTGAATTTCCCGATCTCTTGCGTAACCCTGATTTGCGGGTTGCGGGAGAAGACCAGAAAGGGAGCTCCCGTATTGAATGACACCGTACCCGGGAAGCAGTCGGTAGAGAACATGGGATGCCATGTTTGACCGGTTAACAGTTCGGTATGTTTCCAATTCAGTTTAATAAAGGCATGACGCAAACGGAAGGTGTTGATGGCCGGGTTGACATTGCCAAAAAACTCTCCTTCGACATATCCAGATGTTTTGGCACCGAAGACATCAGGTCCCCAAACAGAAACGGCTAAACGGGTTTGAATAGAGAGAATGTTGGAGTTCCATTTGGCGTTGATGTCATTCCCGTCGGCATCAAGTTTTTCATTTTCGGGGTAGAGCAGGAAGTGTCCTTCCCGTGCAGTCACAACCTGACGGGAATCAACAAAAAAATCTGTTTTAACAAAGCCGGAAAATTTGATTCCGAACAACGGTTTTTTTTCGCCATCGTCCTGAGAAAACAGGGAAGCGGCAACAAAAATAACTGTAATTGAGGTCAGTAGTAGTTTTTTCATGATCACCTGTTTATTAATTAACAGGCAATAATACAAAATTTTTCTTAACCTCACGATTTGTTAACTTTGCACGCTTAAATATGTATACTAAAGATTGGAAATAATCGTTTTAGAGAAAAATGTATTATGAAGATGAAACAATGGATACACCTTGGATTATTTGTGGTCATCGCACTTTTTTACAGCTCCTGCGCCACCACACATCCAAACGAGGCATTGATCGTTGGGGAATGGAAGCCGATAAAGGCAGAAAAATATTTTACTCCGGAAGAGGAGGAACTGCTAAAAAAGGCTCAGGAACAATCAACCGCCACCCGTCCAACAACGGAGGGCGATAAACCAGCTGCTTCAACGGGGAGTACAGCGCCTTCAACGGCCTCTTTGCCATCTGGAACTGATCCGGGCAGAGGGGGTGACCGGGCGGGTGGTAAAAATCCTGCTGATGAGTTAAACAGATTGATACAGGCTGAAACCAGGACCAATATTGTGATTTACCCGGATCACACAGCTGCCAAATTCTACCGGTCCAGAACCGTGAAGGCAACCTGGAAACTGAAGGGGAAAGGCACAGTATTGATCGCCAAGGACCTGGAGAAGAAAGAGAAGTACCGCATAGATATCCTCGAAGTGGATGGAAGTAAAATGGTTGTGGTAGAAAATCTGCCGGTAGGAGGGATCAAAATAACGTACCAGAAGATCAACGAAGCACAGTCGGACGAAGCCAAATAACCGACACCTGTTTTTATTTATTTTATTTCGTAGAGCCGCCATTTATAGCGGCTCTACTGCATTTCCAGAGAATCTGTCTGATTGAAACCTCCCTGTTTGCAATTTTTATTTAAAAAAAATTAAAATAATATTTGGAATCAGTCTAAATCGAATTATATTTGCCGCGTAAAACTTTTTAACCTAAAACATGAAACGAAAAATAACCTATTTGATGATTGCCGGAGTAGCCCTGATGGTCTCTTTCTCTGGTTGTAAGAAAAAGGAAAACATCGATCCAACACCTAATCCAACAACAAACACCAATTACACAAGCTTCAGCTTCCCGGATAGTTATGGTGTAATGGTTGCTATCAAGTCAGTCTCTTATCAGGAGGTGTTGGGAATTGTAATTCCTGTATATCTGAACACTGCAACGGCAGCATTTCTCTCCACACCCGGAGCTTCCACATTCGTGGATGCCGGATCGGTAACAGTAAATTCAGAACCGATGACAAGAAACGCGAACAATTCATATGTTTATGATAAACTAACCACTCTGCTGAACTTTGGAGATGTTGCCTGGACTGTTTCGGGAGCGAACGGGATCCCGGCTTTTAATTATACAGACAACAATTCATGGCCGGCTTTTGGCGGATACAACTCACTCCCTGCGACCATTTCCAAGGCAACCGGATTGACTGTGGCTTTGGGAAATAATGTGGACAATGCTGATTCGGTTTATCTCATTGTTGCCAGCAATGATGGAAAATTTGTAATTTCACGGGTAGGAGGAAATGCTTCAGAGGTAACCATTACCGCTGCTGACCTTAGCTCTGTATCAGTAGGTGGCGGGATGCTTCAGGTAGTACCCTGGAGATATCAAAAAGAAGATTTTGACAGCAAGGATATCTATTTTGTGCTTGAATCTGTTTATTCAAAAACGAGTATCACGATAAACTAATCATGTTTCTCTCTTAAATTTGGTTTCTTAAATTTGGTTTCTTTTATTGGTTTCTTTTATTGGTTTCTTTCATGAAAACTTCGGTCATCCGAAGTGGAAAAGCCCGCCTCTGGCGGGTTTTTTCTTTTAACGAATATTCTTCTTCTCTCTTTTTTAGTTCGAAGAAAATCTGTATTTTTGAAAGACACAATTTTAAATTTCTGATCCAATGAATTTTGAACTGACTGAAGAGCACAAGATGATCCAGCAAGCTGCCAGGGACTATGCCCAGCGGGAGCTGATCAAAGACGTTCTGGAGCGTGATGCCTCCTGCGAATTTCCTACCCATCATGTTAAAGCACTAAGCGAACTGGGCTTTATGGGAATGATGGTTGACCCCAAATACAATGGAGGAGGTATGGATACCATCTCCTATGTACTTGCTGTGGAAGAGCTTTCCAAAATTGACTCCTCCACATCTGTTATCGTATCGGTTAATAATTCGCTGGTATGTTATGAGATCGAAGAATTCGGTACTGAAGAGCAAAAGGAAAAGTTTCTGAAGCCTCTTGCTACGGGAGAAAAACTGGGAGCTTTCCTTCTTTCTGAACCCGACGCCGGATCAGATGCCACATCACAGCGTACAACGGCCGTCGACATGGGCGACCATTACCTGGTGAATGGTACCAAAAACTGGATCACCAATGCGAATTGCGCCTCCATTTATGTGGTGATTGTACAAACCCATCCTGATAAAGGGCACAAAGGGATCAACGCACTGATCATTGAGAAGGATTCTCCAGGAATTTCACTTGGGCCTCACGAGGATAAGATGGGCATGAGAAGTTCAGATACCCATTCGGTGATGTTCAATGATGTGAAGGTTCCCAAAGAAAACCGAATTGGGGATGACGGCTTTGGCTTTAAGGCGGCCATGAAAACACTTGAAGGTGGCCGGATCGGTATTGCGGCCCAGGCACTTGGTATTGCTCAGGGTGCTTATGAGCGGGCGTTGCAATATGCCAAGGAGCGCAAGGCATTTGGAACAGAGATTATCAACCATCAGGCAATCGGGTTCAAACTGGCAGAGATGCACACCCGCATTGAAGCTGCACGCTATTTTACCCTCAAATCGGCCTGGCTGAAAGACCAGGGTAAACCATACGGCACAGCAAGCGCTATGGCAAAATACTGGGCTGCAGAAACCGCGATGTATGTTACAACGGAAGCTGTTCAGATCCATGGCGGATATGGATACGTTAAAGAGTATCACGTGGAACGCCTTATGCGCGAAGCAAAACTGACTCAGATCTACGAAGGCACCAGCGAGATCCAACAGATCATCATCGCCAGGGCTATCATGAACGACTAAGTATGACTGATTCAATGGACATACCCAAACCGTATAAACCTAAAAACCACATTCGCATTGTTACGGCGGCATCTCTTTTTGACGGCCATGATGCCGCTATCAATATCATGCGCAGAATCCTGCAGGCAAGCGGAGCGGAGGTGATCCATCTCGGGCACAACCGCTCTGTTCAGGAGATCGTTGATTGCGCCATCCAGGAAGATGCACAGGCAGTGGCCATTACCTCCTATCAGGGAGGCCACATGGAGTTTTTTAAATACATGCACGATCTTCTGCGTGAAGCTGGATGCGGACACATCAGGATCTTTGGCGGGGGTGGAGGTGTCATCCTGCCCGAAGAGATCAGAGAGTTACAGGAATACGGAATCACAAGGATTTACTCCCCGGATGACGGCAGGGAACTGAGCCTTCAGGGGATGATCAATGACGTACTTGAACGGTGTGATTTTCCGCTTGAAAACCTGGAAAAGATCGCCTTCGATAAAATTGAGACCAGGGACCAGACAACCATTTCCCGACTGATCACGCTGGCCGAAAATGATCCTGAGAGGGCTCAGCCGTTGCTTAAAAAACTTGAGGTCAAAGCATCGAAGCACAATGTGCCTATCCTTGGGATTACCGGGACCGGCGGCGCGGGAAAATCAAGCCTTGTCGATGAAATAGTCAGGAGGTACCTGAACGATCTTCCCAACCAAAATATCGCGATCATTTCAGTCGACCCTACCAAGCGTAAGACCGGAGGAGCATTGCTGGGCGACCGGATCCGGATGAATGCCATAAGCGATCCGCGTGTTTATATGCGTTCTCTCGCCACCCGGCAATCCAACCTGGCCCTTTCAAAATATGTGAAGGATGCCATCACCATTACCAAGGCGGCGGCCTTTGACCTGATCATCGTGGAGACTTCAGGGATCGGTCAGTCCGACACGGAGATCGTCGACCACAGCGACCTGACGCTCTATGTGATGACCCCCGAATTCGGGGCTGCCAGTCAGTTGGAGAAGATCGACATGCTCGACTTTGCAGACCTGATCGCCATCAACAAATTTGACAAGCGGGGAGCGCTGGATGCCTTACGGGATGTGAAAAAACAGTATCAGCGCAACCACAACCGGTGGCATGACGACCTCGACCTGATGCCGGTATACGGAACCGTTGCCTCCCAGTTCAACGACCCGGGCGTCAACAAACTCTACCAGGCGATTGTTGCCACCGTCAAGGAGAAAACCGGAACGGACTTTCACAGCCACTTTTTTGGGAAAGATGAGATGGAAGAGAAGATCTTCATCATCCCCCCTTCTCGTACCCGGTACATGGCTGAGATCGCCGAAACCGTCAGGAACTACAACCAGTGGTCGGGAAAGCAGGCCGATATTGCACAGCGCCTTTACGCCATCCATGAAGCATTGAACTCCCTCAAGGGTTCCGATGAGCAAGACCCTGCTGGAAAAACGAAGGATAAGAGAGCTGCAATCTCCGAGCTGGAAAAAATTTACGAGCAAGCTGCCAATGAACTTGATCCGGCAAATCGGGAGCTCCTGAAACAATGGCCGGAGAAGGTTAAAAGCTTCCGGGAGGAGACTTTTGTATACAAGGTTCGCAATAAAGAGATCAAGGTAGAGACCTATACGGAGTCGCTCTCCCACCTTCGGATCCCAAAAATTTCGTTGCCAAAATACAAAGGCTGGGGAGATATCCTGAAATGGAACCTTCGCGAAAATGTTCCCGGAGAGTTCCCATACGCAGCTGGAGTTTTCCCCTTCAAGCGAACCAGTGAGGATCCTACCAGGATGTTTGCCGGAGAAGGCGGACCCGAACGAACCAACAAACGGTTTCATTATGTCTCTCAAGGGATGCCGTTTGTTCGTCTCTCCACGGCTTACGACTCTGTGACGCTCTACGGATTTGACCCGGGCGTGCGTCCGGATATATACGGAAAAATCGGCAACTCAGGCGTTTCCATCGCCTGCCTCGACGACTCCAAAAAGCTCTACTCCGGATTTGACCTGCTTGATCCGAACACCTCGGTTTCCATGACAATCAACGGGCCGGCACCTACCATGGTGGGGTATTTCATGAATACTGCCATCGACCAGCAGTGCGAAAAATACATCCGGGAACACGGCTTGGAAGAGGAGGTGGAGAAGAAGATCCAGGAGATCTACCGTAAAAAGGGAACAAAGCGCCCTTCCTACCAGGGAGAATTGCCGAAGGGAAATAACGGCCTGGGATTGATGCTTTTGGGTGTGACCGGCGACAACGTATTACCCAAAGAGGTGTATGGAAAGATCAAGCAGGATACCCTCAGCCAGGTACGCGGAACGGTGCAGGCCGATATCCTGAAAGAGGACCAGGCGCAGAATACCTGCATCTTCTCTACCGATTTTGCCCTCAAGATGATGGGCGATATCCAGGAGTATTTCATCACAACTGGTGTCAGGAATTTCTACTCTGTTTCCATCTCCGGATATCACATTGCCGAAGCGGGAGCCAACCCGGTTACCCAACTGGCGCTTACTCTCTCCAATGGGTTTACCTATGTGGAATATTATGCATCCAGGGGAATGGATGTCAATAAATTTGCTCCCAACCTATCCTTCTTTTTCTCCAACGGACTCGATCCCGAATATTCTGTGATCGGACGGGTAGCTCGGCTGATCTGGTCCAAGGCGATGAAGTACAGGTACAAGGCAAACGCCAGATCACAGATGCTGAAATACCATATACAGACTTCCGGGAGATCATTGCATGCCCAGGAGATCGACTTCAACGACATCCGTACAACTCTGCAGGCGCTGTATGCCATTTACGATAATTGCAACTCCCTTCATACCAATGCATACGATGAAGCCATTACCACACCTACCGAGGAATCGGTTCGTCGCGCGATGGCCATTCAGATGATCATCAACCATGAACTTGGCCAGGCTAAAAACCAGAACCCTCTTCAGGGTGCTTTCATCATAGAGGAGTTGACCGACCTGGTTGAAGAGGCGGTGATGCTCGAGTTTGAACGATTATCGGAGAGAGGTGGCGTTTTGGGAGCAATGGAAACGATGTACCAGCGCAGTAAGATCCAGGAAGAATCGCTCTATTACGAGATGATGAAGAATTCGGGAAAGCTGCCGATCATGGGAGTCAATACGTTCCTCTCCAGCAAAGGGTCCCCCACGGTATTGCCAGGGGAGGTCATCCGGTCGACGGAAGAGGAGAAGCAATACCAGATCGACATGCTGAAGCAGCTTCACAAGACATGGGAGAAAGAATCAAAAGAAGCCTTGCTCGACCTGCAGCACCGGACCACACAGAATTTAAATATATTTGAAAGCCTGATGGAGGCCTCTAAAATCTGCTCCATCGGCCAGATAACCCACGCGTTGTTTGATGTGGGCGGCCAGTACCGAAGAAATATGTAACCCGTAAAAAAGTGGAATTATGACCTTCAATATTTTGGTTGTCAATCCAAAGGACAAGGTAACCCAAATCGCTGTCTTTGAGAACTTTCAGTTACTTTATATCAACAACAGAAGACATTCTGCGGAAGAGCTCAGCCAGTTTAAAACTGTTTACGACCAGGTTGAATTCCGGCGTGATGTCATTTTAAAGGAATTGCATAACAACAATTTTGACTTCAGCAAAGTGAAGTTCGTCATCTCCCGGGGTGGGCTGATCAAACCGGTGCACTCCGGGATTTACGCAGTGAATGAATCGCTGAGGTACGATCTGATGAACAGTCCAATCGGCATTGATATCATCAATATCGGCGGACTGGTGGCAGATGCAGTGGCTGCTGAAATGGAAGGAGCACGTGCGCTGATCGCACACCCAACAACAGTGGATGAGATGCAGGACATTGCCCGGATTACAGGGGCTCCCGGACTGGAACGAAAATCAGTATTTCATGCTCTTAATCAAAAAGCGGTTGCCAAAATCTACGCCGAAAGCCTCAAGAAGAATTACAATGAATTGAACCTTATCGTTGCCCATATGGGTAACGGGACCACCGTTGGTGCCCACTGCAAAGGGAAGGTGATCGATGTCAACCAGGGGTTTGAGGGCGATGGCCCCTTCTCAATGATCCGGTGCGGCAGCCTGCCGCTCGGCGACGTTGTGAAGATGTGCTTTGACGGGAAAAAGACAAAGGAGGAAATTTTCGCTTTACTAACCCACGAAGGGGGAATCAAAGCGCACCTTGGCACCACTGATATCACTGAGACCGAGAACCGTATCAAGGATGGAGACCGTCATGCCCGCCTGATCATCGAAGCGATGGCCTACCAGGTGGCAAAGTCGATCGGAGAGATGTTTGTTGCCCTGAAGGGCGAGGTGGATGCTATTCTCCTTACAGGAGACCTGGCTCATTCCGAATTCGTTGTCAAGAACATCCGCGACCATGTCGACTGTCTGGGGCAGGTGATCATTTTCCCCGGCGACAATGAGACCCAGGCTATGGCCGCCAGTGCTTTTCGTGTGATCAGGGGCGAGATTGAGATCTCGGAGTATAAGTAGTGAAATTATTGCGATACGCGATACGTGATACGCGATATCCGATCCCCTGCTAATCGCTAAATTTGATCTTCCGGTTTGTACTTTGTACTTCTAAATTGCGTTCTAACTTCTAACTTCTAAAATCTAACTTTATGTTTCTACATTCTATATTAACCGGAAACCTCAAGCTCGATGGCGGCGCTATGTTCGGCGTGGTACCCAAAGTAATGTGGAGCAAGCTATATCCCTGCGACGAAAACAATCTCTGCAACTGGTCGATGCGCTGTTTGCTGGTGGATACCGGTGACCGGAAAATCCTGATCGACTGTGGAATTGGAGACAAGCAATCCCAGAAATTTCTCGGGCATTATTTTCTGAACGGAGAGGATACCCTCGACGGATCATTGGCAAAAGTTGGTTTTAGCGTAAATGACATTACAGATGTCATCCTGACACACCTTCATTTCGACCATGCCGGGGGAGCAATCCGATGGAATGAGGATAAAACCGATTATTTACCCACATTTCCCAATGCCACCTACTGGACCAGCCGTCAGCAATGGGATTGGGCAACCAACCCGAACAACCGCGAAAAGGCATCATTCCTGAAAGAGAACATTCTTCCGATCAAGGAAAAAGGAACGTTAAAGCTGATTGACGGGGATTGCGAGATCATTCCGGGAATTTCTGTACGACTGTTTCACGGGCATACCAACGGGCAGGTAATCCCTTTTATTCAAACAAACGGCAAGACTGTCGTGTACATGGCCGACCTGCTTCCCTCCACTGCTCATATTCCACTCCCCTATGTGATGAGTTACGACACCCGTCCGCTGATCACCCTGGAGGAGAAAGAAAAATTCATGAATGAGGCTGCCGAAAAGGCATATGTCCTCTTTTTTGAGCATGATATCAACAACGAATGCTGTACGGTTGAGATGACGGAAAAAGGGGTGCGGATGAAGGAGGCGTTTACGTTAGCTTCCGTCTGATCTCATCGATCATCACCTTCGACATGCGCGGCAACTCATATTCACAGGTGAGTCCCCAGTCGTGTCGGGCAACGCTGTCGTCAATGCAATCGGGCCACGAGTCGGCGATCGCCTGGCGGAAATCGGGTTTGTAGGTGATCTCAAATTCCGGGATGTGCTTCTTGATTTCGTTTGCGAGCGTATGGGGAGTAAAGCAGATGCCTCCTACGTTATAGCTTGAACGCAGGCTGAGTTTTGACTCTTCGGCTTCCATCACATCAATGGTAGCCTTGATGGCATCGGGCATAAACATCATGGGAAGAGCTGTTTCACTGCTGAGGAAGCATTCGTAATTCCCTTTCCGGATCGCATCGTAAAAAATCTCCACTGCATAATCAGTTGTACCACCGCCGGCTTCGGTTTTATAGCTGATGAGGCCAGGGTAACGCAAACTGCGAGTGTCAACGCCGTACTTCTGGTAGTAATATTCAATCCACCGCTCACCTGCCAGCTTGCTGATGCCGTAAACTGTATTCGGCTCCATGATGGTATACTGGGGGGTGTTCATCCGGGGAGTGGTAGGCCCAAATACTGCAATGGAGCTTGGCCAGAATACTTTTTTGATTTTCAGTGCCTTAGAGATCTCCAATACATTGAACAGACTGCGCATGTTGATATCCCAGGAGGGCATGGGACGTTTTTCTGCATTCCCTGAGAGGATGGCTGCCAGGTGATATACCTGGGTGATCTTCTCATGTTCGCAGATCAGCTGCAGCTTTCCTGCATCCAGCACATCGAGGATCTCAAAAGGACCACTCTCCAGAATGTCGGCTGGAGCAGGCCGGATATCGGTGGCAACAACGTTGCTGTTGCCATACATTCTACGTAGTTCAAGTGTAAGTTCCGAACCGATTTGTCCGGAACATCCAATCACCAGAATTTTTTCCATCTATAATGAATTGTTGGTTTCTGCTGCAAAAGTAGGAACTTTATTGTTAATCTTTTAGCAAGTTTTAATTTCTTAACTTTGCACCTGAACCGACTGATACATGGAGCATAACCTGACTATTTACAACACGCTGACAAGAAAAAAGGAACTCTTCAAGCCATTGAAAGAGCCTTTTGCCGGGATGTATGTTTGCGGTCCTACGGTCTATGGCGATCCGCACCTGGGTCACGCCCGTCCTGCTATTACGTTCGACCTGGTGTTCCGGTACCTGAAGCACCTGGGATACAAGGTCAGGTATGTACGGAATATTACAGATGTAGGGCACCTTGAACAGGATTTGGATGAGGGGGAAGATAAGATTGCCAAGAAAGCCATGCTGGAGCAGGTAGAACCGATGGAGGTGGTGCAGTATTACACCGACAGGTACCATCACTTCATGGAGATGCTGAACGTGCTTCAGCCAAGCATTGAACCAAGGGCATCCGGGCATATCATTGAACAGATTGAGATGATTCAGAAAATCCTGGATGCCGGATTTGCCTATATTGTCAATGGATCGGTCTATTTTGACGTAGAGAAGTACAACCAAACGCACCAATACGGAAAATTATCAGGCAGGAAACTGGAAGATCTTATATCCAACACCAGGCAGCTTGAAGGTCAGGAGGAGAAACGAAATCCGGCCGATTTTGCTCTTTGGAAAAAGGCCCAGCCTGAACATATCATGCGTTGGCCCTCCCCTTGGAGCAACGGTTTTCCCGGATGGCATCTCGAATGTTCGGCAATGGGTACCCGGTATCTGGGTGAACAGTTCGACATCCACGGAGGTGGCATGGACCTGCTGTTCCCGCATCATGAGTGTGAGATTGCACAGTCGCGGATTGCCAATGGAAAGGATGCCGTACAATACTGGCTGCACAACAACATGATTACCATCAACGGACAAAAGATGGGAAAGTCTCTTGGAAACGCCGTGAACCTCGAACAATTTTTCAACGGAAACCATCCATTACTCGAACAGGCATACAGTCCGATGACCATCCGGTTTTTCATGCTTCAGGCACACTACCGCAGCACGCTCGATTTCTCCAACGAAGCCCTGCAGGCAGCGGAGAAGGGATTGAGAAAACTGATGTCGGCCTGGGAAACGTTGAAGAGTCTTCAGTTGGCAGTTCGCAGAAGGCACAGGGCTCAGAGCACAGGGCACAGGGCGCAGAGCTAAGGGC
>JACZJJ010000096.1 GCA_014860625.1 Bacteroidales bacterium | reverse complement strand
GATGTTGACCGCGCCCGAGGCCCCCCCTTCCCCGAACCTGCCCACCCTCAATGCGATTTACCTATATCCGTCGCTCTGTTTTTTTGAGGGTACCGACATCAGTGTTGGCAGAGGAACCTGCTTCCCGTTTGAAGTATACGGTCATCCTGAGCTGAAGGGATTTTCATTTTCTTTTATTCCCGAAAGCATGCCTGGAAAAAGCCTTCATCCTCTTCATGAAGGTATATTGTGCCGTGGATTGGATCTTCAGGATTTTTATTCGAAACATCCTGCCATGTTTGGACGTATCAACTTTGCCTGGCTTCAGATGGCTTTCAGGAGTTTAGGGAGCAGTCCGGATTTCTTTACGGCCTATTTCGACACACTGGCAGGAAGTGATGTGCTGAGAAAACAGATCATGGCAGGAGCTACCGATACGGAGATCAGGCAATCGTGGCAGGAGGGTCTCGACGCATTTAAACAAGTAAGAAAGAGGTATCTGCTTTACGAGTAACGTAGGATCAAATCCTTATATTCGGCCAGGGTAAACCTTGAGCCCCTCTTCAAGGCATTTCATGGCTTTCTTTAAGTGATCGACATTGAGCACATAGCTTATCCTAACCTCATCCTTTCCCCTTCCCGGAGTTGAGTAGAAGCCAGTAGCAGGTGCCAGCATGACGGTTTGGTTCTCGTAACTAAAACTGTCCAGAAGCCATTGGCAGAACTTATCGGAATCATCGATTGGCAGGCGTGCTGTTGCATAAAAGGCTCCCCCGGGGTTCGGGCAGAAACAACCATCCATCTTGTTGATTGACCCGACAACGATGTTCCGGCGCTGAACATATTCATTCAGCACGGCTTTCATATACTCCTCGGGCGTATCAACAGCAGCTTCTCCGGCAACCTGTCCAAGGGTGGGGGGGCTTAAGCGTGCCTGAGCGAATTTCATGGCTGTGGCCATCACGTGTTTGTTGTGGGAGATCATGACGCCAATCCGCACGCCGCATGCGCTGTATCGTTTCGACACAGAATCCAGAAGGATCACATTGTTCTCAATGCCTTTCAGGTTCATCACCGAGTGATGTTTTTTCCCGTCGTAACAAAATTCGCGGTAAACTTCATCCGACAGCAGGAAGAGATCATACTTCCGGATGATCTCCTTCAGTATTTCAAGTTCTTCGAGGGAGTAAAGATATCCCGTAGGATTATTGGGATTGCAGATCATGATGGCCTTTGTCCTGGGTGTAATAGCCTTTTCGAAAGAGCTGATAGGAGGCAGGGCGAATCCATCTTCAATGAACGAATCGATTGGCTTCACGACAACTCCTGCAGCCACTGCAAAACCGTTGTAGTTTGCGTAGAACGGCTCAGGGATGATGATTTCATCTCCCGGGTCGAGGCAACTCATCAAGGCAAAGAGGATCGCTTCGGATCCTCCGGCAGTGACGATCATCTCATCGGGTGTGACATCGATATGGTTACGTTTATAATATTCAGCCAGTTTAAGACGGTAGGAGAGAATTCCGGCTGAGTGGCTGTATTCAATCACTTTCATGTCGACATGCCGGATCGCATCCATCACATTGGCAGGTGTCTCTATGTCGGGTTGTCCGATGTTCAGGTGATAGACTTTAACTCCTTTCCGCTTGGCCTCTTCGGCGAAGGGAACAAGTTTTCTGATGGGGGATGAAGGCATATGTTCTCCCCTGGAAGAGATGTCGGGCATAGAAGTATTATCTTAAAATTGGCTCAATTATTTATTGATGGGTGTTGCTCCTATGTCATTTTGTTTTTCAGGAACAGTTTCGACAGGAGGTGCGACGACCTTTCCTTTTATAGAAAGCATTACCCTGCTTGTTTCTGCATTTGAGTATACTGTCACCGTTTTATTGATCGGGCCGATGTTGTTGGTGTTGTAAGTCACCTTGATCACATCGCTTTTCCCGGGAAGAATTGGTTCTTTGGGCCACGTTGGTACAGTACATCCACAGGATGAAATCGGTTTTGAAAGGATCAACGGCTCTTTTCCACTGTTGGTGAATGTAAACTCGCAGGTTCCGTTACTTCCCTTTACAACGGTGCCATAATCATGAACTGTTTTTTCAAACGTGATTTCAGGAGCATTTGGATTGGTAACCTTAGGTTTGATAGGGTCTCCATGCTGAGCCTGAAGTGAGATTGTGGCCGAAAACAGGAAGATGAGCGAAAATATCATTCTATACATGGGATTGTTTTTTTTAGTTGTACAAAATTATACAAATCGTACAGGTTCGGCGAATAATTTACATTATTTTAACACTTTGATCTGATCGGCACACATACACGTTTCTTTATATTTCGTATCTTTGCATGCTGAAAAGTGTCTTTTCCATCAGTTGTACCTGAAACAGCGACCGAATGAAGCAACCTTCTCTACTGCCTTTGACATTACTGATTTTAGGGTTTCTCCTCATATCTTGCTCTCACAAAACACAGCCTTCAACAGTTGCCACAACGGATACAACTGAACAATTCAATGGACTTATGGCCTTAGCCCCATGCATCATATACAAAACGAAAGCGGATTACAAAACGTATGTTCCTGTTTCTCTCTCAAGAGATAAAACATGGATTACCTCTTATCCTGATGTGGCTGATATCAGGGCACAGGGCCAGTCAGCTTACCCGGAAGAGCTGACAAATGGTTTCTTACTTGACAACCGGGGAATCGGTCCGGATGTGGCTTTTCTTTCGGTTACATATGAAGCGTTTGCAAAACAACCAAAAAACCCGAATGCGGATGATTTGTTCCGGCAGTTGCTGGAAAAAGATCCGCTCCTGGAGATGTATCAATGCGGCCACCGCAATCAATACAATGACATCATCAGGGAATTGAATGAGATGATAGACTCGGGAAAACTTTCTGAATGTAAAAAAATTAAATGAGTACAGAATCAAATCAACTGCTTGAGATTGACGGAAGTCTTCTCTATTACAGCATACTGGCCGGAGCTCAGCGAATCTTCGATCATCAAAAGATTTTGAACAAAATCAATGTGTTTCCTGTGGCTGATGCCGATACGGGTACAAACCTGGCTTCAACCATGCGTTCAATCGTTGACGCAAAGATTCCGATTGAGAACCTGAAGCAAACAGCATCTGCCATTGCTGATGCAGCCTTAAGCGGCGCCCGGGGAAATTCGGGGATCATCTTTGCACAGTTTCTTTATGGATTCAGCAACGAACTGAAGGCTGACGGTAAGCTGGATGTTCAGTCCTTTGCTGAGAGCATGAAGAAGGCCGTGGGTTATGCGTATGATGCCATAGCCAATCCGGTTGAAGGAACGATTCTTACAGTCATCAAGGACTGGGCAGACTATCTGTATGCAGTAAAGGATATCATCGACGATTTCATCAAGATATTGCTTGAAGCCTACAATAAAGCGGTGGAGTCTCTTTCTGAAACAACGAAGCAGCTTGAAGTTCTTGCGCGCAGCCATGTGGTTGATGCGGGAGCAAAAGGATTTGTCTATTTCCTGGAAGGAATTCTTGATTATTTTACAAAAGGTCATGATGCTTCCTCTAAAGCTGAAACCGATGAGGATGATCAGTCTGTGGAGGTTGCTGATTTGCATGAGGAGATCACGTTTCGGTTTTGTACTGAGGCCATGATTGCTGGAGAAAATCTTGACAAGAAGCTTGTACAGGAGAAGTTACACGAACTTGGAGACTCAATTGTTGCTGCCGGGACACCTAAGAAAATGCGGGTACATATCCATTCAGATCATCCCGATGAGGTATTCGCTATGCTAAGTGGTTTTGGTGCCATTACATACCAGAAGGTTGACGATATGGTCATGCAGCAGGAGGTGATGCACAACCGAAAAGCGGATATTGCTATTCTCACGGACTCAACCTGCGACCTTCCAAAGGAGATGCTGGACCATTATCAGATCCACATGATGCCTTTGAGTGTCCATTTCGGGGATAGTTTTTACCTCGACAGGCTGAGCATGAACCCTCCCCAGTTTTACAAGATGCAGCAGCAAACAGAGGTAAGACCAACAACTTCACAGCCTACTGTCAAGGATTTTCAAAATAAATTTGAATATCTCTCCACACACTATACTTCCACCCTGGGATTTTTTGTTAGTGAAAAACTCAGCGGCACCTATCAGAATGGTATGAAGTCGGCCCGGGACACTGGTGACCGTGGCGGAAAACCTTCATACATTTTTAACAGCAAATCTCTGTCTGCAGGACTTGGCCTTGTCGTTCTGCGTGCGGCTCGTGCCATAGAAGATGGCATGTCGCTGGAGGAGATCCTGCCAAAGATTGATACCTGGATCTCAAAATCCAACATACGCGTCACGATTCCAACCCTCAGCTACATCATCAAGTCGGGGAGGATCGGTCATTTTAAAAGTTTTATTGCCCGTACGCTGGACCTGAAGCCTGTGATAGAAATCGATAAGGAAGGGAAAGCGGAAATTATTGGCAAATCTTTATCGATCCAGGGTGCTCACAAGAAATTGTTTAGCGTGATCAGAAAAATATTGAAAGGGGAGGAGGTCTGGGAGTATGCCATCACCCATGCCGATAATGCTCACGTAGCTGAATTTTATGCCGCTGAGTTGGAGAAGATCATAGGCAAGAAACCCATTTTCATGGACCATGTCTCTCCGGTACTGGTTGCAAATACAGGCCCGGGGGTAGTAGCAGTATCACTTATGCTGAAATAATTCTGGATGACTGGATGACTGGATGACTGGATGCTAAAGTCCGTTACCGCGTCACTACGTTTCTTGTAATGACAATGATGCCAGATATTTTTTATAAACGATGATTTCTATTGTTTTTAATTTTTACTTTGCATTTCGTATTTCATTTTTCGTAATTCGTAATTCGTAATTCGTATTTGAATTAATGTATTGGCAGGTAGCTCTCGTTGTTTTTAGTTTTATGGTGTTGGCCTTTGTGGTTGCATTGCTGATCAAGGATAACTCCATTGTAGATCTTTTCTGGGGCCCTGGATTTATTGTTGTCACGGCATTCTCCTTGTCCCAGGGGCCCGATCTCGACATGCGGAAACTGGTTGTTTCATTTCTTATCCTGTTATGGGGATTACGTCTTGCGATCTATATCTTCCAGCGAAACAGAAGAAAAGGGGAGGACTTCAGGTACAAGCACTGGCGCGATACCTGGAATAATTTTATCCTCAGAAGCTTCCTCCAGATTTTTATGCTCCAGGGACTTTTCATGTATATCATCTCATACCCCATATGGTTCATCAATTACAACTCGGGAGGAGCCCTCTCCACAGTGGATACCATAGGCCTGGTAATATTTGGACTTGGATTTATGTTTGAGTCGGTGAGCGATATGCAGCTGGCTTTTTTCAAACAAAATCCGGAGAATAAAGGCAAGCTGATAACCACCGGATTGTGGAAATACACCCGGCATCCGAACTATTTTGGTGAAGCTCTGGTTTGGTGGGGAATCTGGTGCTATGCTCTTGGCGTACCTGGTGGCTGGATAACAGTCATCAGTCCCATTGTAATCACTCTTACGCTTCGGTTTATTTCCGGTGTTCCCATGTTGGAAAAAAGCCTTGGCAAGAAACCCGGATGGGAAGAGTATGCCAGAAAGACAGCTTCGTTTGTCCCATTCATTAAGTGGCTGTAATCATTCTTAACTAGCTGTCATGAGGAAAATATCCCTTTTTATGAAACTAGTCTTATTCGGAACATTTCTCGTATTTCTTCTGTTTGCATGTGAAATCGGATTACGGGTAATTGGCTTTAAACCTGATATATTATCGAAGGGCCCCACAATCAGACTTGAGCCACCAGGGAATTTCTTTATTAAGGATTCTGTTGTAGGATATGGGAATAAACCAGGTACCTATAAATTATGGTTTACTGATGATTATTTCTGCATTAATACAAACGATTCAGCAGGATGCCGGATCACAAAACCACTGCAAGATTATCCTCTTTACGAAGGAAAAGAAAGCATCTGGCTTTACGGTTGCTCTAACTCTTATGGATGGTCGTTGAATGATTGGGAGGCGTATCCTTACAAACTTCAGCAAAAAAATCCTGAAATCAATTTGATTAACTTCAGCGTTACGGGGTTTGGCACCATCCAGGCACTTTTACAGCTACAACGGGAATTGCTGGTTTTACCGAAACCAAAAATGGTGATCGTTGCTTATGCAGCCCTTCATGATGGTAGAAATACGATGACCGCAACCCGCCGTAAAGCAGCTACTGTTTATAATTTCTTAGGCCCTTTGGTTCAACCGTACGGTAAAATTGATCATGATTCATTGATTATCTCTACACCAATAGATGTGGTTTATAATCGTATGCCTTTAAATGAGTATTCTGCATTAATCTATTTCGTAGAAAGAGCTGTAAACAATATCATTAATAAATTGTCAAGTGGTCATAACGTATCAAAAGCCATAATCTTGAGGTTGAATGACATATGTATAAAGAATAATATTGTTTTCGTGGTTGCCGGAATAGCATCTGACAACGACACATTTGAAATGCTGGATTTTTGCAGATCAAAAGGAATACGTGCGGTTGATATCTCTCTATCCAATCATAGTGGTGTCTTTTCAAACGATCCGTACGACGGTCACCCAAATGCAATTGCAAACTCATACTATGCAGGCAAACTAAACCAGTATCTTCATGCCGAGCACCTGGTTCCGTAGATGGACGGTATCTTCATCCAACGCTTTCATTATTGGTATTGTCCTGAATCTAGTTTTTGTCATCATTGAGTTTGGTTCAGGTTTTTTTCTGAACTCACTCGCCCTGATTTCTGATGCCGGACATAATCTCAGTGATGTCGCCAGTCTTGCTCTGGCGATGGTAGCATTTCGGCTGGCCAAGGTGAAGCCAAACCAAACCTTCACCTACGGACTCAGAAAATCTACCATCCTGATTTCGTTGCTTAACGCAGTGATCCTTCTGATTGTGATCGGGGCAATCGCATGGGAAAGCATTGCCCGAATGAAAGAACCGCAACCAATTCAGGGAGATTACATGGCCCTGGTTGCAGGGATAGGAATTGTCATCAATACCGTCACGGCGCTACTTTTTTTCAAGAACAGGGAGAAGGATCTTAACATTAAGGGAGCCTTTTTGCATCTGGCAGCGGATGCGGTTGTTTCCCTCGGAGTAGTGGTTGCAGGGGTTGTCATTGGTTTCACTGCATGGTACTGGCTTGATACGGCTGTAAGTTTTGCCATCGTGATCGTGATCCTGATTTCTACCTGGGGTTTGCTGCGCGACAGCACGATACTGGCTCTTGATGGGGTTCCCCGCGGGATTGACCTGGAGAAGGTTAAAATTGCGATCTTATCCTCGAAGGAGATCAAAGATGTACATCATATTCATGTGTGGGCAATGAGCACGACCGAGAATGCAATGACAGCGCATATTGTGGTAGCGAACGATTTCCCACTCTCATCCTTTGAGCCGTTAAAGGCAGAAGTACACAAAGCATTGCTGGACCTGGATATCCAACATGCTACCCTGGAGATCGAGCTGGCTGGAGAGCCTTGTGCCACATCTTTTATGTAACCGCCGGTTCCCTTTAGCTTTTCTGTAGCTTAGCGAGCACCTCCCCAAGTTTTTCAACCATGGAATCTGTGATGTCGAGATGAGTCACCATCCGGATGGTTTGCGGTCCGATGCCCATGGCATGGATATTTTCCTCCTTCAGTTTTGCCAGGAACAGCTCATTTGGCATCTCTTCCGAGAGGGTAAAGATGAGGATGTTGGTTTCAACGGGTGCGATATGGCTGACAAATGAACAATGGGTTAGCATCTCCCCGATGCGGGTCGCCCGAACATGGTCGTCGGCGAGGCGGGAGATGTTGTGATCGAGGGCGTAAATTCCGGCGGCTGCGAGGTATCCCGACTGCCGCATGGCTCCTCCGAAAAGTTTTCGCACCCGCCGGGATTGGCGGATGAAGTCGCCGGTACCAAGCAGGAGGGATCCGACCGGAGCGCCAAGACCTTTAGAGAGGCAGATCGAAACGGTATCAAATAACGTTCCTGTTTCAAGGGGATCGACGCCTGTTGCAATCATGGCATTGAAAAAACGTGCTCCATCAAGGTGTAGTCTCAATGCGTGTTCCCTGCAGAACGTACTGATCCTTCTCAGTTCAGCCGGATCGTAGCAACTGCCACCACCCCTGTTGGCAGTGTTTTCCGCAACAACAAGCTTCGTCACCGGATGATGAATGTCGTCGGGATTAATATTGACAGCTATCTGATCTGCTGTGATCCGGCCTCTGTCGCCTTGCAGCAACCTCACTGATGCTCCGGAGTTGAAGGCGATTCCTCCTCCTTCATATTTGTATACGTGGGAGCCCGCTTCACAAATCACCTCATCGCCCGGCCGCGTATGCACATTGATGGCTATCTGATTGGTCATGGTTCCGGAAGGACAATAGAGTCCGGCCTCCATCCCAAACAGGGCAGCTGCTTTTTCTTCCAATGCCATAACTGTCGGATCATCTCCCAATACATCATCGCCAACTGTGGCGTTACGTATGGCTTCCATCATTCCCGGCGTAGGCCGGGTAACAGTATCACTTCGCAGATCAATCATTGGGTCGCTCAATTAAGTTGTGAGCGATAAAAGTACGAAATTATTGCGCAGGTGTCAGTGCTTCGGGAACGTAACCCTGAAATGACTTCCCTGCTCTGGTTTGCTGGAAACCGCGATGGACCCGTGATTCAGATCGATCAGCTTTTTCACGATCGACAAGCCCAAACCACTCCCTGTGATATCCTTGGTTTTCGAATTTCTTATCCGGGCAAACTCTTTGAAGAGGTTTCCAATCTCCTCCTCACTGATCCCGATTCCCGTATCTTTTACATCGATAACGACTTCCATGGGATTATCGGTAATACTTAAAAAGACCTCGCCATTCTCTACGTTGTACTTGACAGCATTCGACAGCAGGTTGTTGAAAATGATCTCTATTTCAGCAGGATCGGAGTTGATATAGTGAGGTTCGTCGCTGATAAAATGGATCTTTACTGATTTCTGGATCGCCAATGGCTCCATGGAGTGCATTGCCATCCGGGCTGTTTCTGTAATATCAACGGGAGCGATGTTTCGTTTTTTCTTTCCACTCTCTATCCGTGTCAGGTCGAGGAGATCCATGATGAGTCCACGCATCCCCTTGATCCGTTCGAGGGATCGCGATACCATGACCTGGTAATCATCAATAGCATCCCCGGCTTGCTTATCCTGCATGATCTTCAGGTATCCCTCGATGGCATTGATCGGTGATTTTAACTCATGGGAGAGCACCGAAAGAAACTGAAACCGAACATGTTTTCCCTGTTCGTTCAGCTTCTTTGTCATTCGTTTGAGGTACAGGTGTTTGGTGATGCTCTCCATGGCGGCTTTCAGCTCCTGCGGGGTAAAGGGCTTCGGTACGAAGTTATAGGCTCCGTTATTGGTTGCTTTAACTGCCAGATCGAGGGAGGCGTACGAAGTGATCATCATCACCTGTGTGTCATATTCCTGCTGGCGGATATATTCCAGTACTTCGATACCATAGATCCCCGGAAGCTTGTTGTCGAGCAAAACAATATCGATCGGTTCCTTATCAAGAATCTCAATAGCCTCCTCCCCTGATCCTGTTTCAACGGTTTCGAAACTGAAGTCGTCATCCATGAATGGAAATCCGACAGTGAAATTACGAAGAACCCTTGTGACACCGGTGCGGATGCCGGGTTCATCATCAACGACAAGTACTTTCAGGATATTCATGATGCCTTGTTTTAATGGTCAGACTTTCAGGAGTTTATTGATCTCCCGGTGTAACTGGTCGGGCCGGATGCCTTTTTCAATGTATTTATCGGCCTTGATCCATCGTTTATCATCTTCTGTCTCCAAACTGAATTTCATGCCACTGACAGCAGTCACGGAAGTGACAATGATGACAGGCACATCAGGATATTTCTGTTTGATCTTGTAGCTGAGAATAAAACCGCTATCCTGGTTCTCCATCATCAGGTCGATGATGGCCAGGTCGGGTTTCATAGTTTCCAGCATCAATTCTCCCTCTTTCTGGGAGGATGCCACAACGGGTTGATATCCGAACCGCTCTACATGAAATTTAAGCTGTTCCAGTTGGTCAGGGTCATCGTCGACCAGTAATATCGTTTTCATTTGTTGCTAATTTTAATTTCATCATTCTTTAAATTCGGGGTATGGTTAAGCGAAAACAGGTGCCAACAGGTCCTTTTGATGGTTCTGTATTTGATTCGACATTAATTTTACCCTTGTGCATCTTCACGATACCAAAGACGAGCGGTAATCCCAGCCCGGTTCCTTTACCTACCTCTTTGGTTGTAAAAAACGGGGTAAAAACTTTCTCAATGTTCTCGGGCGATATTCCTAATCCTGTGTCGGAGATAGAGATTAGGACCTCTTCAGGAGTGTCCTTCAGCAGGATTGAAAGTGTTCCACCTCCCGGCATTGCTTCCACAGCATTTTTTTCAAGGTTGGTAAGCACTTGCATGAATTGATCCTGATCGACCATGGCAATGGGATCAAGCATCTCAGAATGGAATTTAAGGCTGATGTTGTTCATGATGATCACCGACTGCAGGCTTTTTTGGCAGAAGGTTTCCATGTTTGTCTCAGTTTTCTTTACCTGATTTTTCCTGGCGAAGTTGAGCAGTCCGCCAACGATATTTTTACACCGGTTTGTTTGTTCGACGATAAGTTCAAGGTCTTTTCGTTCAGGATCATCCGGATCGGATTCCTCCAGAAGGATGTTCGCATACATCGTAATCACCCCCAGTGGATTGTTCAGCTCATGTGCTATACCTGCTGACAGTTGTCCCATGCTTGCAAGTTTCTCCGATTGTTTGAGAGCCTGCCTGGCATTCGCGAGTTTTTCATTTGACAGGTTAAGTTCCTTGATTGAGAGATGAAGTTTTTCAATGGTATAGGGCAGGCACATTTCAATTTCAGCCAGACCTTCGATAATTGCAATCGCATGTTCGGTGCAGGAAGGGTATCCGCAAGCACCGCAATTCAGGTGATCTTCGGGGCGGGTTTTCCCCATCTCCAGCAAAACTTCATCAATCTCCTTCGTTGTGGGAAGCGGTAGCCTTCTGTCACGGGGGTAGAACTGTTCGGAGAAGTCCAGGTCCGAGAACTTCCTGACATTTTTTTCCCATTCCAGATGGTCGTGTTGACCCAGTTTCTTTTTGGCATAGTTACTTATTTGAGAACGTCGTGAATATTTTTGGTTGGGTTGGCTCATTCCCGGGCCCATGATGCATCCTTCACAACTAAGAAGTTCAAGGTGGTGTTTCAGGGATCCGCATTCAAATTCCTGTATTGCCTCTTTGTAGTTTTCTCTTCCTTCGGCAACAACAATATTCCCTTTGAAAATATCATCGCTGTTGTTTACTGTCTGAAGCATCCCTCTGCTCACGGGATAAATAGCTCCTTTCCCGGCATGAGGAGGGTCGAAATCGGAAGTGATGCCAACGGCTGGGACGATTTTATGACTGCTGAACATCTTCCTGAGTTCTGCATAAGTCAATACCGCATCGACTTCAGTGGATTCGGCTTTTTTTGCAATGCAAGGCCCAATGAAGATTACCCTGGTCTCCGACCCATACAGTTCACGGATGATCCGGGTGGTGGCAACCATTGGCGAAGCCACCGGTGCCAGGGAAGGAACAAGGTTGGGATGATAATGTTCGATATAGTAGACAATTGCGGGGCAGTCGCTTGATATGACCGGAGGTGACTTTGGGTTATCGAATAATTTGTTGTATTCAATGGAGACCATATCGGCCCCGAAGCCTACCTCCACCACATAGTCAAAACCAAGCTCGCGGATCATCCCAACAAGTTTGGTGTGGTCTGTGATCTCGGTGAACTCGGCAGGAAAACTCGGTGCGATGCAGGCAGCCACCGGTCCTGATGACCGTAAGAGTTCTTCGGCTTCCTCAATTCCATCCAGGTAAATTTTTGCTCCCTGACTACACACTTTAACACAGTTGCCACAGGCAATGCAACGTTCATTCATCACTTCCGCCTGGCCATTATTGATCCGGATCGCTTTAACCGGACACTCTCTTACACAGGTAAAGCAAACTCTGCATCGGTCTTTTACTGTATATACCAATTGTTTTCTTGCCTGGTAGTTCATACAATTGCTTGATTATAGGAGTACATCGCGCTGACAATAGGTGGTATGAAGTAGTTTATGGCTTTTCCTGCTTAGCGGTTTTTCCAGAAAGTTTTGATAAAGTGCCAGGACTTCCGGGTTTTTATGGGAAACGTTGATGGTTTCGGTTTCGTCGATCTGATAGAGGGCCTCCATTCGTTTGATGATCGATTCTGAATTTTTCCGTAATGGCTGGCCTCCTCCTCCAATACATCCTCCAGGACAAGCCATCACCTCAATGAAATGAAGGTCATTTCTTCCGTTTCGTATCTCATCCAGGAGCTTTTTTGCATTTGCCAGTCCGTTCACAACGGCTACACCTAGCTGTAAGTCACCAATTTGTATTTTTGCCTCTTTCCGCCCAATGCAACCTCTGACTTGCTGGATGCGGAACTGCTTCATCTCTTTGTTTGTGAGTTTAAAATAGGCTGTTCTCAGGGCGGCCTCCATCACCCCTCCCGACACTCCAAATAATTTCCCGGCAGAGCTTCTGATTCCGTGTGGCGAGTCGGCTGTTTCGGCCTCCAGTTTATCTATGCTGATGCCAAAGAGTCGGATAAAATCGGCCAGCTCCCGTGTTGTGAGAACGGCATCGATATCTGAAATCCCTTTTTGGGTCATCTCTTCCCGTTGTCCTTCGAACTTTTTGGCTGTACAGGGCATAATCGCTACTACGTATAAATTTTCAGGTTCGATGCCTGAAATGTCGGCATAGTAGCTTTTAAGCACTGCTCCCAGCATCTGCTGTGGTGATTTACAACTGGAGATATTTGGGAGAAAATCACAGGCGAACTCTTCGGCATACTTGATCCATCCGGGACAGCAAGAGGTAATCAACGGAAGATCTTCACCCTGTGTAATCCTCTCAATCAATTCGGCTGATTCTTCCATAATGGTAAGGTCAGCAGCAAATGTGGTATCGAATATCCGGTCAAATCCAATTTTGCGAAGGGCAGCATTCATCAGCCCGTTTACATCGGTTCCGGCAGCCATGCCAAACTCTTCGGCAAGTGTGACAGAAATTGCCGGGGCATATTGAACTACCACGGTTTTTGCCGGATCATTGAGTGCATCCCTGATTTCAGCGAAGTGATTTTTTTCAGAGAGGGCGCCTGTTGGGCAAACCATGATACATTGCCCGCAATTGATGCAACTTGATGTGTTCAACCCTTTGTTAAACGTGGGACCGATCAGGGTTTGGCTTCCGCGGTTGATGAAGTCGATGGCAGAGACCTCCATCACTTCAGAACATACTTTTACACACCTGCCACAGAGAATGCATTTCGCCGGGTCGCGCACAATGCTGGCACTTGACAGGTCAAGGTGATGCCTGTTTTTCTCTCCGCTAATCCTGCGTTCGGTGATACAGTGTTCTCTTGCAAGATCCTGCAGGTCGCAGTTGCCGTTGCGCACGCAGTAGAGACAGTCGTCGGGATGATTCGAGAGCAGGAGTTCAACAATGGTTTTCCGGGCTTCAATCACTCTGGCGGAGTGTGATTTGATATTCATCCCGTGATCTACCGTATAGGAGCAAGCCGTGATTAATTTCCCAGTTTGTTCATTTTCAACCACACACATCCGGCAAGCTCCTGATGGGAGAAAGTCCTTCATATAACAAAGGGTTGGGACTCGGATTCCTTCTCTTTCCAACACATCCAATAGCAGTTCACCTTTTTCTGCCTTAACCGGTTTGTTGTTTATCGTTATTGTAAGTTTCATGTTGTTCTAACTTATACGTTCACTGTGATGGCATCGAATTTACAAGCCTCCTCACACGCCCCGCAGCCGATGCATTTATCCTCCACGATGAAGTGGGGCGTTTTTTTCGAGCCAACAATTGCCCCTGCCGGACATTTTTTTAGACATACTGTGCACCCGGTACATTTATTCACATCGATAGTAAATGTTCTTAGGGAGGTGCAAACTCCGGCCGGGCATTTTCGTTCGAAGATATGACTCTCATATTCATGCCTGAACCATTTCAATGTGCTCAATACCGGATTCGGGGCCGAATGACCCAGTCCGCAGAGGGAGGTGTCTTTGATCACGGAACTCAACTTCTCCAGCTGCATGATTCCCTTAAACCGTTTGAGGGCATCGTACCTTTCGCCCTGTGCCGGCTTGCAGGTAATACTCTCGAGAATTTCCAGCATCCTACGGGTTCCCTCCCTGCAGGGGATACATTTTCCACAACTCTCACGCTGAATGAAATCCATGAAAAATTTAGCCACATCCACCATACAGGTCTCCTCATCCATCACAACCAGCCCACCAGATCCCATCATGGCGCCCACAGAGAGCAACGAGTCGTAATCCACCTCGATTCCCAGGTTGGCTTCTGTGATGCACCCTCCAGAGGGTCCACCAATCTGAACGGCCTTGAATGCTTTGTTACCCCGGATTCCACCCGCCATTTCGAAGATGATCTCGTGAAGCGTGGTCCCCATCGGAATTTCAATAAGTCCCGTAAGGGAAACCTTTCCGGATAGGGCAAACACTTTGGTCCCTTTACTTTTAGCAGTTCCGATGCTGGCAAACCAATCGGCTCCTTTTTCGATAATAGTTGGAATGTTGGCCAGCGTTTCAACGTTGTTAATGACTGTAGGTTTCCCGAATAGTCCACTTTCAGAAGGGTAAGGCGGTCGTGGCTTAGGCATTCCCCGTTTGCCTTCAATACTCTCGAGCAGGGCTGTCTCTTCGCCACACACAAATGCTCCGGCTCCCATTTTGATTTTGATCTCAAAGCTGAAGTCAGAGCCGAAGATCCTGGTTCCCAGAAATCCGGCTTCCCTGCTTTGATCAAGCGCAATTCGCAAACGGGCAATCGCCAGCGGATATTCAGCCCGGATATAAACATACGCTTTGCTTGCTCCGATGGCATATCCTGCAATCGCCATGCCTTCAATGAGCCGGTGCGGGTCGCCCTCTACGACAGCACGATCCATAAATGCTCCAGGATCTCCTTCATCGGCATTGCAAACCAGGTATTTTTGTTCAGCTTTAACCCTGGATGCCAGTTTCCATTTCTTTCCCGTTGAGAATCCACCACCTCCGCGCCCCCTGAGGCCGCTTTTTTCAACCAAATCACATACTTCATCGGGTGAATATTCGCGGAGTGACTTCAGAAATGCACCGTATCCATCACGATTCCGGTAGTCCTGGATGCTGATGGGGTTGATGATGCCACAGTTTTGTAGGACCAGCCGCTGCTGCTTTGCAAAAAAGGGTAACTCATCTATAAAACCAACCCCTTCCCATGCTTTCATCCCCTCTTCCCTGAATTGCCCCAGAATACCTGAAGCAGGCAGTCTCCCAACAAATAGTTCGTCCAAAATAGGTTCAACCTGATCGGTTGTCACTTTTTCGAATGATAATCGGGTTCGTTTGGGGAGCCTGATATCCATTAGTGGTTCTGACGAGCATAAGCCGATGCATCCAACTTCTATGATATTAGCCCGGATGCCCTCTCTCTCCAGATACTGATTAACTTTTATCCGAATAGCATCAGCTCCTGCTCCCAGTCCACAAGTCCCTGATCCGATATAAATGTCAGGAAGCATCTCTGTATTCATCGATAATATGTTTTAATGAATCTACGGTTACTTTTGCATGGAATGTCTTGTTAACGCAAATTACAGGGGCTAATCCACACGCCCCGATACAGGCAACTACTTCAATGCTGAACAGGCCATCACGGCTTGTTTGTCCCGCTTTAATCTTTAATTCTTTTTCCAGAAAATCCAACACAGATGACGACCCCAGAACATGACAGGCAGTACCCCGGCAAACCTGGATATGGTATTTGCCTTTTGGCTCAAACCTGAACTGGTTGTAAAATGTGGCTACACCATAGATACGGCTTGTTGGTACATGCAGGTGTTTTCCCACATGAACAATCGATTCTTCGGAGAGAAATCCGGTATTTTCCTGTATCTCCTGAAGGATTGGAATTAAACTCTCTTTTCCTGCATTGGGGTAGGTGGAGAGAATTTCAGCATCAGTGGCTTTCATTGTATCGGGGATTGATTGTAACAGATCAGGATTTCATGAGTTTCGAAATTACAGGGAGCAGATTGTTTGAATCAACCGGTTTCCTGATGAAACCCTTCACAGGCACCCAAATGCTCGTTCCATCCTCTGCGAGGTAATCAACGCCTGCTTCTTCTTTCAGGATGTCTTTAACTAAAAGCACCTGAAGCTCTTTGTACTTTTTATCTTTCCTGAACTCTTTCGCCATTTGCTGAACACTCAGGTTGGTTGTTGTGAGAATGTCGATGGAGGTTTGCATCACAATTGGCATGGCTTTAAATTCAGGTGATTCACTGAATGCTTTTGCCAGTTCAAACCCTTCGTAGTGGGTTGTCATCATTACATCGAGGATTGCCAGATCGGGTTTAACGTTGCTGGCAATCTCGAGCGCTTCCGTTTTGTTGTAGGCCGGATAAACAGTGTATCCTTCATGCTCAAGGATGGTTTTCAGTACATTGATTACATCGCTGTCATCGTCGACGATCAGAATTTTTGATTTTGTTTCCATGACTTTTTGTATTAAGGGTTATTGTTAAATAATTCACAATGCAAAAATATATCTGGATCCGGGCCTGCACAAGGGTGAAACCTGCAACAGAGCAAACAGGTATTTTTACTTAGTAGGGAAGGGTAACATCAAGAAAATCAGATGGAAACGCTCCAGTAAGCATGAAGGAAGGTTCAATATTTATTTGCGAGTAAATTGTACGCTATTGATTTTCAGTGATATAAAAATTGAAAATTTCTGAGGATTCAGAGAAAAAGTGAGTTTCTTCAGGGCTTCGGGTATTTTCAACGGGTAGAAATACCTGGAGGATTAATATAAATCAGGAGATGAAACCGTAATCAGGTCTTTATTAACCCATTTTTTATTGCATACATCACCAGGTGGGGTGCATTTTTGGCGCCGGTTTTTTCAAACAAGTGTGCTCTGTGTCCGTCAACTGTGCGTTGACTTAATCCGAGTTGTTTTGAGATCTCGGCATTTGAAAGCCCTTTGCATATCAGTTCAAGAATTTCCTGCTCCCGTGACGTTAAAACAATGTCGGGACGCTTCCTTGGTGGGATGACAGGTTGGGTTTGACTATTGCTCATGAACTCTTCAGAAAAGAAGTGTTCATCACAAACGACAGCGATGATGGCTCTCTCCAATTCATCTTGTGTGGTCTTTTTGAGAAGGAAACCGGTGGCTCCCACCTCCATCATTTTATTGAAATAGCTGATCTCTTCGTGCATGGTAAGGGCAATAATCCTGATGTCGGGATACTGGGCCAAAACTTTCCGAGTCGCCTCGATGCCGTCCATCACTGGCATTTTAATATCCATGAGGATCACATCGGCTGGTGTTTTCTTGAGTAACTCGAGGAGTTCAAGTCCATTTGTTGCCTCACCCACTACTTTGATCTGATTGATTTCATTCAGGATTGTGAAGAGACCTTTTCTGAAAATGACATGATCGTCTGCTATGATAACCTTGATTATTTCCATCGTTGTTGTACTATTCGTTTTTCAATTTCACTGAGATGGTCATGAACATTCCCTTTCCTTTCGTCGTGTTTAGATCGCATGTACCATGAATCATCTTCACCTTATTTAATATATTGTATAACCCCAAACCCGATCGGTTCTTCATGGCGGCATCCATGTCAAACCCTGTTCCGTCATCCCTGTAATAGAGAATGATCTGGTTGTCAATGCTTTTCAGGTCGATGAGCACATTGGTGGCTTCTGCGTGGCGTAATGTATTGTTGATCAGCTCTTTGGTCACCTGAAACAGAATCGATTCTTCTATCCCTCTTTTATCAATTGTATACTGGTCGGTTTGCAAATCAACTTTTAATGATTTTGCCTGGTTAATAAAACTGCAGAACTCTGTGATTGCTGCAGCCAATCCAAAGTCCTGGAGAACGTTCGGGCGGATTCTGTTAGATATCTCACGGCTGGTTCGGATTGCTGTATCAACCAGTTCATTGATGTTTTTAACGGTTTCACTTCTATCAATTTTGATATAATCGCCACGGTTTAGAACATCAGTATAGAGCTTGATGGTAGAGAGTATCGGCCCGAGGTCATCGTGGAGATCAGCCGCAAAGCGTTGTCGTTCACTCTCTTCTGTAGAGATAATTGCTTTCAGGATACGCTCTTCGATCTCTTTTCGTTCGGTGATATCGCGTGCAATACTTAAAATCCGTTTTTCCCCATGATACTCAATCACACGGCTTTTCATCTCAACCGGCATCACATTCCCATTTCGGGAAACATTTTCGGTTTCGAACCGGTGCTGACCAAAGTGTTTGATCATATCCAGATTTTTTTGAAAATCATCGAGATACTTTTCAGTTCTCAGCTCCCGAAAATGTTTCCCGATCAGTTCTTCCCTGGTATATCCCAGGTTGTCGCAGGTCACCTGATTTGCTTCGAGGATATATCCATCAAAATCGCCGATAAAAATCTCATCGCTTGAACTGTTGAAGAAGGTGCGGAATTGCTCTTCCGACCGTTCAAGAGCCTCGCGGGCAGAGATGAGTTGTTTGTCGGATTGTTCAATTTGCCGGAGGTAGGTATATAGATTTTTCTTGGTTAGAAGGTAGATGAAGATCGAAAACAGGATAATTGTAATTGCTGCAATGATCACAGCATTTTGGATGATCCCGGATGTCAGTTGACGGGATTCAGCGTCGGGATTGATCGCCGCACAGATATACAATTTAAAATCGGGAATATATTCAAACGCTACCATTTCGGTTGGTTCATCATCATGGGATGAATAGTAAAGCAACCCAGATTGTTTCCCTTGGGTTTGTTGGAGGAGTTCAGTTACAATCTGGCCACCCTGCAAATTCAGATGAACGACCAGGCTTCCCGTTTCATCGAAGACAAACACATAGCCTGTCTTGCCTATTGTGATATTATTGAGTATTGGTCTTAATTTTCCCAGATCTTTCTCCTGATCTCCCGCGTAGAGCATCCCAACGATATTGCCATCGCTGAAAATTGGTTCATAAGCTGTAATGTACCAGTCGTTGACTACAAAAGCCCGTCCGAAGTAGGTCTTCCCCTGTGCTACAGTTTGAGCGACAGGGGAATTATTTGGGATAAATGTCCAAAGAGCCCTTTCTCCCTTGTCATTCCTGACGTTGGTTGATATCCTGACAAACCCGCTGTCAATTTTCTGGAAGATGGTTGCCGTGCCACCGGTCAGGGAGGTAATGCTGTCGATAAACGATGAATGCCCATTCAGGAGAGTGCCTCCAAGGTACCATAAACTTAGCGTTTCATTTTGTTTATTGCGGGAAATCTGGTTTATAACCTCTGTCGGAATGTTGCTTCTTGAAATTTTCAGTTCATTTTGATAGAAAAATGCATGGAGGATATTCAGATCGCGGGAGACTTTATCGAATTTCAGGCTTCTTTCACGTTCAAACATTCGGGAAATGGTCCTGACCTGCATTTGGAGGTTATTTTCAACGATGCCCTGTATCTCATTGGTCGACATGCGAATACTTACCCAGGTTAGGATAGCGACAGCAATAATAATTCCAAGTAAAATAGGGAAGAAGAGTTTTAGCTTTACAAAGAGTCCGCCAAACCGATTGACCATGAAGTTCGTTTTTGCAAAGGTATGGAAAGTTCGTATTTTCGCTAACTAATCCAATCATCAATGATTAACGATCAACTACTCAGCCCAAGAAGCATTGTTGTCGTCGGGGGCTCAAACGACAGGCATAAACCAGGAGGAGCCGTCCTTCAACACCTTATAGAAGCCGGTTATCGCGGCGAACTCTATGTAGTAAATCTGAAAGAGTCGAGGGTACAGGGAATTACCAGTTACCCTGATCCGTCACAACTGCCTGATGTTGATCTGGCCATCATTGTGATTGCTGCAAAATATGTGGTTGATATTGTTGAATACCTGGCCAAAGAGAAAAATACCCGCGCTTTTATTGTCATGTCGGCCGGTTTCAGTGAAGAGGGAGAAGAGGGCAAAAAGCTGGAGAAGAAACTTGTAGATATTGTCAACAGCGTAAATGGGACGATGATTGGTCCAAACTGTATCGGGGTTTTAACACCCTATTATGCGGGCGTTTTTACGCGACCCATCCCCAAGTTGCACCCGAGCGGTTTTGATTTTATTTCCGGCTCCGGAGCCACTGCCTGTTTTATCATGGAGGCCGGCATTCCTATTGGGCTGACATTCTCCCGCGTATTTTCGGTCGGTAACAGCGCCCAGGTTGGTGTTGAAGACATCCTTCAGTACATGGATGAAACGTTTGATCCAAAGTTGAGTTCGAGAAACAAGCTGCTCTACCTGGAGACCATCTCAAAGCCCGACGTTCTTCTGAAACATGCCTCTTCACTGATACGCAAGGGCTGCAGGATTGCAGCGATCAAAGCAGGGACATCCGTAGAGGGTACCCGGGCTGCCTCTTCCCATACCGGTGCACTGGCAAGTCCGGATGTCGCTGTGGATGCACTCTTCCGTAAAGCAGGTATTGTGAGATGTTATGGGAGGGGTGAACTGATCAACGTGGCTTCCATCTTCCGATTTCCAGTTCTTAAGGGGAAAAATATCGCGATCATTACCCATGCCGGAGGTCCGGCTGTTATGCTTACCGATGCTCTCTCGGCAGGAAATATGGGCGTTCCCCAACTTTCCGGACCTGTCGCCGAAGAGTTGCACACGCACCTGCATCCCGGATCATCGGTAGCCAATCCGATCGACTTCCTTGCAACGGGGAATGCGGAGCAGCTAGGAACGATCATTGATTATGTTGAAACGAAATTCGATGAAATTGACGGAATGGTTGTCATCTTCGGAACTCCCGGACTTGATCGTGTTTTCAATGAGTACGGCGTGATCCATGAGAAGATGGAATCGTGCTCAAAACCCATATTTCCAATCCTGCCATCTGTCATGACAGCAGGGGAAGAGATCAAGGATTTCATCAGCTGGGGTCACCCATATTTCCCACAGGAGGTACTCTTCGCAAAAGCTCTTGCCCAGGTTTATTTTACTCCTGAACCCTCTTCCCTTCATCCCGATCATCCGCCGGTTGACGAAATAGCTATCCGGAAGATTATTGATGCAGCTCAACCTGGCTACATCTCTCCGAAAGAGATCCAGGGCTTGCTCGACGCCTGTGAGATCCCCAGGGCCGGAGAGGCTGTTGTGAAATCCTTTGAGGAAGCAAAACAAGCAGCGCATGATCTTGGTTTCCCGGTTGTAATGAAGGTCGTAGGCCCGGTCCATAAATCAGATGTGGGAGGGGTAGTGCTGAATGTACGAACTGAGGAGACACTTCTTATTGAGTTCAACCGGATGATGCAGATCCCGGAAACAACCGGTATTTTGCTTCAACCCATGCTTTCGGGGAGCGAGCTATTCATCGGAGCCAAGTTTGAACCTAAATTTGGCCATTTGATCCTCTGCGGATTGGGTGGTATTTTTATTGAAGTCCTGAAAGATACTGCTGCCGGCCTTTGTCCGTTAGATGTTAAAGAGGCCCATGCGATGATAAAAAGGCTGAAAAGTTATAAGATCATCCAGGGAGTCCGCGGGCACCAGGGAGTCAATGAAGCGAAGTTCGCTGACATTATGGTCAGACTTTCTGCCTTGCTGGAGGTGGCACCCGAGATCATGGAACTGGACTTCAACCCGTTACTGGCTCTGGGAGATTCGGTTGTGGTAGTGGATGCGCGAGTGCGAGTGGAGAAGGACGAAGGATGAAGGAAGAGGGAAGAGGGAAGAGGGAAGAGGGAAGAGGGAAGAGGGAAGAGGGAAGAGGGAAGAGGGAAGAGGGAAGAGGGAAGAGGGAAGAGGGAAGAGGGAAGAGGGAAATTAGGAATATAGGATGAAACCTTCTGTGATCTTATCATCCAGTGATCCAGTGATCCAGTGATCCAGTGATCCAGTGATCCAGTGATCCAGTGATCCAGTGATCCAGTGATCCAGTCATCCAGTCATCCAGTGATCCAGTGATCCAACTTATATTGTGATCTCAAATCCCAGCTGCTTCAAAAAATAGAGGACAATTACCGGCTTCATGGCGATGGTAAAGATCAGTCCGAACAGGGCGCCCCACAGATGGGCATCGTGGCCGATGTTGTCCTTTGCTCTCCGGCTCATCCAGTATTCATAAGCGACATAGAGCACGCCAAAAAGGATTGCCGGAATGCCAATGGGAATAAAGAAAAGATAAATCTTATTCAGGGGAGCGATGAGGATACTTGAAAAGAGAATCGCCGAAACGGCTCCTGAAGCTCCCACCGAGCTGTAGAAAACATCGTTTTTGTGTTTGCCGAACGAAGGGATCACTGAAAGCAGCAGACCTCCCACATAGAGTAATAGGAAATAGAGGATGTATTTGCTGCCGAAATAGTACTTGTAGGCTTTCTCTACCATGTTGCCGAACGAGTAGAGGACAAACATGTTGATAAGGAGGTGAACCCAACCGGCATGCAGGAAGCCATAGGTGAAAAACCTGTACCACTGGCCACTGTGCTTGACATCATAAGCGTTAAATTTGCATCGGTTGAAAAGGGTTTCGTGATTGAACCCGAGAATGGATACCAACACGGTAACAGCAATAATTGCAATCGTAACTTCCATAACTGATTCTGATTTTCAGCCTGTTATTCCTGAGTTTCAGTTTTTGGAGCCTCCTTGGTATAATCGATTTCAGAGCCGAGAACGCTGTGTGGGATCATGTAGACAATAAACAGGACGATTGCAGCTGCAACAGCCCATCCCTTCTTCTCTCTTCTCCAGCTCTGGTAGATCAGGGCAACAATCCAGAAAATAAAGGCCAGCAACGACTTGTTATCGGTAAGGTCGTTTCCGAACGGCCATCCGGTCCAGTAGGCATCAAAAGCATATTTCTGCATGATAGGTCCGAGGATTAATCCCCCGATAGCCAGGAAGATAACTGTCAGCCATGTATAGAGGTAGGTGTATTTTAACTTGCCAATTACTTCGAAAGCGGTTCTGGTGCTGAACAGCATTGCGAGGAAGATCGTGATGATATGTGCGATGAGAATGTCCAACGGAACAAACCCCTTGAACCGGATGATGGCAGGTTCTTCATTCAATTCATATATATTTTCTCCCTTCGCCAGAGTCACATGGTACATTACCTTGCCGGCCATCTCCTGATGGGGAATGTAACCAATCAGCTTTTCACCCTGACGTTCCATCGGTGATGTGCTCCATTCATCGTGACTTTTGTAGCGTTTAAGTTTCAACTCTCCCGTCACATCCGGATCTGAAATGGTTAGTTCAATGGGGGCATCATCACTCCCGTCATATGTACGGATTAATTTGTACTTGTACGTGGTGCCGTCAATCACCGCTTTGCCGCGGATTTCATAGGTAGGACCCGTTGTTCGCTGGTAATATCCCGCTGCAACAGTGATGATAAAGGCTAACACCCAGAAAAGAAAGGATTTAAGTTTTGGTTTCATATCTCGGAATTAAATAGGTACATAGTTTTCTGTTTGCAAATGTAATCATTTCCCGATTTCATTACCGATGATCTCATACATCTTCTGGTGAATCCTGGTTCGGATATTCATCTGTGAGATCTTCGCATTACCGGCATCCGGGTAAATTCTGTTTGAGAGAAATACATAGATCAAATCCTTTTCCGGATCTGCCCAGATATAGGCTCCCGTGAAGCCGGAGTGACCGAAACTGGAAGGGGATACCGCCTTGCAGGTTGGCCCAAGCGGATCGAACTCTGGTAACGGTTTGTCAAATCCCATTCCCCTTCGACTTTCGTTCCCGGGGAATTGCTTCCGGGTAAATTCGCGAATAGTAGATGGAAGGAGGTACTGTTTTCCTCCATATTCTCCGCTATTCAGAAGCATCTGAAGTATGACAGCCAGGTCGTAAGCATCGCTGAAGAGGCCGGCGTGCCCCGAATAGCCTCCGAGCATCGCCGCACCCGGATCATGAACATCTCCGCGGAGAAGCTGTTTCCTGAACAGGGTATCGTTTTCGGTGGGTACAATCCGGTCAATGGGAAATCGCTGCCGGGGACTAAATCCCAGTGTAGTAAGACCCATCGGTTTGTAAAACGTCTTTTCGAGGTATCCGGGAAGAGATAATACCGTTTTGCGTTCAATCAGTTTCTGCAACAGATAAAACCCCAGATCGCTGTATTTATATTTTTTGGTTTTCCTGAGCTCAGAGTGAATAATCCAGGAATAGATGCTGTCGGCATAATTCCTTTTGATATAGAGGCTCTCAGCAACCCTGATGGGGTGCAGAGGCGAATAGACTGTATCGTAAATCGCCAGATCGGCTAAGCTGTCACCCAGAGTCAGCATATAGAAGGGGATCCAGGGCCGAAGCCCTGCCTGGTGTGTCATTACTTCCCTGATTGTTATCCGCTCCTTGTCGGTACCCCGAAGTTCCGGCAGGTGAATCGAGAGGGGATCATCCGGTTTGAAAACTCCATCTTCATAAAGTTTCATCATCGCGAGGGTTGTGGCAGCCACCTTGGTAAGGGATGCAATATCATAGAGATCGGTTCGGACTACAGGGGTGGAATCTTCGTAGGTTATGTTCCCGAAAGCTTTGTAATAGAAAATCTTACCTTGTCTGGCGAAGAGAACCTGGCATCCCGGGTAGGCGGCAGAATCGATGCCGTTACGGATCATGCTGTCGATGGAAGCAAGCTTCGCTGTTTGGATTCCTGCCTCTTCGGGCAAGGCGAACTCCAGCCTGGTTTTCACTGATTTCACACCGGTTCCGGCCACAAATCCGCCGGTTGTAACAGGCAGTTCTCCGGTTGCAGCAACGCCTCCGAAAATTACCTCAGCGGCAACCTCTTCAGCTTCAGGCTGATCCTGATATGAGACAAGAATTGCTTCGAGATCTGACGCATTATGAAGCGAGGGGAGCAGGTAAGGGCTCCCGAAGATCGTAAGAATCGTACGCTTCTTGCGGGCAACCTCGCCTATGAATTCAACTACCTTGTCAGGGTTCCCGAACTGCTGGGCTGGATAGAGGTTGTTTCGGTGGAGGCCGATAATGATCAGGTTATAACCGGAAAGTTTTCTTTCAAGGTCATCAAATTCTTCCTGTGAAGCCTTTTTGGAAATCTGGTAATGATCACACGGAGCATACCAGCTAAGGGTCTCCTGGAACGTTGAGAGGGTGCTCTCGCCGATCGAAATGGTTGCAATCTGCCGACGCTGTAAAAGGCTGATCGGCATGATGTTATTCTCATTTTTAACGACCGTGACGGCGGATTTATAGATCCGGTTGGTGATGCTCTTTGACGAGGAGGGATTCAATTCGGGAGTGAGGTTTTCCAATTTCACTGGCCGGTAAAAATCGAGCCCGAGGTCGTATTTGAGGCCAAGCATCTTGAGGCAGCGCCCGGCAATGATCTCTTGTGACAAGGTTCCCTCATCCACTGCTTTGCGGATCGCATTTACTGCCGTTGAAACATCCTGTGGAAGCAGGAGGATGTCGTTCCCGGCTAGCAGGGCTTTTACTTCGATATCGCCCGGAGGGAAGAATTTGGTCACTCCGCTCATGTCGAGGGCATCGGTGATGACAACTCCCTGAAAGCCCATCTTCTCCTTCAAAAGGGTTGTTACAATTCGAGGTGAGAGTGTTGAAGCGAGGTTCTGGGTGGTATCGTACACTGGCATGTAAAGGTGAGCGATCATAATGCCGCTGATCTTGTTTTTGATGACTTCCGAGAAGGGGTAAAGTTCCACCAACTCCATCCGTTGGGTTGGGAAGCTGATAACGGGCAGGTCCTTATGGGAGTCGGTGTCCGTATCTCCGTGGCCCGGAAAGTGTTTCGCCGTAGCTACAATGCCGTTGTCCTGCAACCCTTTCGTATAGCTCACCCCTTTCCGGGCTACGGAGATAGGGTTTTCGCCGAACGACCTGAAGTTGATGACCGGGTTCTTCGGGTTGTTGTTCACATCTACAACCGGAGCCAGATTCAAATGAATGCCCATTCTCCGGCAATCACGGGCTATTGCAGCAGCCATCTCATAGGTAAGTGAATCATCAGAAGTGGCTCCGAGGGTCATCTGGAAAGGGAAATCATGTACGCTGTCCAGCCTCATCCCAAGACCCCACTCGGCATCGATAGCAATAAGCAACGGTGTTTTGGCTGCTTGCTGCCAGGAATTGGTGAGGGCTGCCTGTGCTGCCGGACTCCCCTGAAAGAAACAGACTCCGCCAATGTTGTATCGGCTGATGAGTCTTGCCATGCTGTCATTGTACAACTGATCGCGGTTGGAATAGGCCCGGATTACGAGAAGCTGGGCAATTTGCTGGTCGGGCGAAAGCGAACGAAACACGGAGTCAACCCACACCTCCCTGCGGATCTTGTGATAATCAAGGGATTGTTCCGGGATACTTGAACTGATATCCAGGTAAAATCCAAACAGCAGGAGAATGATGATGCTGAAAATCTTCATGAATCGAGCAGGTTGACGTGAAACGATGCAAAAATAGCGTTTTAAATCTTATCCCTTTTTATTAACAGCAGGTAGACCGAAAAAATCAAAAGGTCTATCTTTGGATCGAACGTTTTATCCCATTTAAATATGTCATTTTCAATGCTATCAACCACCGATTTATCAAAAATTTCTTCGCAGGTTCGCAGGGATATCATCCGTATGGTTCATGGAGCCAGCTCGGGCCATCCCGGCGGATCACTGGGAGCAGCTGACTTCCTCGTAGCCCTCTATTTTGCCTGCATGAAGCCCGATCCCAATAAGTTTTCCATTGACGGGACAGGAGAGGATATCTTTTTTCTTTCCAATGGACACATTTCTCCTGCCTGGTACAGCGTACTTGCCCGGTATGGCTATTTTAAACCTGGCGAACTGGCGACCTTCAGAAAACTTGACACGAGGTTGCAGGGGCACCCCTCCATTCTGGACGAAACTCCCGGAGTGAGGATGGCTTCCGGGTCGCTGGGACAGGGATTGTCTGTGGCATTGGGAGCTGCCATCAGTAAAAAACTCAATGGAGATCCAAAAACGGTTTACTGCCTGATGGGTGACGGAGAGTTGCAGGAGGGCCAGAACTGGGAAGCGCTGATGTATGGTGCGGCAAAGGGTGTTGATAACATCATTGCGACCGTCGATTACAACCAGAAGCAGATTGATGGCCCGGTTGAGAAGGTTCTCTCTCTGGGTAACCTGAGAGCCAAGCTGGAATCGTTCGGATGGCTGGTGCTGGAGATGAACGGGAACGATATGGCTGAGATCCTGGATCAGCTTGCCGTGGCAAAACAACAATTAAACCAGGGAATACCCGTTATCATCATCATGCACACGAAGATGGGCTTTGGTGTCGATTTTATGCTCGATAATCATGAATGGCATGGTGTACCTCCAAATGACGAACAGGCTGAAAAGGCTCTTGAACAGTTGGAAGAGACGATGGGAGATTATTGAAATTACGAATTACGAATTACGAATTACGAATTAGGGATGATTAAGAGGGCTGTCACGGTTCTGGTTTTGCTTTTAGTTGCCGTCGTGGCTGGCGTTGCTCAGTCGCAGATTACAAATGAGAAGGATATCCCCAAACCATTGACCCGGATCCTTTTTGTGTTTGATGCCTCCCAGAGTATGACCGGCCGTTGGGCAAGTGATACGAAATTCAACATTGCCACCCGTCTCTTCTCCAATCTTCTGGACAGCCTGCACGATACGCCTAAACTGGAAGTGGCTCTTCGGCTTTATGGACATCAGCGGCATTACCCTCCTGGAGACTGTTATGACACGAAGCTGGAGGTGCCTTTCAGCAACGACAATATCTCCCGTATTAAAAAGGTTCTCAGGGGCATCTCACCCAAAGGCATCAGCCCTATTGCATTCTCCCTGTCAGAAGCCGCCACTGATTTTCCTCCATGTGATAATTGCCGGAACATTGTTATTCTGATCACCGACGGGATCGAAGAGTGCGACGGGGATCCCTGTCTTGTTTCAGCCGAATTGCAACGCCAGGGAATTATCCTGAAGCCGTTTATTGTCGGAATAGGCCGTAATTTCAAAGAGCAGTTCGAGTGCGTCGGCACCTATTTTGATGCCAGGGATGAAGATGAATTCAGGGCCGCTTTGAAGGTAATCATCTCAAGGGCATTAAATCCGACAACCATGCAGGTGAATCTTCTCGACATCTGGGGAGGCGCCACGGAGACAAATATCAATATGACCCTTTACGATCATGTTTCGGGGAAGGTCAAATACAACCTCGTTCACGCGATGAACGCCAAAGGCGTGCCGGATACCCTTGAAATTGACCCGCTGGTTATATACGACATTGTTGTTCATACCATCCCACCTGTCAGAAAAGACAGCATTAGACTCACATCAGGCATCCATAACGTTGTTGGTATTGATGCCCCTCAGGGATTCCTGGCATTCAGGGCTGTCACCAATGCCACGCTGAAGAACATGCCGTGCATCATCAGGAAAACGGGAAGTCATGAGACAATCAACGTGCAGCAGTTTGACCAGGTTGAGAAATACCTCACCGGAAGGTATAATGCTGAGATCCTCTGCCTGCCCCGGATTGTTGTTGATAACATTGAGATCCGTCAGAATCATACCACAACCGTTGAAATTCCGAGACCGGGTATAGCCGTTGTGCAGACGACAACCAATGGGTATGGAAGCCTCTACCTGGTGAACAAAGAGGGGCTTACCTGGTTATACAACATGAAAGATTCTCCGGCCCACATGGAGACGTTATATCTGCAGCCCGGAGATTATACAGTCGTATTCAGGTCCAAATATTCGACCAAAACATTCTATACGATCGAGAAGAAATTTACGGTTAATCCTGGTCAAACAACCAATGTGAGGCTCTATGAATAAATCTGTTGCCTTATCGTTTAGTCTGCTCATTCTCTCAACTCTTGTCTGTTCCGGTCAGCCATTTGCTTTGCAGCAACAACCGCCACGCCTTACCCGAATCCTTTTCGTTTTTGATGCTTCGGAGAGCATGGCCGACCACTGGCAGAGCGATACGAAATACAGGACAGCAGTCAGCGTTCTATCCGGGATTCTCGACTCTCTTCAGGGAAACAAAAACCTGGAGATCGGATTACGTGTTTACGGTCCGAAACGGGCATCGGGTCCCGATTGTGAAGCCTCTTATATGATGGTACCCTTTGGCAAGGACAACTTCACTTCCATCAAGTCTGTTTTGCAGGGGCTGAGTCCCGGCGGAACAACGCCAATTGCCTTTTCCCTTGAACAAACAGTCTCGGATTTCACTCCCTGCAATCATTGCAGAAATGTGGTGATCCTCATAACCGACGGGCTGGAAGCCTGCGGAGGAGATCCCTGCCAGGTGTCGAAGAGGTTGCAGCAGGGAGGAATCTTCCTGAGGCCATTTATCGTGGGGATAGGAGCGAATATGCGGGTGCAGTTCGACTGCATGGGGAACTATTACAATGCTGCCAACGAAAAGGAGTACCGTCGGGCGCTGGAAACCATTGTCGCTACCTCACTCAAAGAGGCTTCAGCACAGATAAACCTGCTCGACAGGATGGGTAAGCCAACCCAGACAGATGTTCATGTAACGCTTTTCGATCATGTAACGGGAACTCCCCGGTATAGCTTTATTCACACACTGAACAGCCAGGGGATTCCCGACACACTAAAGCTGGACCCGCTGATTACCTATGACGTGGTTGTTCAAACGATTCCTCCCCTGAGAAAAGAGTCGGTATGGATCGAACCAGGCAAACATACGACCATTGAGTTGGATGCAAGTCAGGGTTTTCTCCGTTTTGAGCAGGAAGGGGAGAGGGTTGTACCCTGCATCATCCGGCGGGGCGGCACAGGGGAGGCGATTCATGTCCAGCCTAGCAATACTGTGGGGAAGTACCTGGCAGGAGACTACGACATCACCGTTTTGACGATGCCGAGAATGAATTTCAATCAGATAAAGATTGCACCGGATGTCTTTCTGCAACTCACGATCCCCTCACCGGGAACTGTCACACTGAAACAGCTGAAGCCGGCAGTGGGTTCCATTTACATGGAGATGGAAGGGGATCAGGAGGAGGCTGGATCGCTCTTATGGGTGGATCAGATTCACCCGGATCAACCGGTTGAAACCAGACACCTTCAGCCCGGTAACTATATCATCGTTTATCGTTTAACCTCATCTGCACAGCAGGATGATACCAGGGAGAAACGGTTTACAGTTGAAGCTGGGAAGAACATAGAGGTAGAGGTGTAAGACAGATGTAAAATACGAAATACGAAATACGAAATACGAAACACGAAACACGAAACACGAAACACGAAACACGAAACACAATGAATAACTATACGAATCTAGGGTCCAAAGACACGCGGTCTGGTTTTGGAGAAGCGCTCCTGGAACTCGGAAAGGAGAATGAGAACATTGTCGCCCTTTGTGCCGACCTGGTAGGATCACTGAAAATGGGTGATTTTGCCAAAGCCTTTCCTGATCGGTTTTTCGAGGTGGGAATAGCTGAGGCCAACATGATCGGACTCGCTGCAGGCATGACAATCGGAGGGAAGATCCCTTTTACAGGCACTTTCGCCAATTTCTCTACCGCCAGGGTATACGACCAGATCCGGCAGTCGGTCGCCTATTCAAAAAAGAATGTGAAGATCTGCGCTTCCCATGCAGGCGTCACACTGGGCGAAGACGGGGCCACCCATCAGAGTCTGGAAGATATGGGCATGATGAAGATGCTACCTTTTATGACAGTTATCAATCCCTGCGACTTCAACCAGACGAAGGCAGCCACCAAAGCCATTGCCGTTCATGAGGGACCTGTTTACCTCAGGTTTGGCCGCCCCAAGGTCCCCAATTTCACATCACCCGATCAGGAGTTCGTTATTGGGAAAGCAGTGATGCTCCACGAAGGGAGTGACGTTTCTATTTTTGCAACAGGACATCTTGTTTGGAAGGCCCTGGAGGCAATCCAGATTCTTGCTGAAGAGGGCATCAAGGCTGAACTGATCAATTTTCATACCATAAAACCCCTTGACAACGAAGCTGTTTTGGCTTCCGTGAAGAAGACAGGATGTGTGGTTTCTGCGGAAGAGCATATGCGTAACGGTGGATTGGGCGACAGCATCGCACAACTTCTTGCCTTGCATCATCCGGCACCTATGGAGATGGTGGCGGTGGATGATAAATTCGGGGAGAGCGGAACACCAGAGGAGCTTTTATCCCGATACGGGCTCGACACTCCTGATGTTGTGGCTGCAGTACGCGCAGTTCTTGCCCGGAAAGTTCATTCCGGGTGATCCAATCTCAGAACTGAAAAGGATCAGTGTTTTTTCTGTTCGTGGGGCGTCAGCAATACAGGAATGTCCTTATCCACGTAAAGAGGAACTGTTTCAATCGTTACGTTGCTGGTGTCCAAACCCAGGGCCCTTACTTCACTGATGCCGAACTTCTTGAAAACGGCATACATGTCCATGATAAACTGCTCTCTCGGGGGGAAATCAAAGTCGTAGTTCTGGATCCGGTCAATTACAATAAAGCGGAAATCGCTCATCACATGAAACTTCCGTAGTGATTCGTATTTGCTCACAAGGTCTATTTCATTGTTCCGGCTCATCTCTTCAATTACCTGGTGGAAGAAGAGATTGACTCTGGGTTGCACCTTGAAGCCGATTTTGAAATCAACCTTGATCATGATATCCGGGATCAGGTGTGTAATTTTGTATTCCAGTACATGCGGTTCATCCAGGATGTCGACATGCAGCAGCCAGTATACATCCGCTCGTTTCGGCTGTTTGTTCAGCATGGAATAGATGATCTTGGTCTCCACATCACTCGTTTTATTTGCTTTGGTGAGAAACACAAGGTGTGTCGCACATTTGGCTATCGATTCATCGGCATGAAGTTCTGTGATGATCTCTACATAGTTTTCAACCTTGGCAAATTCGATGAACGAGTTCTTTATTTTTCTTCCGCTGAACCAGACATACATCACCACAAACAGCAAGCTGCCAAGCATGAAGGTGAACCAACCGCCGTAGATGAATTTATTCAGGTTGGCAACCAGGAAGGCTCCTTCGATGAAGAGGTAGACTGCCAGGAGCAGTACGATGAGGTAGATCGGGACCTTCCTGTAGTACAGGTATACGCTCAGGAGCAGCGTAGTCATCAGCATCGTGATGTTGATGGTAAGCCCGTATGCCGCCTCCATGTTGGCTGATTTCTGAAAGAAAAATACGACAAACACGCAGCAGAGATATAGGATCCAGTTGATGCTGGAGATGTACATCTGCCCTTTGATGTTGGTCGGGTAGTTGATTTTGATTTTGGGCCAGAAATTCAGGGAAATGGCTTCACTGATCAGGGTAAACGAGCCGGTGATCATAGCCTGACTGGCGATAACTGCCGCAATGGTTGCGATACCGATGCCAAACATCAGGAACCACGGGGGCATGATGGCAAAGAACGGGTTTGTCCATTCGTTCACATTATCCACATTGATGAGGATCCAGGCTCCCTGGCCAAAGTAGTTCAGTAACAGGGTTGTCTTTACGTATGTCCAGGATATCCGGATATTTTTGAGTCCGCAGTGGCCAAGATCGGAATAGAGGGCATCGGCTCCTGTGGTGCACAGGAAGACCGCCCCCAGCAGCAGGAATCCTTCCGGGAAATGAGTCAGAAAATAGTATCCGTAATAGGGGTTAAGTGCTTTAAGGATCATGGGATACTGAACAATCTGAATCAATCCCAGGGTCCCCAGCATCGTGAACCAAACCAGCATGATGGGGCCAAAGGAGTTTCCGACCACTTTGGTGCCGTATTTCTGGATAAAGAATAGTAAGGTAATGATTATCAGCGCAATTGGCACTACCGGGATGCGGGGGTTGACAATGATCAGCCCCTCCACAGCCGAAACAATCGTAATAGCGGGGGTTATGACGCCATCCGACAACAGGGTACAGCCGCCAATCATGGCAAAAAGAAAAGCCCACTTGGTACGTTTCCGGATGAGGGCAAACAGGGCGAAAATTCCTCCTTCACCTTTGTTGTCTGCCCGAAGTGTGATGGTGATATATTTTATGGTAGTCTGAAGCGTCAGGGTCCACACGACAAGTGAGAGCCCGCCGAGGATGAACATTTCGGAGATCGAATCTGCCCCGTGGATGATGGCACGCATCACATAGAGCGGAGAGGTTCCGATGTCGCCGTAAATGATGCCTAGGGTGATCAGCACGCCGGCAGTTGAAGCGCCTGAGATCCGGCTTTTATGACCCGTACGGCTCATGCTGATTTCTTGTTTTTTCTGTTCCCGAGGTATTGTTTAATACCCGCTATGATCATGGGCAGAACAGAAACAAAGATAATCGCAAAAATGGCGATGGTGAAGTTATTTTTAATCAGAGGGAGATTCCCGAAGAAAAATCCGGCGAGAGTGAATAGGGTAACCCACAGGATGTTCCCAAGAATGCTGTAGGAGACAAACCGGATGTAATGCATTGTTCCCACGCCGGCTACAAAAGGAGCGAACGTACGGATAATTGGCATGAAGCGGGCAATGATGATGGTGATCCTGCCATGTTTTTCATAGAATTTATGGGTTTGATCCAGATATTCCCGTTTGATCAGCCTGTAATTCTTTTCGTAAACCTTGTGTCCCAGTGTTTTCCCAATGAAATAGTTGGTGTTGTCGCCAAGAAATGCTGCCGTGATAAGCAAAGGAATAATGGCCAAAACACTGAGTGGATTGCCGTCCATCGCAGCAATCGTACCTGCAGCAAACAGCAGTGAATCTCCTGGCAGGAAAGGGGTGACCACAAATCCGGTTTCCATGAAGATGATGGTAAAAAGGATCAGGTAGGTCCATGTCTGGTAATCGGTGACGATTTGCAACAGGTGCTTGTCGATATGGAGGATAAAATCAACCAGGTACTTAAGAAGATCCAGCATGCTTTTCGGTTTTATACGAGCGCAAAGTTAAGCTTTTTTATCTCCCTTGCTGATCCTTTCGGGTTTCAGAAAAACGAAATATGATCTTCAGAAGCATTGGGGTGATCAATGTCGTTATCAGGGCGATTAACACCAGAATAGAGAAGAGATTTAAGTCGATCAGGTTTTTGTTCAGGGCAATATTGGCAATGACCAATGCCATTGCTCCACCCGCATTGATACCTATGCCAAGAGTAAATGCATCTCCTGAACCCATTCCTGAGAGTTTGCCGCCAAGGAATCCTCCAACAAGTTTACTCGCGAAGACGGCACCTAGCAGGATGATCAAAAGCACGTAGTCATCCAGTGCCCCAATGCTGAAGGAAGCACCCATTGCTGCGAAAAATATGGGACTGAGGAATCCGGAGGTGATTCCTGATGCGGATTCCTTTACACGTTTAAAATCGGTTCTCGATACAAAAGCCCTGGGAATTAAAATGGTTCCGAAAAACGCTCCGACCATGAAATACATACCCAAAAGTTCCGAGATGCTGGCAAAAACGAGGATGAACAACATGACAAGGGCAAACATCGACTCTTTTCCCTTTAGGAAAAGGAGTAACCGATCCAACTGGTCTGTAAGGAGGTCAAGTTTCTTTGAGGCGAATTTAATCACATGATATGCGGCATATAAAAGAGCGATCAACAAGATCAGTTTCAGGACAGTGATGACGACGGAGACGGAAAACTCATTGATTGAATTAGTCTCTCCCTGAAAATCAAGCAAAATTCCAAGGATCAGGAGAGATACGATATCATTGAAAATGGCAACGGAGATTATCTGTTTCCCTACGTATGACTGAATTTTTCCAAGGTCCATTAAGATACGGATGATCACAGGAAGAGCAGTAATAGATAAACAGAGTCCGATAAAAAGAGCAAAAAATGGCGAGTAACCCATGAAATACCCGATAGAAACGCCGCTGGCAAAAGGGACCGAAAACCCGAAAATTGCAAACCAGATATTTTTCGGTTTGAAGGATGTTCGAATCTCTTCAGGAGAGATCTCCATCCCTGCAAGTATGATCAGCAAGAAAACCGCAAGATCTGAAATGACGTTCAGCTCCTGGGAGGAGGCTACAAGGTTTAATACGGAAGGTCCGAGTAATACACCGGCCAATACTTCCCCAACCATGGCAGGGACACCTGCCCGTTCAAAAAGTTCACCCAGCACTCTGGCCGATAACAACAGTAACAGCAGTGTTACAATTAAAGGCAACTGGAGGTGGGCCACGGGTGGCATATAGGTTACTAGGAGATCATGCAAAATTATAAAAAACCATCAATCCCTCTCTCGGTATCTTCACCAATTTCGAATATCTTTGCCGGAACAACAGACCAACACAACCTCTTTGTTTACAGATCCATTTGTCGTACTGGGTACCCAAACTACCATCCTCGAAATCTTTGCTGTTTTGTGCGGCCTCTCCAGCGTGTGGTTCATGAAGAAAGAGAATATCCTTGTATATCCTCTTGGGATCATCAACGTTGTGATTTACGTTTACATATGTTACACCTCAAGGTTGTATGCCTATGCAGGGATCAACGTTTTTTATGCTGCCATGAGCATGTATGGTTGGTATAACTGGTTGAGGAAAAATCAAGAGGATGAACGAATCAAGATCGCCAGGCTGACAATCAGGGAGTACCTGGTTTATACCATCCTTATCATTGGCTTTTTTTTCCTGTTGAGGTATCTGCTTCAACAGTTTACCGATAGTGTAATCCCATCATGGGATGCCCTTACAACGGCTATCTATATCATTGCCATGTGGTTGCTTGCTCAGAAAAAGATCGAGCACTGGATTCTCTGGATTGTTGGCGATGTGATCTCTATCGGAATGTTTGCCTGGCTAAACCTCTATTTCAGCTCGTTCCAATTCCTTGCGTTCACGGTAATTGCTGTTTTTGGGTTTATTGAGTGGAGAGGGAAGCTTACAAATACCCCCCAGCCCCCTGAAGGGGGAGTAAGTCCCCTTCAGGGGATTTAGGGGTAAAAACGATTGGATGATTAAGCGCATTGCAATAACAGGACCGGAATCTACTGGCAAATCAATGCTTACCAGGCAGTTGGCTGATCATTACCGGTCAGCCTGGGTGCCTGAGTACGCCAGGGAGTATATCGATAACCTTGACAGACCATATGTGGAGAGTGATATTCTGGAAATCGCCCGGGGGCAGGCCAAACTTGAGAAGATGGGCTCCACCAGCCTCCGAAAGGAGGCGACCTTGGGAAAAGTGCAGCAGCGTGATAGGTTTCTTTTCTGCGATACCGAAGCCCTTGTTACAAAAATCTGGAGCGACGTAAAGTTCGGTCGTTGTGATCCGTGGATTCTGGACTTGCTCGAGACCCACGTATATGATCTTTATCTGTTATGCGATATCGATATTCCCTGGGAATACGATCCGCAGCGTGAGCATCCGGAAATGAGAGTTCAACTGTTTAACCTGTATTACGAAGAGTTACTTGAACGACACCGGAACTTCAGGGTCGTATCGGGATTGGGGGAGGACCGGCTGGAGAATGCAATAAATTTCATTGATTCATGTTTTACCTGATAACCAGATGCCGGATGCCGTATTTCCATATTTCTGTTTCGTAATACGTCATTCGTAATTCGTAATTTTGTTCGATGTCTTCCTCCCCTTTGAATATCCTTTTTCTTCCACGCTGGTATCCAAATCGTTATGATCCGATGCCTGGACTCTTTATTCAACGGCAGGCAGAGGCGCTGGCCGCCACCAATCATGTGGTGGTGCTTTATGCACATCCGGATCCCGATTGCCCGAGTGAATTTGAGATCGATTATTCAGAAGAGAACAGGGTCATTACCATCAGGGTCTACTTTAAGATCCCCGATATCGTTCTTCCCGGAATTTACCAGGCGATGAACCTGATAAATTTTTACCGTGCACACATGAGGGGGTTGGAGATTGTTGGAGATTTTGTCCCTGATATCATCCATTCACATATCCTCACCCGTGAAGCGTTTATCGGACATCGCCTGAGCCGTCGGTACCGAGTCCCACACGTGATTTCGGAACACTGGTCGCGGTACTTCCCGGAGAACGGCTCCTACAAGGGATGGGGAAGGAAAATGCTGACCCGTTATCTGGTTGGCAAAGCAGATGCAGTGATTGCTGTTTCGGCGGTGCTGAAACAGGCAATGATCTCGAGTCATCTGCCTAACAAGCATTATTTTGTTGTTCCCAATGTAGTGGATACGTCGAAGATGGATGTAATTTCCAGCGGGAATGCCCATCCCAGAAAACGGTTTCTTCATGTCTCCTGTTTTGATGACCGAGCCAAGAACATCTCGGGATTCCTTCATGCAATCAGCGATCTCAGCCAGAGAAGGTCGGATTTTCATGGCTCACTGGTTGGAGAGGGGCCTGATCTGGAACGGATGAAGAAGCTGGCTATGGAGTTGGGATTGAAGGAGGAGGTTGTCAGTTTTACCGGCCTCATGGGATTGGAAGATCTCGTCACGCTTTATGGAAGTGCCGACTTTACGGTCCTTTCGAGCCGTTACGAGACATTTGGCACGGTGATCATCGAAAGCCTTGCCTGCGGAACGCCGGTTGTTGCCACAAGGGTTGGCATTGCTCCGGAGGTTATAAACGACCGAAACGGGATGTTAATTCCTACGCAAAACACACCAGCGCTTGTTGACGCCATCGACCGGATGCTTGATAAAAGCAGCTCGTTTGATAAAAATGACATCCGGAAAACGATTGGCGATCAGTTTACTCCGGAGGCAGTAAGAGAGAAGCTCCTTGCAATCTATTCACAAATCAGGGGCGATGTTTAAAAAAATTGTCGGCACGATATTTACCCGGTTCCTGGCAGCTATCCTGATGCTGACAATTATTGTGCTGAATGCACGGTTTCTCGGAGCTGAAAAGGTGGGTGTGATCAGCCTGATCATCCTGGCTGTAACCATCGTTCAGATGGTAAATAACTTTGTTGGTGGTGCCGCACTTGTTTATCTCGTCCCCCGGATGCCATTGTTAAAACTTTTTATCCCCTCTTATATCTGGGGAGTGATTGCATCCTTGCTCTGTTCGGTCATCCTGTACGTCACCAACTCTATCCCGGAAGGTTTCTTCGTGGATGTCATGATCCTTTCTGTGCTCCATTCCCTTTTTAGTGTAAATACGATGATTCTTCTCGGGCAGGAACGCATCAAGGCAATCAATGTGCTGACTGTCGCCCAGATTGTTTCCCTGGTAGCCATTCTGCTGGTTTTCTTTTTATTCACCTCCTACCGCGAGGTGATGGTCTATGTGTATGCCATGTATTTCTCTTATATCATCATGTTTGTTGGCGGTTTTCTTTTGATCGTCAATCGGTTGAAACGGTGTGATCTGACGGGGATGAAACAGGTCCTCCGCGAAATTCTGGCATTCGGGAGTTGGGCGCAGACTGCCAATATTTTCCAGCTCTTCAACTACCGGCTGAGTTATTACTTCATCGAGCACATGATCAGCAAAGCTGCCCTGGGGGTTTATTCTACCGGTGTTCAACTTGCAGAGGGGGTTTGGATTATTCCGCGGAGCATCTCCATGGTTCAGCTTTCGAGGATCAGTAACGAGAAACGGTGGGATTATGCCGTGAAGGTGACTCTTGCCTTCAGCAAAATTACAGTGCTTGTTTCCGCAATCATCGTTGGACTGATACTCCTGCTGCCTTCCAGTTTTTTTGTGTTTGTATTCGGCCCTGAGTTCAGGGATGTCAAGCTTGTCATCGTCAGCCTGGCGATGGGGATCATTGCGCTCTCTTTTTCCATCCCTCTCAGCGCGTTCTTTTCAGGAATGGGAAAGCCAATCCACAGTGCCATTGCCTCCGGTATCGGCCTTATTTTCACCATCTTTCTAAGCCTCTGGCTCATTCCCATCTATGGGATTGTCGGTGCTGGGATCGCTGCCTCCTTCGCTTACCTTTCCGCTACCATGTATCAATTGATTGCTTTTGTCGTGCTGGCGGATGTCAGGGCGAAAGATTTCCTGATCCGGAAAGATGAGATTCAGGTACTTATTCATGAGATAAAAGGGATGTGGACAACTTTTTGAAAACTCTTTGCCTGCTGATACTTTCCTGCTGAATGATTGCGTTATCTTTGCACCGCAGTAAAGAAAAGATGCATGTTTCAGCCAGATAATTATACCGATGATACCATTCGATCTCTCGACTGGAAGCAGCATATCCGCATGCGCCCGGGGATGTATATCGGGAAGCTGGGTGATGGCGCCTCTCCCGATGATGGCATCTATGTTCTGATCAAAGAGATTCTTGACAATTCTGTCGATGAGTATGTAATGGGTTCAGGGAAGACGATAGAGATCTCCATTCATGAACAGCAGGTGTGTGTCCGGGATTATGGACGAGGGATGCCGTTGGGAAAGGTTGTTGAGTGTGTTTCAAAGATCAACACCGGAGCGAAGTACGATTCCAAAGTGTTCAAGAAGGCAGTAGGCCTTAACGGGGTTGGTGCCAAAGCGGTGAATGCCCTCTCAGGCTATTTCAAGGTGCAGTCGGTTCGCGACGGCCGTACTAAAATCGTAGAGTTTCAGAAGGGAGTCCTGATGAACGAGGAGGCCGAAAAGGAGTGCGAACTTCGAAACGGTACCCTGGTAACCTTTACACCCGATGACGAGCTGTTTGGCAATTTTCATTTCATTCCGGAGTATATCACCAAAATGCTTTGGAACTACGCCTACCTGAACAACGGACTTACGATAATCTTTAACGGAGAGAAGTTCCACTCTTCCAACGGTTTGCTGGATCTGCTGAACAGCAATCTCGATTCCCCGGTGATCTATCCTATCATCCACGTAAGGGAGGGGGATTTTGAATTTGCATTTACCCATTGTGAAATGTACGGGGAAGAGTATTACTCGTTTGTTAACGGTCAGCATACCACGCAAGGAGGAACCCATCAGGCAGCTTTCAGGGAAGCACTTGTGAAAACGATCCGTGAGTTTTACAAGAAAGATTTTGATACCAATGATATCAAAGCCTCGTTACTGGCTTCACTCAGTATCAAGGTACAGGATCCCATCTTTGAATCCCAGACAAAGACCAAGTTGGGGTCACAGTTGATTGAACCGGAAGGACAGTCAATCCGGAATTATGTGATGGATATCGTAAAACGGCATCTGGATAATTACCTCCATATCAATTCTGACACGGCTGAGTCGTTGCACAGGAAGATCCTTCAGAGTGAGAAGGAGCGCAAAGAGATGGCAAATATTAAAAAGATTGCCAAGGATAGCGTGAAGAAAGTGAGTCTTCACAATAAAAAGCTTCGCGATTGCCGGATTCATTACAACAATCACGACGACCGGAAATTTGAGACGACGATATTTATCACGGAGGGAGATTCCGCCAGCGGGTCCATCACAAAAGCGAGAGATGTCAATACACAGGCAGTTTTTTCACTCAAGGGAAAACCTCTCAACGTATATGGTTTGAGCAAAAGAGTGGTTTATGAAAACGACGAATTCAACCTGCTGCAGTCGGCATTGAATCTGGAGGACGGATTGGAAAACCTCCGCTATAATCATGTTGTGGTTGCCACGGATGCCGACGTTGACGGGATGCATATCCGGTTGTTGCTCCTTACCTTCTTTCTCCAGTTTTATCCCGACCTGGTACGTAACGGCCATCTTTTCATCTTACAAACCCCTCTTTTCCGTGTAAGGAACAAGCAGAAGACGTTTTATTGCTATTCAGAAGAGGAGAAACAGAAAGCCATTGAAAAGCTGGGCGTCAATCCGGAAATAACACGTTTCAAAGGGCTGGGAGAGATCTCTCCTGACGAGTTCAGCCATTTCATCGGGACCAGTATCCGTCTCGATCCGGTTCTTCTATCGAAGGATTCTTCGATTCAGGAAGTCCTTGCATTTTACATGGGGAAGAACACACCAGAGAGACAGGGGTTCATTATCGATAACCTCAGGATGGAAAATGATGTCCTTCTGAACCCACAGTTAAACTAAACTATTTTTTTCGGTGGAGTGGCCAGAAATGGCTCGTGAAGTTCATGCTCTTCTCGCGTTGCTTAATCAGGTCTTTCAACTCGAACAGCATATGTTGGTTTACCTCCATGGCCATCGGTATGACAAATTCCTTCGTCTCTTCGATATACCTTTTGATAAACTCCTTGTCGAAGGTATCTGAATGAAGGTCGGTTATGTTGCTGATTCTGTCAGCACATTTTAGGATCTTCGCATTGGTGGATCCTTCCAATAAGATTCGTTCCAGGAACTCTGCCTTGGTTAGGTTAGGCTGACGCGTGACCTCCATAACCAGGTCGTATACCTGCGGGCCGTCCTGGTCCAGTCTTACAATCTCCTCTTTCGACACACATTCCACATCTTCAAACACATCGTGTATCATCGATGCCTTTAACAGGACAGGGTCGATGTAGTGATAGTCAAGGAGGATGGCAAAGGTGCTGAACGCATGCCGGAACTGATTCCCGCCGACATACCTGAATTTTCCGCGAAGAGCGGTGCTCTTTTGAACATAAGGTGCCAGAACCAGTTGTTCCAGCGCTTCTTCTTCATAATTCTCCATAAAGCGAAAGAAATGCGTTTCCGATGCAATTGATGATGTCGCTGGCAGTAAGCGCTTCCTGTCCGGTGATTTCAGCAGCTATATCTCCAGCCAGACCGTGCAGGTATACGCCAAGCAAACAAGCTTCAACAGGTGAATAATGTTGAGCCAGGATGCCGGTGATCATTCCTGTCAGCACATCACCGCTTCCTCCTGTTGCCATGCCGGGATTGCCTGTTGTATTGAAGAAACATCTTCCGTTTGGAGTGGTGATTGCGGTGTTTGCTCCTTTCAGAACGATATAGCAGGAGTACTTGAACGAGAGTTCCCGCTGAAGCTGATTCCGCTGGAAGTCGTTGGAGGTTTTGCCTGCCATCTGTTCAAACTCTTTCGGGTGTGGCGTAAGGATAGAGCCGGGTGGAAGAAAGCTTAGCC
>JACZJJ010000095.1 GCA_014860625.1 Bacteroidales bacterium | reverse complement strand
GTCTTTTATATAAACTATCTGTTGCTTCTTCCAAAACTGCTGGAACAACGTCAGTATGTTCTTTATTTTGTTAGTATTGTTGCCGTTATCATTGTTGCATTGACGATTTTATATTATATCGACAGATACCTCTTTCCTATCGAAATCAGATCAATGATCAAACGCGGGTTCCCCGGAGATATTCCAGATGAGCAGCAACAAAGGGAGATACTGGGTATGACTCGACGGGAAGGTCCGAGGGGTGCAGGGATGGCAAAGAAAGCCATGATTTTTAATGGATTTCATGTTCTTTTTGTCCTTTTCATCAGCACCATCTACCGGAACCTGATGGTTGGGAGAAAACGTGACCGGGAAGCGCTTCAATTAAAGAACCAGGTACTCGAAGCCGAATCCAAGATGCTGAAATGGCAGGTCAATCCCCATTTTTTGTTCAATACCCTCAACAACATCTATTCGATGTCGCAGTTGAAACATGATAAAACCCCGGATGCCATTCACCGGTTATCAAATATGTTGCGTTATGTCTTGTATGATTGTAACGAAAAAGATGTCTCCCTGGAACAGGAGCTCAGTTACCTCAAAAGCTATATCGAATTGCAATTGTTGAAGGATAATAACATTGATAATGTAACCTACGATTTTGAAGGGGCAAATCCGAAGATGAGGGTTGCACCGCTCCTCTTTATCGCATTTGTTGAGAACAGCTTCAAGCACAGTCACATTGAGGACACCGATCATTCCTGGATCAGAATCATGTTGAAGACAGATGGTAACAGGATTATTTTTGGATGCGAAAACTCGTTGCCTGACAGTCAGAATACCAAAGACACAACTCCCGGAATCGGGCTGGAGAATGTCAAACGTCGGCTGGAGTTGCTTTATCCCAAACGGCATCAACTGGTCATTGAAGAGAAAAAAGAGATCTATTCAGTCACACTTATCCTGGAATCTGATGAAGATTAATTGCCTCGTTGTCGATGATGAACAGTATGCCCGTAAACTCCTGACAGGGTATGTTGAGAAAATTCCCCACCTGGTCCTGACCGGTGAAGCAAAAAATGCCATGGAAGCGATGCAGATCCTTCAGGAGTCCCATGTTGACCTGATGTTCCTTGATATCCAGATGCCTGACCTTACCGGACTCGAGCTGATGAAGAGCCTCCATAATAGACCTGTTGTTATTTTCACCACCGCCTATAAGGAGTATGCCATTGACGGCTACCAGCTGGATGTAATCGACTACATGCTCAAACCAATCTCTTTCGAACGGTTCGTTCAGGGAATTAACAAAGCTGCTGAGATGATCCGGCTGAGATCATTGAAAGAAGATCCCGAACCACCTCTTGCAAAAACAGAGGGCAAGAAGCCTACGTTTATAACCCTCAAAGCTGATTATAAGATCTACAAAGTCAAGCTGGATGAGATTCTGTTTATAGAAGGCTTGAAGGAGTATGTAACTTACTATACCACGCAACGGAAATTCATTATCCTGGAATCTTTGCAAAAGCTGGAGCAATCACTCCCTTCTCAATTCCTTCGTGTACATAAATCATATATTGTCAATACCGACCATATCGATGCCCTCTATGGAAACCAGATCGAATTGGGGAAAACCCGCATCCCCATCGGCAAGACATATATTGACAAGGTGAAGGGGAAGTTGTTCGGATAAAAGTTTCCTATTAATCCGATTTGTGATATAAAGGCAATATAGTTTTAGGGCAAAGTTTTCCGCAATATTTCATAAATTTGATTATTCCAAACACCATTCACAATGAAAACCAAAGTCCTCCTAACAGCATCTCTGATGATGGTGATGCTCTCTGCCACCACTTTTTCCCAATGGAGCACAAGCCCACTGGTGAACAACCAGGTAACCTTTATGCCGGGCGATCAAACACAGTGCTATGTAGCTACCCATCCCAACGGCAACACCTTTATCAGCTGGTTTTCGGCTGAAGCCGGAGGAAACTACTATCCTCGTATTCAGCTTTACGACATCGAAGGCAACCAGCAGTGGGCCAACGACGGTCTGCTGGTGAGCAATCACCCCTCCATGACCTGGATCACCGATTACGACATGACGGTTTCATCGGATGGTGGCTGCATCATCGCTTTTCAGGATACCCGCACCGGGAGCAACGATGCTTTTATCTATAAAATCTCAGCCTCAGGTGAGTTTCTGTGGGGCGATGATGGGATCCAACTCTCCAACGATACCGATTTTGATGCTGACCCAAAGTTACTGGCAACAGATGATGGAGGAGCTTATGTTGCCTGGCCGAAGGCGGTTGACAACGGCGATAGCAAAGTGATCGTTCAACGCATCACGGCATCCGGGCAAAAAGCATGGAGCAACGACCTGGTGCTCGGGGAGACAGGTTTCGATTTTGCCTGGCCCCAAATTGTCAGCGACGGATCGGGTGGCGCCATCGTGACGCTCTACAAGGAGTGGGGACCCTACTGGGCGCCAAACCGGAACATCCTGGCACAACGTTTTGATGAAGACGGCAATGCCCTTTGGCCTACCTACGCGCTCCTTTTTACAGGCGGTATCATCCAGAGCTATGTTCATCAGCAAGCGGTGGCCGACGGTGCCGGTGGAGCCTGGGTTTGCTGGTTCTACGAACAAACCAGCGGCCATCTGAGCACGTTTGTACAGCATGTGGATGAAAATGCTGTCGTTGCTTTCCCTCTTGGAGGCTTTGAAGCTACCACCAACATGGCAACCCTGAGCCTGGAACCCGCAATGTGCGCCAACGAATCAACACATGATGTCTATCTCATGTGGAGGGAGACAAACATTGCCCAGAGCCAATACGGTCTGTTTGGTCAGCGCATCGATCTCGCCGGAAGCCGTCTGTGGGGAAACAACGGGAAGCAATTCGTCCCGGTAGGCTCACAAAATCCCATCCTGATCAACCTCTCCCCTCTTGGCTCAGGAGGAGTCGTTTCCTATATTTACGATGCCGCCAGCGGAACAAACGGGGCTGTCAGGTCCATCCGTTTCGATGATGCCGGCACCCAGGTATGGACAACCAGTCCGGTGGATGTTTCTTCCGTGGCAAGCCCGAAAGGCAAGCTGGATGCCGGTAACTTCCTGAGCGGACAGATGATCGTTGCCTGGGCCGATGGCCGCACCGGCAACAGCGATGTTTTTGCACAGAATGTGACAGAAGAGGGAACCCTCGGACCGCTTTCGTTTGAAGTCACTGTCACACCAGATACTCTCTTTTTCCTCACCCCGGAATCGATTACAGATGGTGTTCCTTTTACAATTGAAAATACCGGAGGTAACCCTTTGGACATCACATACATCCAACCCTATGGAGCACCTGTTGGAAACTTTACGTTGTGGTATATATCGCCTGAAATTACGAATTATCCTGTCCCCCTGAATCCGGGGGAAGAGCTTACCGAAACTGTCTACTGGATTATCACGGATGGGTATCCCGGGTCAACGGTTTTTGACACCCTGGAGATTCAGACAACAGCAGGCGATTTCAACCTGATCATTGCAGTTGATTCGGTCCATATCTGGATGGGACAGGAAGAAATGAACACAGAGGAGATCAGGATCTTTCCCAATCCATTCTCACAGCAGGTTAATGTATCCATGGATATTGGTTCTCCTACCCAATGTCAGGTCGTAATCTACAATCCACAAATGAAAGCAGTGAAAACACTGCTTGATAGGGACATCACTGCTGGATCAATTCAGCTCACCTGGGATGGGACAGATGATGCAGGCACGATTCAACCACCGGGAATCTATTATATACGGATTCAATCAAACAATGGATCAACGATCTCAAAAATCATCAAGCTTCGTTGATATTGATATTCCCAACCTGAATGTATACTTACTATCCGATTCCTGCAGTTCGGTTGTTAAATTGCAACAGCTGACTGGTGACTGGTGATTAGTGAATAGTGACTAGTGACTAGTGACTGGTGGCTTCATCCTGTAAACTGCCAACTGCGCACTGCCAACTGTGTTCAAATCCTCTCCAACGATTCAGCTTCCCGGGTCAGTTCATTCGTCAAATCACCCGTATTCACATTGCCGGCTGTGACGAACATCATCAGGTGTGCCTCCTCCTTTGCAATTGGTCTGTGAAGCGTGCCTTTGGGAACGATTAGAAATTCACTTTCGGATAGTCCCACCTGTTTATCCTGAAATTCGAGGATCAGGTCACCCTTGATCACCAGGAACATCTCATCTTCATGGTCGTGCTTATGAAATGGGAACTCCCCTTTAACCTTGACCAGCCTGATTTGCTGACCATTCAGCTCCCCTGCAATCCTCGGATGCCAGTGGTCGTGGATCAGGTTCAGTTTTTCGGAAATGCTTACTTTTTTCATATTACGAAATTATAACTTCTTACCGGATACCAGATGCCGGATGCCGGATATTTAAACCTGCTGACTGCCAACTGCCAACTGCCTTTCTGAGCCCTGCGCCCCGTGCCCTGTGCCTTTACCTGAACGCCACAATCAACGCCCCGGTGATATATGCCACAATCCAGTAAATATAGGCTGTTTGCGACCACAGATTGAACCTCTTGGAGATGAGGGCATTGATGCCATCTTTCATGGCATGACGATAGGAGAAAATTGTATCGATGATCATGCCGGCCAGAGATGAATATCCAATAAATCCATGCAGGGTCATAGGCCCCTCTTCCGTACCAACGATCATGCAGATGGTCGCAGTAATGTCAAATATTACGCCAATGGTCAGGAACGTTAATACATTCCGAGACATCATTTTTTTCCGGCTTTGAATGACAATAGCAATCGTGTAGGAGATCAGTGCAAGGTTGACAATTGAGATGCCGGCAATCAGGACAGGTTTCATAGGATCAGTTTGGTTTTAGAGACTGCAAAGATAAATTTTTTACATTGTGAACTAATTAACATGCAGAAATATAGATGTTTACATTTATATTTGTATCTTTGATTTAAGAAACCAACCAGTTAACCTTTGAGAATACTCCTTACCGGCGCAACCGGATATATAGGAAAACGGCTGCTTCCCGTTCTGATTGAGAACGGTCATGAAGTGATTTGTTGTGTGAGGGATAAACGGCGAATGGTTGTTGACCCCGACTGGGCTTCCAGGCTTACCGTTATCGAAGTGGACTTCCTTCAGAAGGAGTCCCTTAAAGCTATTCCGAAAGAGATCGATGGAGCCTATTACCTAATCCATTCGATGACATCCACGGCCAACGGGTTTGATCTTGCTGAGGCCATTTCGGCGCACAATTTCAAAGATTACATGAACACCACAGAGGTAAAGCATGTGATCTTCCTGAGTGGAATGGCCAACGATCCCAAACTCTCAAAACACCTTGCCTCCCGGAAAAATGTGGAGGATATCCTGAAAGACGGGACCTATAACTTCACAGCACTCAGAGCCGGAATCATCATTGGCTCTGGAAGTTCCTCCTTTGAGATCATCCGTAACCTGGTAGAAAAGCTCCCGCTGATGATCGCTCCGAACTGGTTGCTGACCCGTTCCCAACCCATCGCCATCCGGGATGTGATCTATTGCCTTGAGAAAGTGCTGTTTAAAACCGAATGCTTCAACAGGAACTACGATATTGGCGGTCCGGATGTGATGACTTACAAGGATATGCTGATTGAGCTGGGTCGGATCCGGGGACTGAAACGAAGGGTGATTGCGATGCCTGTTCCAATCCCAAGGCTCTCTTCTGTCTGGTTGTTTCTTTTCACCCCTGCCTCTTTTCCTCTGGCCACTCATCTTGTCAACAGCATGCAAGTTGAAGTAGTTGCCAGAAACGACAGGTTGCACCGGCTTCTGGGAGTTTGTCCGATGACATTTTATGAAGCCGTTGAGGAGGCTTTTGTCAATATCCGTCAGAATTCCATCATCTCCAGCTGGACCGATGCCATGACACGTGGAAGAATCAGCCCTAACCTCTCAAAATACATCGAAATTCCGCAGCATGGCTGTTTCGAAGACATCCGGTTAGTTGAGATTGACGACGTGGAAAAGATCACCAACCGCATCTGGTCAATCGGGGGAGAGAAAGGGTGGTATTATGCCAACTGGCTTTGGAAACTCAGGGGGATGACCGACAGGCTGATCGGCGGGGTAGGATTAATTCGCGGACGACGTTCTATTGACAGGATACATGCCGGCGACACCCTCGATTGCTGGCGGGTGCTGGTTGCCGATAAGAAGAAACATCGGCTGCTTCTTTATGCCGAAATGAAGATGCCTGGCGAAGCATGGCTGGAATTCTGCATCAAAAATAACACGCTTACCCAAACCGCCACTTTCAGACCCAAAGGCCTCTCCGGCCGCCTCTACTGGTACCTACTCATGCCTGTCCACCTTTCGATTTTTAAAGGAATGATACGGAAATTGGCGAAGGACGAAGGACGAATCTTACCAATTTCTAATTTTTAATTTCCTAATTTCGTATTTCGTATTCATTATCATCACATCATCACATCATCACATCATCACATCACCACATGACCTTAAACCTTTCCTTCGTCCGAAGCCATTTCCCCGCCCTGCAGGATGACTTCATCTTCATGGATAACGCAGGCGGATCACAGGTACTCGAATCAGTAATCGACCGAACTGGCGAGTTCTTTCGCCACCATTATGTCCAACTGGGAGCCTCTTACGAGGTGTCGGCCCGGGCCGGAGTGCTGCTTGAAGAGACAATCGCCGAACTGGCCACCTTTATTCATGCCCGCAACCCAAAGGAAATCGTGGTAGGCCCCTCAACCTCCATGTTATTACGAATCCTGAGCATCTGCATCAGCAGGCAATGGAGACCGGGAGATGAAGTGATCGTCACCAACTCCGACCACGAAGCCAATGTCAGCTGCTGGACCGACCTTGAGCAAAAAGGAATCGTGATTAAAACCTGGAAGATCAACCCGGAGACGTTGCGGTTTGAGATGAATGATCTGCGGAATTTACTGACCGACCGAACCAGACTGGTTGCGATGGTTCATATTTCGAATATCCTCGGAACCATCAATCCCATCAAAGAGGTAGCCGCAATGGTTCATCAGGCCGGGGCACTTTTATGTATTGATGGCGTTGCAGCAGCCCCGCACAGGCTGATCGACGTACAGGAGAGTGATGTCGACTTCTATGTATTTAGCACGTATAAAGTGTTTGGGCCGCATATGGCTCTTTTGTACGGCAAATATGACCTGCTTTTAGAAATGGATGGAATCAATCACTACTTCTTTACCAAAGAGGATGTTCCGTATAAATTCCAACCCGGACATATAAATTTTGAACTTACCTATAGCCTGGGAGCCATTCCCTCCTACTTTACCAGATTGCATGATCACCATTTCCCGGATGACACATCAAACGATTTCCGTAACAAATACCGCCGAAGTTACGATCTGATTGCCGGTCACGAAGAGCAACTGGCAAATCAATTGATTCGGTACCTGGAAACAAAATCCGCGATCAGGATTATCGGAGAGCGAAGCGGAAGCAGAGAGGTAAGAGTACCAACGATCTCTTTCGTACACGACCAGTTAAAAAGTTCCGAGATTGTCACCCGGGTTGACCCCTACCGGATCGGCATCCGTTATGGCGACTTCTATGCGAAAAAGATCATCCGCGATTTGGGATTGGAGGAGCAGGATGGCGTGGTCAGGGTGAGTTTGGTGCACTATAATACGCAGGAAGAGGTGGTAAAGTTGATTGAGGTGCTGGAGGATATACTTTAGAGGAAATACAGAAATACGAAATACAGAAACACAGAAATGAAATTCTGGAAAAAACTGCCAACTGCCAGCTGCCAACTGCAGACTATTTCCGTTCGTGTCACTTTAATGGTTCTATTGTTGATCCTGCAAACTGGAGACGTTGCATCTCAGGGGCTCTTCCGCAAGGCCCTTTTTCTCGGGAATAGCTACACGTATTTCAATGACCTCCCGATCCTTACCGCTACCCTGGCCAGTTCAAACGGAGACTCGCTTTACTATGCCAGTAATTCACCGGGAGGCTACACACTGGGTTGGTTTCCGTCTGCCCATGTGTTCAGCGGTATCAGCCTGAACATGATCTCCAACAACAACTGGGATTTTGTGATCCTGCAGGAGCAGAGTCAGACGCCGGGACTCCTCCCAGATTCCGCCCTCATCCTTCAACAGGCTTCCGATTCCATCGTTTTCGGTTACTCCTTCCTGTGGAACGCCAACTCCTATTACCCAGAGGCCGACTTCAGCCATACCCTCTCCTCCGACACTCTTTTCACACACAACCTCAGTACGGGAGCGGATCAGTGGAAATGGGACTTCGGCGATGGGTATACATCCAATGCCTTTGAACCGGTTCACATATACCCTTCTGCGGCGACCTACCTTGTATCTCTTGTCGCCAGCAACGACTGTCACTCAGATTCCATTTCACAGCAAGTCACCGTTTTACCAACTACTGTCGATCTGATGCCGGATGCCGGATACCGGATTACACTTATTGGTCCGGATGACATGGGAAACATCTCTGTTAAAGGGTACAATGGTAGCGGCAGGTTAAGCTTGTTTGATTTGACGGGAAGACTTGTTTCAGCATCCAACGTAATTTCAGGTCAGGCAATAGTTTCCGGACTAAAAAAGCAACTCTACATCTATGTTCTTGTCAGTAAATCAGGAACAATTCTTTCACAAGGCAAACTAATATTCCAGCCATGACAGTAAAACACATTCTCTCAGCCACTCTCCTGCTCTTAAGTCCCCTTCTTTTCAGTCAAAGCTTCCAGGAAGTCCCGGTTTCAATTCCCGGCGTCAACAGCGGAGGCACCTGTTGGGGCGATTATGACAGCGACGGGGACCTGGATCTTGTGGTAAACGGACAACTTGCCGACTGGAGTTCGAAAACCATGATCTATGAGAACATTAACGGACAGTTTTCTGAGATAGCCGGAGATTTTCCGGCTCTGTTCAATGGACTGGCACGCTGGGGTGATTATGACAACGATGACGATCTGGATCTGCTGGTCTGTGGAATGAATTCACTGGGGGAAGGGGAAACCTCACTCTATAAAAACGATGCCGGTGTTTTCACCAAGGTGGAGACCAACTTCACAGGTATCACCCTGGGGAGGGTGCTATGGCTGGACGAGAACCGCGATGGATGGCTGGATGTCATGGTAGCCGGAGACTCCTCTTACAACACCCCGGCAGCCAGTTTGTACCACAATAATGGGGACGGTACGTTTTCAAAAATGGATGCCAAACTGCCTGCTTCTGTGAATTCCTCTTATACCTTCGGTGATTATGACAACGATGGGGATGACGACCTTTTCGTAACCGGCTTCTTCGAATTTACTTACGCCAGCAGATTGCTTCGGAACGATGGAAACGGCAGTTTTTCGGATACACAAATCCCATTCGACAGTACAGCATACGGAGACATGATCTTTTTGGATATGGACATGGACATGGATTTGGATATCATATACATGGGCAACGATCTCATTGGAAATTACATTGCCCGTGTTTACCGGAACGATGGAAATGACACCTTCACAAAAATTTCCAGCGAAATTGAGGGTGAATGGGTCGGGCAGATTGATGCCGGAGATTTTGACAATGACGGCGATCCCGACCTTGCCATCACCGGATCGCTTTGCTGTGGGGATGCGCTTACCGAACTGTATAAGAACGATGGGGCCGGTCACTTCACCATCTATAACTCCGGCCTCCCTGCCAGGTCTTTCAGCCAGATTCGTTTAGGCGATTACGACAACGACGGGGATGCTGACATCATTCTTACAGGTATCGCCGAGATGACGACGGGACTGCCGATGACACAGTTATTCCGAAATATGATGGGATCAAATCAATTCGGCATCAACAATCCCCCTTCTGACCCTCAGGGACTGGATGTTGATATTGACCTCAACGATGTTACATTCCAATGGTCTCCCGCTTCTGACGATAAAACTCCCTCGGCTGCTCTCACTTACAACCTCTATCTTGGGGATATGCCATCAGCATTTAACCATTTTGCGCCTTTGTCCAATTCTTCCAACGGGTACAACAGGGTTTATGCGATCGGAAATGTGAACCAGAACACCTCGTGGTTGGTAAAAGATCTTCCGGCCGGAACATATTATTGGAGTGTTCAGGCGTTGGACCACTCGCTTACAGGCTCAGAGTTCGCACCCGAACAGAGCTTTGAGATCACGTATATCGGAGTTGATGAGATCGTTTTTGGTTCAGAATGGACTGTCTACCCCAATCCCGCATCAACATTCATCATGATCAGAAGTGAATCGGCAGGAACCCTGGTCATCTCAGATTTTCGGGGATCCTCTATCCGGACCATCAATCTGGCGAAGGGAGAAAGTAGAATCGATATTACCAGCCTGGCAACCGGCATGTACCTGATTAATCTCATCACAGAAGATAAAACTATCAGAACCAAATTCATAAAGAACTAATTTCGTATTTCGTATTTCGTATTTCGTATTTGGCTCCGCTTAACCTCCGGCCGGGCGAATCCGCCGTGAGATGGATTTCACAAAACGACCCATGAAAGGGTTTGTATTTGTAGAACCTGAAGGATGCCCCCGTTAAAGAACTACGAACCGTTGAACCTGGGTTTTGCCTTCGGATTGAACGCTCAACAGGTAGATTCCAGCGGCGAAATCAATGGGAAACGTCATCGTCTGTTCTCCCGTAACAGATAACCCGTGGAATAGTTCTGATATCTTCCTGCCACTGATTGAATACACCTCCAGGGAGATCGGATCCGCATTCCTGGTCGAAAAACTGACATTCAACCTGTCTGTCGCCGGATTGGGATACATCATGAGCGACTCTCTTTCCGGATCCTCCATACCCAATGTGCTTTGGGGGGCAATCAAGGTAGTGGTTTTGGTGTTCAACTTTCCAATAACAACCGAAGCATAAAAGGTGATAGGACCCACTCCGACTGCTGGTGCCTGCCATTGAAACGACCAACTCATCGTATTATCCTCAGAGGCGAGTTTATGAGTAATGTACTTGCCATCCCCAACAAGTTTTGTTTCAGGTCCCGTGATCAGGGTTCCCAGAAGGTTACCGGAGACATCCTGAGGAGAGAGCTCAAGCCCCTTGTTCCCGGCTCCGGTTGCCGTTACCACAATGTTGTATGTGGTTCCTTTTACGTAGCCTGATGCCGGAATATCCGAAGCAATCATGTCAGCAAGCGGTACAGCGCTCCCACCCATGCAGTGCGTGCAATTCTTTCCATCAAAAGGAGAATTTGTATACCCCGGGGGGGCTCCCACCGGATAGTCCGTATTATCCCCTCCTCCAAAACCTGCCATAAGAAGTACGAATATAACTGCAATGGCCGGTAGTAACAATTTGTAAAATCTCTTCATGGTATCCAATTTTGATTGTAAATATACCAAATTTAGTCTGGGATTTTCGTATTTTGGTAAAAATTTTGACACATGAAACCCCGCCTTGTTTCCACTCTGATCTTTCTTCTGTTAACAGCCTCGATGTATCCTCAGGATAGGGTTAAGAATCTCATCGTCATGATACCCGACGGAACCAGCAGCAGCGTTCTATCCCTTGCACGCTGGTACAAATTCGGTGTTTGTGCTGCAGACAACTGCCGTTTGGCCATAGATCCGCATATCTGTGGACTTGTATCCACCTACAACTCCGACTCACCTATTGGCGACTCTGCTCCCACCGGGAGTACGTACGCCACTGGCTACCTCTCCAACTCCGGATTTGTTGCCACCTACCCAATATCCTCCGGCAAGGGAAAAGACCTGATAAAGATCGATCCCCTGAGGGCTTATCATCCTCTTATCACCCTTCTTGAAGCGGCCAGGTTTCAGGGAAAATCTACCGGATTGGTGGTTACCTCCGAGTTCACGCATGCCACTCCTGCCGACTTTTCTTCCCATACGTATGAAAGAGATGAGAAAGAAGATATTGCCATTCAGATCGTGCACAACCATCTCAATGTGGTGTTTGGAGGAGGGTTGAATTATCTTGATCCGGCCATCAGGAAAGATGGGAAAGACCTGCTAAACGTTTTACGTACACGGAATTACAAGCTGGTATCTACGGTGGATCAGTTTGAAGCCCTGACCCCTGAAGACTCCCTGGTCTATGGCCTTTTTGCCGAAGAATACCTTCCCAATAACCTCGACAGGAACCCGGAAGAGGTACCATCGCTGGCAGAGATGACCCGGAAAGCAATCAAAATCCTATCACAGAGTCCCAACGGGTTTTTTCTGATGGTTGAGGGAAGTAAAGTGGATTGGTCGGCACATGCCAACGATCCGGTTGGTACCATTACCGAGTTTCTCGCATTTGATGATGCCGTTGAGGAGGCGATGGGTTTTGCCAACCGGGATGGGAATACGGCAGTTGTGATTGCCCCTGACCACGGGAATGGAGGCATCTCACTTGGGAACAGCAGGTCAAACGGCAATTATGACGTCCTCCCGATCAACGACCTGATACAACCCTTGCGTGCCTGCAAAATGACAGGAGAAGGGATTTCACGCCTGATCAATGCCAACCCTTCAGCTGCCGGAGAGATTTTTTCAAGGAATACTTCCATCATGTTGTCACCTGAAGAAATCAGGGAGTTGATTGATGCGGCAAACAACGCTGACGAGAACCTGCTCCCAAGGGTTGTTGCACGCCTCATCACCAATGCAACGTATGTCGGGTTTACAACAACAGGGCATACCGGGGAAGATGTGATGCTGGCAGTTTATCATCCGGGGAATTACCGTCCATCGGGGGTGATAAAACCCAGCGAACTGAACCATTACATGACTGAAATCCTGGGAGTGCAAAATCTCGATGTGCTGACTGAAAAGAAATTTTGCATAGATTCAGTCGCCCTGCAAGGGGCGGACTGGGATATCTCCGGTGCAGACACACAACGTCCGAAATTGATCATCCGATCAGAAAAAACGAAAAACCTGAGGGCAGAGATAGATGCATCAACTGATTACATCACAATATTTCGACAGAACAAACCCTTCAAAACGATCCCGCTTGGCTCCGTTGCGATATATGTAAAACCTCTTGGACATTTCTTTGTACCGAACAATTCCGGGCAACTAATTGCTCAGCAGTTTCTTCGCTCAAAATAATTTGTGAAAATTTTCATTTTATTTAGAATTAGTCTTATTTTTGTTGAAGAGAAATTAGACATCAGAGAGTTATGGAATCAATCATACATAGAGCTGAATCACGGGGGAGAGCCGATTACGGATGGCTGAAGACACGTTACACCTTTAGTTTTGCCAGTTATCACGATCCAACCAGGATGCATTTTGGTGCACTGAGGGTATTGAACGACGATTGGATTGAAGGGGGTAAAGGATTCGATACGCATCCGCATGACAATATGGAGATTGTCACGATCATGTTGACTGGAGAACTCAATCACAGGGATAGTATTGGACATACAGAGATCCTGAAATCCAATGAAATTCAGGTTATGACAGCGGGATCAGGCATCTTCCATGCAGAGCGCAACAACCTTCCCTACACCCCGATAAAACTTTTCCAGGTTTGGGTTTTCCCACGTGAGAAAAATCTGGAACCCAGGTACGAACAAAAGTGGTTTGATCCGGAGAAACGGATAAACGCATGGCAAACCCTGGTATCACCGCAGGATGAACAGGCCCTGATGATAAACCAGGATGCCTGGGTTTCAAGAGCATCGTTGCAAAAAGAAAAACAACTCTTGTATGAACTGCATGGAGAGAAACAAGGGGTATATCTTTTTGTTGTCGACGGATCAGTTACTGTCAACGAGCAGGATCTGAACATCCGGGATGGAGCAGGAATCTGGGATACCGCGGAGATCGCAGTGAAGGCGAAAGAGGATAGTGATGTTCTGGTGATAGAGGTTCCCTTTTCGTGAGACGTGAGACGTGAGACGTGAGACGTGGGAGTTGGGATGTGGGACATGAGACGTGGGAATAGGTTCGAGGGTTGAGGCAAATTACGAATAAATCGATTGTCGAACGACGAATGAAAGTAAGATTTTCTAATCCTAGATCCCACACCCTATAACTTCTTTCCATTATCCCCTGTCCGGCATCTGGCATCTGGCATCTGGCATCCGGCATCCGGCATCTCATTTCCCGGATCTTTTATAACTTTGTCCGTTGGTTAACCGTGAACTGTGATCCTGAAGTACCTGAAGCAGAGTTATCCTTTGGTAGAGAACCGGTGGAAGATCATTCTTCCGATCAGTTTGTTTGTGTGTTTGTTCATGATTGTTTTCCAGCCATTTGGCCTTGATGATTATTCTGGCTCCTATAAATATCTTACACTTGGCGGATATGGGTTGGTCACACTTCTGGTCCTTCTTGTTGATCTATACCTGATTCCTGTTCTGCTTCCGGGATTGTTAAAGGAGGAGCAGTGGATGGTATGGAAAGAATTGCTTTTCCTTCTCTGGATTCTCTTTACGATTGGTTTGGCAAACCTCTTTTATACCTCTTTCTTCTTTCATCTGAGCCTATCCCTGAAAAGCATTGTGGTCGTTCAGCTCTTCACCCTCTCCATAGGGGTCATCCCGATCACAATTTTGACCATTTTTAAACAAAACTACCTGAACCGCAGGAACAGGCTAAGCGCCGACAAGCTCTCAGCCGGCATCGGGCAACGTCACCATCAGCAAGAGACAGGTTCTCAGGTCTTATTCGCATCAGACAATGGAAAAGATGAGATTCGGATTGCGATCCCTGATCTGCTTGTTGTCGATTCAGAGGGAAATTACATCACTGTTACCTATTTGCTCGAAGGAAAACCCCAATCTGTACTGCTTCGAAATACATTATCCTATGCCGAAAAGGTTGTCTCTTCCCATCCTGTACTTTTTAAATGTCACCGCTCCTACCTGGTCAATCTCGACCGGATAACAAAGGTCAACGGCAACTCACAGGGGTATCGCCTGGTAATTCCCGGTGTATCTGTTGAGATTCCGGTTTCGAGGAGTAACTCAACTCGTCTGAAGGATCTTCTCAGTATCTGATCCAGCGTTTCTGTATGCATTTCGTCCCTGGGAAATAGTCAATTCGTCCCAATTCCTGCCATTCGTCCCTGAACTGTTCCATTCGCACCAAAACCCTTGACAGGCAAGCATTACCGTTGTAGTATTGCAGCATCAAACCTGTGGGAATGATCTGAAAGTCCGAATAAATTTCGGCTTTACAAACGGTCAGTTCCACACAAAAAACACAAAACAATGAAAAAATTATGGATTATCGGAATCGCAATTATTTTATTAGCAACCGGACTTATTCTCGCATACAGCGGGTACAATGTAGGAGATACCGGTGATTATGCACTGGGATATTTTGTAGTCGGACAATTCTCAGTGGGAATCTTCTCAGCCGGGATGTTCTCGGTGGGGATCTTCTCCGCAGGCATATTCAGTATAGGAATCTTCTCGATCAGTGTTTTCAATGTTGGCATCTATGCCTTAGGATTCTTTATCTGGGGATGGAAAAAACGGTATGCGAAAGTACAACTGGCGGCAGTGGAAGAGGAGAAAGAGGTATGAAGGCAGGAAAGTAGGAAAGTGGGAAAATGAAGGTAAAACTGGTATCCGGATCAGTACAAAGACAGGTATGAAATATATACTTAAAAAGAATAATTACCTTTGCAATGACACACTTTTTTGAATACTCCATTACGAATTGGACAAAACAACTACAGACTGCTGACTACAGACAACCGACAACCAACAACGAATATGAACCTCTTCTTCTCTCCCGATATCACCCCTCCCTCCCACCTCTTCGACAAGGAGGAGTCGGCACATATTGTGCGTGTGCTGCGGCTGAAAGAGGGAGACTCGCTTCATTTGACCGATGGACAAGGGAACCTGTATGAAGCGGCAATCCAGCGCGCAGACCCGAAGCGTTGCGAGGTCAGCCTTCACACCCATACCCTCACACCCTCACATCCTCATCCTCTCCACATCGCTATCGCCCCTACTAAGAACATCAACCGTTTTGAATGGTTCCTGGAGAAGGCAACCGAAATTGGCATCAGCGAAATTACTCCGCTTGTCTGTGCCCACTCGGAGCGTACGGTTGTGAAAACAGAGAGACTTGCTAAGGTCCTTGTTGCTGCAATGAAACAATCGCTGAAAACATGGCTGCCAGTTCTTCACGAATCACAGCATTTCGGAAAGTTGATCCGACAACCGTTTTCAGGTCAGAAATTCATCGCCTACTGCGAAACCGGATCAGAAGAGTTGCTGCAGAAAATTTATGTTCGCGGTAAACCAACACTTATCCTGATCGGTCCGGAAGGAGACTTCTCTCCCGAAGAGGTGGAGCAGGCCGTCAAGGAGGGTTTCATCCCTGTGAGCTTGGGAAACAGCCGTTTGCGGACAGAGACTGCAGGGGTGGTGGCTTCCGCAGCGGTTGCTGTTCTGGATGACTGGATCACTGGATGACTGGATACTGCCAACTGCCAACTTTCTTGTATCTTTGTCTCTGATTTTCATTCCCTATGAAGCGAATAATTTTCCTCCTGATTGTCCTTTTTACGGGGCTCGCGGCCACTCCCCCCCTTCGTTTCAGATAGCATTGCTGAAATACAGCGGCGGAGGCGACTGGTATGCCAACCCTACATCGCTGCCGAATCTTGTGAAATTTTCCAACCAGAACCTCAAAACCAACATCAGTGAAGAGATTGCTACGGTTGATGTGGGGAGCAAAGAGATCTTCAATTACCCTTTTGTTCACATGACCGGACACGGGAATGTACTTTTTTCGCAACAGGAAGCACAAAATCTGAGGGGATACCTGATGGCAGGGGGATTTCTGCACATCGACGACAATTATGGCCTCGACAAATACATCCGCCCCCAGATGAAGCTTGTATTCCCGGAACTTGATTTTGTTGAACTCCCCTTTTTACATCCGATTTACCACCAAAAATACGATTTCCCCAACGGCCTGCCAAAAATCCACGAACATGACAACAAGGCTCCACAGGGATTTGGACTGATCTGGCAAGGCCGGCTGGTCTGCTTCTATACCTACGAATGTGACCTGGGCGATGGATGGGAAGACCCGCAGGTGCACAACGACTCCGACGCCACCCGCCAAAAAGCCCTCAAGATGGGAGCAAACATTCTTGAATATACATTTAACCAGAACTAAATCACCATCCCAATTGTCCAACCTGTCCAACCTGTCCAACCTGTCCAACATTTTATTATCTTTGTTAAAACAAACGGGTTATCAAAACCGGATCTATGACATTCAGTGAATTTCTGGAGTACTCCCTGGTTGATCTCGGCAACTTTTCCCTCACGGTATCGGAGCTGCTGTTAATTTTTGTCATCATTATCACTACCTGGGTCCTGCTTTTTCTCATCAAACGTGTCGTACTTAAAACCATGTCGAAAGACAAATACGTGGCAGGCCGCCAGTATTCCGTCTTTCTCCTGATGCGGTACCTGTTCTGGATCATTGCCATTGTGCTGATCATTGAGACAATCGGCGTCAAGGTAACATTCCTGATCGCCAGCTCAGCTGCACTGCTTGTTGGTTTGGGTCTTGGTTTGCAACAGATCTTCCAGGATATCGTTTCCGGAGTTTTTATCCTGTTCGAAGGAACCATCAAAGTAGACGACATCCTGGATGTTGGAGGAATTGTAGGAAAAATTAAAGAGATCAGGTTGCGGACATCCACTCTACTCACACGCGACGGTACGATCATAATCATTCCTAACCATAAGTTCGTCAATGAGAATGTGATCAACTGGAGTCATAACCTGAAGCCTACACGGTTTAAGGTTCAGGTTGGCGTTTCCTACGCGTCGGATGAAGTGGAGGTTAGAGATATCCTTTACGAATGTGCAGCAGTGCACCCTGAAGTAATCAACAACCAGCCGGATATGATGCCGATCGTGCGGATCATAGATTTTGGGGACAGCTCAGTGGTGTTTGAGATCCTCTTCTGGAGCCACGACATGTTCTGGATCGAAAATATCAAGAGTGATATCCGCTTCAAGATTCGTGAAAAATTCCGGGAGAATGGTATTGTCATTCCATTTCCTCAACGCGATATACATATACAAGAACAGTAACTACGTCCCCTTACACTCCTACTTTTCTACCTTCCTACTTCCCTTTCAGCTTCTCCTCAAGTACCCTTATCCTGGCCTCCGCATCGGCTCTCTTCTTCAGCTCAAGGTCTACCACATGCTTTGGGGCACTGCTTACAAACCGTTCGTTACTGAGTTTTTTCTCAACAGTGATTAAAAAACCGTGGGTGTAAGCAAGTTCTTCCTCTAGCTTTCGCTTTTCTTCCTCGGGATCTTCCTGGATAGTGAGGGGAATGTAAAATTCGGTCGACTTAACGACAAAGGAGACTGCCTCCGGTTGCTTTTCGTTTACATAGTTTAGCTCATCGATGCCGCAAAGCTTCATCATCACTTCATCAAACGAGGCATCGGCCAAATCCTCTTCCGTCTTCCTGATCATCAGCTGAATGGCCTCCTTTTGGGGGATATTCTTTTCTTTCCTCACCGTGCGTATTGCAGTGACCACCTCTTTGGCAAATTCGAAGGAGCTCATTATGTCGCGATCCGGCATCCGGGATCCGGGATTTGGGATTTGGGACTTGGAGCTTGGAATTTGGCTGACCATTATCGACTCCCCCTCCTTGCGTTCAACCAGCAATTGCCAGATCTCCTCCGTGATGAAAGGGAGGAACGGATGGATCAGCCGCATCAGCTCATCGAAGAAATTGACTGTTGACTCAAGAGTTTTCGGATCAATGGGTTTCTGGTAAGCAGGTTTTACCATCTCGAGGTACCAGGCGCAGAAATCGTCCCAGAAAAGCTTGTAGATGGTCATCAGAGCTTCCGAGAGCCGGTAATCGGCCATCTGCTCATTGATCTCCGTGAGCGCCTCCGCAAACCTCGCCTTAAACCACAAGACCGAGATCTGGCAGGACTGGGGTTGTTCCAGTGTTTCGTCTAACTCCCAGCCCTTAACCAGCCGGAAAGCGTTCCATACCTTGTTGCAGAAATTCCGTCCCTGCTCAATCAATCCTTCGTCAAAGAGCAGGTCATTACCGGCAGGTGAACACAACAGCATGCCCATGCGAACGGCATCGGCACCGTGCTGTTCTATCAGCTGGATGGGCTCAGGAGAATTTCCAAGCGACTTTGACATCTTCCGGCCCTGCTTGTCGCGTACGATACCGGTGAAATAGACATTGTGGAAGGGAATCTCCTTCCGGTACTCCTCCCCTGCCATGATCATCCGGGCCACCCAGAAAAAAATAATTTCAGGAGCGGTAACCAGATCATTGGTGGGGTAATAGTATTTTATATCAGGATTATCGGGATGCCGGATGCCGTCAAATACCGAAATCGGCCACAACCAGCTGGAAAACCAGGTATCCATCACGTCGGGATCCTGGGTTACCCCTAAATCCCCTGAAGGGGACTTACTCCCCTCTCCTTCAGGAGAGGGGTTGGGGGTGAGGTGCATCAGTGCTTCCTCCCTGGTCTTTGCCACGATCACGGTTCCATCAGGCGCGTACCATGCCGGGATCCGGTGTCCCCACCAGAGCTGTCGGGAGATACACCAATCCTGAATATTGTCCATCCAGTGGCGGTACATATTCTTGTATTTGGCCGGGTGAAAGCTTACAGTATCGTTATCTACTGCTTCCAACGCGGGCTTGGACAGCTCTTTCATCCGTAGAAACCACTGTACCGAAATCCGGGGTTCGATCACCTCATCCGTACGCTCAGAATAACCAACCTTGTTGGTATATTCATCAATTTTAACAATATGACCAGATGCCTCCAGGTCGGCCACAATTTTTTTCCTGACAGCGAAACGGTCTTCACCGATATAGAGTTGGGCTGCGTTGCTCAGTGTTCCATCAGGATTGAAGGTGTCGACAACTTCGAGATTATGTTTCAACCCAAGGTTATAATCGTTCACATCATGTGCCGGAGTAACCTTCAAGGCTCCTGTCCCGAACTCCATCTCAACATATTCATCAAAGATAACCGGTACCGATCGGTTGATCAACGGAATTAGAACGCGTTTCCCCCTGAGATGAGAATATCGTTTATCGTCGGGATGAACACAGATGGCTGTGTCGCCCAGGATCGTCTCGGGACGCGTAGTTGCGATAGTCAGCCACTCCTCCTTGCCGGATTTAGTATCTCCAGTCCCCTCCACCCTGTATTTGACAAAATAGAGTTTCGACTGCACCTCTTTGTAAATCACCTCCTCGTCGGAAACGGCAGTAAGTGCTTTCGGATCCCAGTTCACCATCCGGGCTCCCCGATAGATCAATCCCTTTGCATGCAGATCAATAAAAACATCAATGACAGATTCATACCGGGCTTCGTCCATGGTAAAACAGGTTCGATCCCAATCGCATGAAGCCCCAAGCTTCTTGAGTTGTTCGAGGATGATCCCACCGTGTTTCTCTTTCCATTCCCAGGCATGCTCCAGAAACTGTTCACGGGTGAGGGAGCTTTTTTCAATCCCCTCATCTTTTAGCTTCGCCACTACCTTCGCCTCGGTTGCTATAGAAGCATGATCGGTACCAGGGACCCAACAGGCGTTTTTTCCGGCCATTCGTGCTCTGCGTACCATAATATCCTGGATCGTATTGTTGAGCATATGCCCCATATGCAGAACTCCTGTCACATTAGGAGGAGGGATAACGATGCAGTAAGGTTCACGGTCGTCAGGTTCCGAGTGAAAAAAGCCCTGCGTCATCCAGTAGTCATACCACTTGTTCTCAACCAATGCAGGGTCATACCTTGAAGGAATTTCCATAATATAAAGTGAAGTTTAAAGCGGCAAAAATACAAAAAGCAAGGGAGTTATTCCGATTTACAGTTACTCGTAAATTGAATACATATACGAAGTTTATGCCTATTTGTTTTCAATATGCGGTCGTTTTGATTTATCTTTGAAAAAAAAAGGATCATGAAGTCACGAAATCTTTTTCTAGTATCAATAGTAATAACTGTTCTCTCCTTTAGTTTAACCGGATGCAAAAAAACACTGCCGGATCCTCCAATTCCAGCAGAAAAAGAGATGGAGGACTTAACAATACCTAACGGATTTAACTTTACCTCTACAACAAATGCAACTATTGAGGTGATCATGCCATTTACCGTGGATTATTCAGATCTTCGAAGCAGAGTAGAAATTCTTACTGCCCCTGCAAATGAAGGTGGTGTTGTTCTCAATACAGGGTCGGTAAACTCATCCGGAAGATATTTAGCCACAATCACCGTCCCCAGTTTCCTCGACAGGGTATTTGTAAGCACAAGCATTGGGACAGCCTGGGTTTCTCTGATCGGGACAAAATCGACTTCAGAGATCCTTGAAGGTGGCGTGAATTTCGGCAATGGTTATGACACCATCCCGCCACCCGACACAACCGCCCTGATGAAGATGGGCTCCGCATCAACCGTAATCAAAGGAAGAGTGATTACCGATGCCATGCTTTTGGATAACCTCATTACCAACGGAACGTTTGATCTTGATGATTTTATTCAGTTCAACGATTGGGGTTCTCCCATGTTATTAAATCAGAAATGGTACTATACCAGTAGTTTTCAGACCGCCTTTAGCAGGTATAATGATAATGGGAATTATTGCGCCAGGGTCACGGTTCCTTCAGGAAATTATCGTTCGGGTGGCATTGCACAGCTTATTGAAGCTTCGTCCGGTGATGAAATCACCCTGACAGCCGACTTCAAACACCTGAATGGATCAAACGCTAGCAATCGGGCATGGCTTTATATCATTCCCCGGGATGCAGCAGGAACTTCAATTGATTATTTCGATTATGAGATCCCCAACGCGAGCAATGTTTCGAACTGGAACAGTTATACCATAAGTGCAACCATGCCCAGCGGAACCGTTACTGTCCAGATTCTTCTCTGGCAATGGATCTTTGCAGGTCAACACTATTGGGATAACATTGTGGTAACAGGGCCTGTTACAGATACTGATGGCGATGGCGTAAACGATGAAGAAGATGCATATCCGAATGATGCCACCAGGGCCTATAATGTCTACTATCCAAGCTCCAGTACCTTTAACACGCTGGTCTTTGAAGATAACTGGCCAGCCAAGGCCGACTACGACTTCAACGATCTTGTTGTTGATTACCAGTATAAGCAGGTTACCAACGCAAGTAATGCCCTTGTTGACCTGTATGGAAAATTTGTAATTCGGGCCATTGGCGCCAGTTTTGAAAATGGCTTTGGATTTGAGATGGAGGTGAGTCCTGCATTGATCAGCAATGTTACAGGAACCTCAATTACCGAGGGGTATATCACTCTATTGGCCAATAATTCTGAAGCCAGTCAGACCAAGGGCACTATCATTGTAACCGACAATGCCTTCACCCAACTTCCTCATCCTGGAGGTGGAACCGGTGTAAACACAACACCTGGAGCTCCTTATGTTACACCGGACACGATGGATATTGCAATCTCGTTTACCCAGCCGGTTACCATTGCCCAGGCAGGGACTCCACCCTATAATCCATTCCTGATTGTAGATAAAACACGGGGACGTGAGGTACACCTGCCGGATAATCCTCCTACATCCCTTGCTGACCTGCAATATTTTGGAACGTTTGATGATGATTCAGATCCCGCGACCGGAAAATATTATAAGACGGCTACGAATCTTCCGTGGGCCTTGAATATTGCCACCGAGTTCGATTATCCCAAAGAGGAGGCTGTCATCATTGATGCTTATCTTTATTTTGGAACCTGGGCCGAGAGCGCCGGTGCAACCCATACAAACTGGTACCTCGATGTAGCGGGTAACAGGGATAGTGATTACATCTACTCACACTGATTACCCCTAAATCCCCTAAAGGGGACTTA
>JACZJJ010000094.1 GCA_014860625.1 Bacteroidales bacterium | reverse complement strand
GAGGAAAGAGGCTTCCCACCCAATAGATAAGTATCATTACGAAAAGTGGGTTTATCCGGTTCCTTTGCACTGCACTACGATTAGAAATCAATGCAATGTTAATGAAAAATAAGGAATAAGGAATATTGTGTAATTTAGTAGCATCATCCATATAAGTTCAGATCCGGTAAAATATCAGTTCGCATGTATAACCCCATCCCATACCTGCCGAAAGCGTTTCAAAAGATCATCTCCACGTTGAAAAAGAAGAACATAAACCATCGGGTTGTTTTTATCACCCTGGGAACGCTGGCAACTGTCTGGTTTTTGATTCGTGTCATTCCAAAGCCCAGCCGGGCCTCGTATCCATGCATGCAGGCGACGGCACCTTTTATGTCAGGCTTCGTTCTTTACCTGATGAGTTTGGGAGGGACAATTTTTGCATTCAACCGTTTCAAAGACTATTTGGCAAAACCAAACCTCTCCTTGGCCCTCTTTTTCCTGTTTACCGCTACGATGCTTTTTCTCTTTTCCGCAACCTTGCAAAATCCAATTTTGGTTGCCGGTAAATCAAGCAGCAGCTTAGGGTATTTCCCGCCGAATGCTCCCATTGGCGAAGCCAAAGGGATTTTCCCCGGCCGGGTAGTCTGGATGTGGGATGATGATGCCACGAATGAGAATTGTACGAATACATCAAACAACGACGGGGTGATTGACGATGGCGATGATGCCTGGTTTATGGCGAAAAACAACAACATGACGGTGATTGACAGCATGTTGATCAAATCATTACTTGCGTTAACAGGAGCTTCAACTAACGCGGAGGCCTGGGAAATGATTTTTACCTACCACAACTCCGTTAACGGGAATGGGAACACAGGGTATGCGGCAGGTGAGAAAATTTTCATCAAGATCAATGCAACATCTGCCTATGGAGGACTCTCATCAGGAAAGTACTATGCGGATCTGAGCCGAAACGATAATCTCGCTGTGAATGTATTTACCGCGGAAACGAATCCGTATGTTGTTTTGTCGATGCTTCGCCAACTGGTGTCGGTTGCCGGAGTTCCTCAGGAAATGATTTGCGTGGGCGATCCGGCCCGGAACATTTACAAGGAGTTCTACGACCTTTGGCACATTGAATTTCCCGATGTCAAGTACCTGGGCAATAACCTGATTCATCCCGAACTGGATGTAGTCAGCCTGGGCAGAACTCCTGTGGTAAGAACCACCGACGACAAAGTCTTCTTTTCCGACCATGGAGTCGTTATGCCGGATGCCGTTACCGATAAGTTGTTTACCGTGATGGTGGAGATGGATTACCTGATCAACATTCCTACCATGAAAGCCCATGCCACCGCTGGGATAACGCTTGCCGCCAAGAATCATTTCGGTTCGTTTACCAGGGATTGGGCGATGCATCTTCATAGCGGGCTGATGGATGGAGCTGATGATCCGATACGTCTGGGATATGGCTTGTACCGGGTGCAAACAGATATCATGATGCACAATCTGCTCAGCGGAAAAAACCTGTTAATGATTGTTGATGGATTATACCCCAGCGAAGAAGCCCTCGCCGTACCTTACAAATGGGAGTCTATTCCCTTTGAGGATGACTGGTGCTCTTCTATATTTATGTCATTGGATCCGGTGGCAATCGAGTCTGTTTGTCATGATTTTCTCCGTACTGAATACCATGGCCCAACAGTAGCCACAAGTCGTCCCAACTGGTCTGGTGTGGATGATTACCTGCATCAGGCTGCCGATTCATCTCTCTGGCCTGAAACAATCACGTATGATCCGGATAACGATGGGGTTCTCATTGCTTCACTCGGTGTTCACGAACACTGGAACGATTCCCTTCATAAACAATATACCAGAAATCTGGAGACAGGGGAAGGAATAGAGCTCATTAAAGTTCATGAAGGCAATACAGGAATTGATGCATACCAGGCTCCATTGAACATCCGGGTATTTCCTAACCCAACTGCCGGTGTAGTGCAGATTCTTAACCGAGAGACCTTCGCTGTAGATTGCAGGATGACAGACATGAACGGAAAAGAGCTGATTACTGGAACGATTCCTCCGGAAGCTACGTTAAGGGTCGAAATGACCACCTTCCCTTCAGGTACCTATCTGATAGGCTTCCGTCACGTGAATGGGCTTCAGCAGGTTAAACTAATAAAAAACTAAAGAGGTTATGAAAGCAATATCTACGGCTGTTTTACAGCGGACAACCATCGCAAGCGTATTCATTGACTCGGGAGCGCTGTTGTTTATCTATCTTGTTCCATCCATCTCTCACCTGCTCAGTCTCCCTGTCTATCTGATCGAACCCATGCGGCTAATGCTTATCCTTGCACTGGTTCATACCAGTAAGAAGAATGCTTACTTGCTGGCGCTGACCATGCCTCTCTTCTCATTTCTGATCTCAAGCCATCCGGTAGTTCCGAAGATGATGCTCATCACCTTTGAACTGGTATTCAATGTGTTTCTGTTCTACCTCCTGACCAAGCGGATGAAGTATCTTTTTCCAGCGATTCTGTTGAGTATTCTGATCAGTAAGATTGCTTACTACCTGATCAAATTCGGGTTAATTCAGATGACCGTTTTAGACTCCGAACTCGTCTCAACCCCTATCACCATCCAGGTGATTATGGTGATCCTATTCAGTTCATATGTATATCTGTTCTATAAAAGACGATGATGAGGCTGCTTTCAGGGTGTTTTTTTTTGTTCTTGCTTTGTGTACATTCTATTGTTATTTCCCAACAATGCTTGCCTAAGGGAATCACCTTTACAACCCAGAATCAGATAGATAGTTTTCAAATTAATGATCAGAAAATAAAATGGCGAGCCGGTTTGCACCATTTCGCCATTTTGCTATTTGTTTGTAGCGAGGACGAGAGTTGAACTCGTGACCTCCGGGTTATGAATCCGACGCTCTAACCAGCTGAGCTACCTCGCCGTTTGAGGGTGCAAAGGTAAACGTTTCAATTTTACGATCAAAGAAAAAGTGAAGGGATGACTGGATCACTGGATCACTGGATCACTGGATCACTGGATACTGCCAACTGCCAACTGCCAACTGGTCATGCTATCCAGATAGTCTTGACATTTACAAACTCCCGGATGCCGTAACTCCCAAGCTCCCGGCCGTATCCCGACTTTTTAATTCCTCCGAACGGAAGCCGCGGGTCGGATTTGGTCATGCCGTTTACAAATACGGCACCGCTTTCCACCTGTCGCGCGATCTGTTCCCCTCGTGTGACGTCTTTCGTCCAAACACAACCTCCAAGTCCGAATACAGAGTCGTTAGCGATGCTCACAGCCTCTGCTTCTGTTGAAGCAGGGATGATGGCAAGTAAAGGTCCGAAAGTCTCTTCTGAATAGGCTGGCATACCTGGTTTGACATTTGTCAGGATAGTTGGCTGATAGTAGCACCCTCCCCGGTCATATCTGGCTCCTCCCGCGATTAAGATCGCTCCCAAACGGATCGATTCTTTTACCTGGCGGTCGACATCGTCCACCAGATCGGGGCGAGCCATTGGACCGATTTGTGTTTCAGGATCCATTGGATCTCCCACTTTCAACGCAGCGAATGTCTTATGAATCCTGTTGGTAAACTCTTCCAGTACCGATTCCTGAACAATAAACCGCTTAGCCGCAATACAGCTCTGGCCCTGATTGATGAGACGGGCACTGACAGCAGCAGGAACAGCCAAATCCAGATCGGCATCATCCAGTACGATGAAGGGATCGGATCCTCCCAGTTCGAGAAGGCTCTTTTTGATCTGCCGGCCTGCAGCAGAAGCTACCTCGCTCCCGGCGAATTCACTGCCTGTAAGGGTGACAGCCGTAACATACGGGTGATCAATTACCGCTTCCACCATGGCTGAAGGAATCATCAGCGCACGGAAAAGATGAGCAGGGAAGCCGGCATCACGAAAGATCTCTTCTATGGCCAGGGCACAACCCGGTACATTGGAGGCATGCTTCAACAGCCCGCCGTTCCCGGCCATCAGGGCAGGAGCCGCAAACCGGAATACCTGCCACAGGGGGAAGTTCCATGGCATTACCGCCAGCACAAGTCCCAGTGGGTGAAAGGCTACAAAGCTTCTGGAGGCATCTGAAACGATCTCCTCATCTGTGAGAAACTGCTCGGCATTCTCTGCATAAAATTCACATACCCAGGCACATTTCTCCACTTCTGCTTCCGACTCCCGGATGATCTTTCCCATCTCAAGAGTCATCAACGTGGCAAGTTCTGATTTACGGTTTCTTAACAGTGCAGCAACTTTTAACATAAGTTCACTACGATGTGAAAATGGAGTAGTTCTCCACTGAAGCCACTCCTCATGCGAATGGTTGATGATATCAACAACCTCTTCAGCCGAGTGTTCACGGTACTCTTTGATAATTTTGTTGGTTGCAGGATTAATACTTTTCATGATGTTTCGCTGTTCGCTTTTCGCTTCAATTCACACCCCATCACTCTTTCCCTACTTCCCTACTTCCCTACCTCCCTACCTCCCTACCTCCCTACTTCCCTACTTCCCTACTTCCCTACTTCACTTTCTCCCTCAAATAATACCCCGTATAGGACTCCTTGCACCTCACAAGATCCTCAGGTGTGCCGGCAAATACCAGGTTCCCTCCCTCATCTCCGCCTTCTTTACCCAGGTCGATCACCCAGTCGGCCGATTTGATGACTTCGGGATTGTGTTCAACAACCAAGATCGAATGACCGATCTCGATCAGTGAGTCAAATGCGATCAGCAGCTTGTGGATGTCGTGAAAGTGGAGTCCGGTCGTAGGTTCGTCAAAGATAAAAAGGGTGGGCTTCTCAGTATTTCCTTTGGAGAGGAAAAATGCCAGCTTGATCCGCTGCGCTTCACCCCCGGAGAGGGTTGACGAAGACTGTCCCAGCTTGAGGTATCCCAGGCCCACATCCTGGAGTGATTGCAGGCGCATGCGAATTCTCTTCTCAGTAGAGGAGGGCTTGTCGTCGTGTGAAAAGAAATCGATCGCTTCGTCGACCGTCATGTCTAGGATATCTACAACCGTTTTTTCACGGTATTTTACATCCAGTACCTCCTCCTTGAAACGTTTTCCGTGGCAGGCATCACAGGTGAGGAAAATATCTGCCATAAACTGCATCTCTATCTTCTGAACGCCGTCTCCTTCGCACTCCTCGCAACGCCCTCCGGCAATATTGAATGAGAAAAAGCCTGGCTTATAACCTCTGACGACCGACAATTTTTGATCGGCAAAGAGGTGGCGAATCTCATCAAACGCCTTGATGTAGGTAGCTGGATTGGATCGGGAGGAGCGGCCAATGGGGTTTTGGTCTACCATCTCAACGGATCCGATGCGGTTGTAATCTCCTTCGATATGGTCAAATTTTCCGGTCTTCTCAGCCCATCCACCATGGATCTTTTTCAGCGAAGGGAAGAGGATCCGCTTGACCATGGATGTCTTCCCTGAACCGCTTACGCCGGTCACCACCGTGAAAATATGCAGGGGGATATCCACGTTAATCATCTTCAGGTTATTCTCCCGCGCCCCTTTTATGCTGATAAACTCTTTCCAGCTTCTGCGTTTCGTTGGGAGTTTTATGGAGAGTTTATTCCCGAGATACTGACCTGTAAGGCTTTTTTCGCAGGATATCATCTCGTGTACATCCCCCTGGAAAACGACCTCTCCGCCATGCTGTCCGGCCAATGGTCCGATATCAATCACTTCATCGGCTGCCCGGATGATCTCTTCATCGTGTTCGACAACGATAACTGTATTTCCCAAATCGCGCAGTTTGTAAAGAACTTTTATCAGGCGCTGTGTATCCCGGGGGTGTAAGCCGATACTGGGTTCGTCGAGGATATACATAGAGCCGACAAGACTGCTTCCCAGAGCGGTAGAGAGGTTGATCCGCTGGGATTCCCCGCCGGAGAGGGTGGAGGAGAGCCGGTTCAGGGTGAGGTACCCCAATCCCACATCGGTAAGGGCTTCCAGTCGGTTTGTAAGTTCAGTAAGCAGCCTTTTTCCAACTCGCTCTTCATATTCAGTAAGTTTCAGTTTCGAAAAAAAGTTACCCAGCTCGCTGATGGGTGTCAGAGCCAGTTCATTGATCGATTTCTTGCCAACCTTTACATAAGAGGCGTCTTTTCTTAACCTGGTGCCATTGCATTCGGGACAAACAGTTTTGCCACGATAGCGCGACATCATCACACGGTACTGGACTTTGTAATTCTGACTCTCGACAAACTCGAAGAACTTGTTGAGACCCTTGAAATATTTGTTGCCTTTCCACAACAGAGATCGTTGCTGCGGAGTGAGTTCAAAAAATGGCTTATGTACGGGAAAATCAAATTTGTAGGCATGCATGATCAGTTCATTCTTCCACTCGCTCATCTTCTCTCCTCGCCAGCAGGCTATGGCATCCTCGTAAACGGAGAGACTTTTATTGGGAATAACAAGATCCTCATCGATACCGATTACGCTCCCAAATCCTTCGCAATGTTTGCAGGCGCCGTATGGGTTGTTAAAGCTGAAGAAATTCTCGGAAGGCTCTTCAAAAACAATTCCGTCGGCTTCAAATTTATTGGAAAACTGATGCCGTTTTGTCTTCACTCCGGAAACTTCCGCGATGCAATACCCATGGCTCTCAAAGAAGGCCGTTTGGACAGAGTCTGCCAGCCTGTTTGCAAGGTCTTCATCTTCAGGTGCAATGGCTACGCGGTCAACAACAAGAAGCAGCTCTTTGCAGCTGCATTCCTCTTTTTCAAGAGCCTCTTCAATGCGGACAATCTCCCCGTCCACCATTACCCGTATAAATCCCTGTTGCAGAAGCACTTTACACCTGGTTTTCAGATCTCCATTTTCCGTGATGCCGTTAAGCGGTGCAAAAATCGTGGCTTTGGCTCCTTTTTCGGCGGAGAGGAGAAAATCCACGACATCAGAAACGCTGTCGCGCTTTACCAGCTTGCCGGATTCGGGACTGAAGGTTTTTCCAATCCGGGCATAGAGAAGTTTGATGTATTCATATACCTCGGTGGAGGTTCCTACGGTCGATCTGGGATTGAGGGTGTTGACCCTCTGCTCGATTGCAATGGCCGGTGCGATGCCCTGGATGGAATCAACATCAGGCTTTGTCATTCTCCCAAGGAATTGACGGGCATAAGCACTAAGGCTCTCAACATACCGGCGTTGACCTTCGGCATAAAGTGTATCAAATGCCAACGAGGATTTTCCGGAACCGGAAAGTCCCGTAATCACCACAAACTTGTTGCGGGGTATTGCCAGACTGATATTCTTCAGGTTGTTGACCCGGGCACCTTTGATAACAATGTACTCCTTCGGGTCTGGGTGTTCATTCCGTCTCATAGTGTCGATCCCACAGAAACTGCGAAAATAGTAAGAAAATTTGCTTTTCTTTTTTTTTTCACTACTTTTGCTGCAACCTTTCACAAAAAAGGGCGTATTAGAAAGAAACTCACCGCGCTTTGCGCATAACGTATAGGAGGGAATTTATCGGCTAAAACTCTACTCTTTTTTCTCTAAAAAAGGAGGTCCCATGAGCACCCAGGCAATCAGTGATCAAGAACTGATTGGCAGATATTTAGCCGGTCAAGAATCCGCCCTCGAAAAGCTAGTTCAACGTCACAAGAACCGTGTATTCGCTTATATCCTTATGATCGTTAAGGATAAAGAGTTGGCTGAGGATTTGTTTCAGGATACATTTATCAAGGTAATTAACACCATTCGTTCAGGTCAGTACAAAGAGGAAGGGAAGTTTATCCAATGGGCGATGCGTATTGCCCATAACCTCATCATTGACTATTTCAGGAAGGCCAAACGAATTCCGATCATTGAAAACCGGGATGAGTACGATATATTTGATAAAGTTCGGTTGCCTGTTGAATCAGTTGAAGAGATGATGATCACCGAACAGATACACAAAGATGTCAAACGGCTGATCGAATACCTTCCGAAAGAACAGAAGGAGGTGCTGGTCATGCGACACTACAACGATATGAGTTTCAAGGATATCGCAGAGGTAACGAATGTCAGTATCAATACCGCTCTCGGGCGAATGAGATATGCCCTGATCAACCTCAGAAAACTGGTCAAGGAGAAAGAGGTCATCCTTTCCATGTAACCACGGCACCACAGCCCACGGCCCCACGGCTCTCCGGGCCCATTCCCATATTTTTTTTAACAAGTAAAATAAGTGCGGAATAACTCCGTTTCATAGGTATGAATCATCACAAAACAACAAGTCATGCCTATGAAGCGAAGCTTTACACGTTTATTTGGAAATTCTGTGTCAGAAGGGGTATCAAACTCCGAAGGTCAACAGAATAGCAACACGAATGTTTCTCCCAGCGAATATGTGATCAGGAATATACTAAACTACTCGAAATCCTTGTCTACTTGTAAGACTCATTCTACCGGTACCATGTTTCTGGTGATGAACTAAAAAGAAAGGGCAGCCACTGGCTGCCCTTTCGCTTTATATCCGTAGAGTCTATTTTCTCTTCTCTTTGATTCTTGCTTTCTTGCCCTGGAGTTCTCTCAGGTAGAAAATTCTGGCCCGTCTTACAACACCCCGTTTGTTTACATCAATCTTCTCAATGAATGGGGAAGCAATGGGGAAAATCCGTTCAACACCGATGTTGCCTGACATCTTCCTTACGGTAAATGTTGCTGTATGACCTTCTCCGGCACGCTGGAGAACAACACCCTGAAAACTCTGGATACGCTCTTTGTTACCTTCTTTGATTTTATAATGAACGGTAATCGTATCACCTGCCTTAAATGCGGGAAGCTCATGTTTCTCAACAACATTCTCCACAACATACTTCATGATCTCAGCTTTGTTCATCCTGTTTCTCCGTTAAAATTTATTTTGAAAAGGGAGTGCAAATATAGACATTTTTTCTTTTCGCAAAACGGGAATGGAGATAATTTTCACGAAAATCTACTCTGAAGCAGAGGTCAGAGATCATCGTAAAGGCCCGGGCGGCGCTTCCTGGTGCGTTCCAGGGATTGTTCATGCCTCCACCTTACAATCTCTCTGTCATTTCCGGAAAGAAGGACATCAGGGACTTTTTTACCACGGAACTCGGCCGGCCGGGTGTAGACCGGGGGCGAGAGCAGGTTGTCCTGGAACGAGTCGGAAAGGGCTGAAGTTTCATCCCCAAGGACCCCCGGAATCAGCCTCACAATGCTGTCAACCACCACGGCGGCTGCAAGTTCACCTCCCGAGAGGACATAATCGCCAATCGAGATCTCGCGTGTGATCACCAGTTCGCGGATCCTTTCGTCAATTCCCTTGTAATGACCGCAAAGGAGTATCAGGTTCTTTTTCACAGAAAGTTGGTTGGCAAAATGTTGCGTCAGTAACTCGCCATCAGGACTCAGGTAGATGACATCATCATAACTTCGTTGAGCTGTCAGTGATTCGATGCAGCGCACAATGGGTTCTGCCAGCATAACCATTCCGGCACCTCCTCCATAGGGATAGTCATCAACGTTTTTATGTTTGTTTGAGGAATATTCCCTGAAATTATGCAAGCGGATCGTGACGACCTCCTTGTCGCGGGCACGTTTGATAATGGACTGACTGAACGGCCCGTCAAATATTTCAGGGAATATGGTCAGAATATCAATTTCCATAAGCGTCGGGTGTAAAGTCCTGAAATATGAGGGTGATGATCTCCGAAGAACAGTTCACAGGTTCCTTCGTTTCAAACAGAATTGATGCCATCAGAGGAGATTCCTGGTTATTTCGGATCGTACAGTTTCCAGAATACTTGTCGTCGTCATCAATGATAATTACCGGGTATGACCCGTCGGGCGGTAGCAGTTTCGTCTCTTCTTCAAGTTGCATCGAATAGGGAAAAAATGGTGAATCCTTGGCCTGTGGCTTCAAACAGGTGCATTTGCCAGTAATGATGTAATTGTGACCAAGGTAACTGTTTGCCCGTTTGATATCCCCTTCCATCAACGCTTTTCTGATAGAGACAGAACTGACCGACTCCTGCTGAACCTCCTGTTCGGGAATCTCCTCCACCTCAAAATTGTACTGCTTGCCAAGCTGTGTCATCTGCTCCGTATCGCCTTCACGGTTGTGGCCGAAATGGTGGTTATACCCAGTGATAATCTTCCGTGCATGGAGTTTCTTCAACAAAATATCCCTCACAAAGCTGACAGAAGAGATCTGAGAGAACTCTTTCGTAAAGTTCACGATGATCAGGTGATCCAGTCCGGCCCTGGAGAGAAGCTCGATTTTTTCCCTGGGAGAGGTGATGAGACGAAGATCTTTGCCATACGTATCAGGGTATAGCAATTTTCGGGGATGAGGATGAAACGTGATCAGTACGGTTTCACCGTCTATATCGAAAGCCAGCTTTTTTAGTCTCTCAATGATAACTTTATGTCCGGAATGCACACCGTCAAACGAACCAGTTGTTACAACTGCATTCCGGATATCTTCAAGATGTTCGAAGTCGTAATAAATCTTCAACGTTTCCCTCTTACTTGAACCGTTCGTCGTTTTTCTTGGCGAAAAAGGCAACTTTCTCCAGTGATGTGATCATATCATACTCTTCAAGGTAGACATAGGGAGGAACATTCAGGGGCTTGGGTGAGTAGTTAAGAATCCCTTTAATCCCTGCATCCACGAGGGCTTCGGCAATATCGGGGGCCTGATCGGCTGGCACCGTTATGATGCCTATAGAAATATTGTGTTTTTTGATGACTTCCGACAGGCTGCTGATGTGGTGAACAGACACTCCGTCATAACCACGGTTGATCTTTTCGGGATTCACATCGAACGCCGCAATAATGGAGAGTTTTGTACGCTTCCCTTTAAAATAACTGATCATCGCCTTCCCGAGGTTCCCCAATCCAACAACAGCAACACGCTGGCCTTTCTCTGTATCTACAATACGGCCGATCAATTCGATCAACTCCTTGATATCATATCCTTTCCGAAGGTTCCCCGAATAACCGATCAGCATCAGATCGCGACGAACCTGAACTGGTGTAATATGCAGCATCAGGGCTATCTCATGTGAAAAAACATGTGTCTTTTCCTTCGATAAAGTCAACAGCAGAGCCCTTCTGTACTGACTCAGACGCTCAACTGTCTTGTGAGGAAGGTTTTTTAAATACATGTGGATACGTTTAGATTCGTAGATAAAAGTAGATAAAAAATTGGATCCAATGGATAAATTGTTGAAAAATTAACAATTAGCTGTTAATTCTTTAACTTATTTGCTTATCAATGGAAATGCGTAGATTTGCGCCCAAAATTCAGAATCAAGTAATTATCTAATCCCGGAAATATGTTCTATTTAATGATCGTGGTTTTTATCCTTGGCTATGCTGCTATTGCATTGGAGCATCCGTTAAAGGTCAATAAGTCTGCCACCGCATTGCTTCTGGCTGTTATGATGTGGGTGTTGTTTATTTTTGGCGGTGAACAGATTCTGATCAATTCAGAGAGCTTTCACAAATACCTGGAAGAGTTCACCAACGGTAATTTTCAGACGTGGGTTTCGCATCATGAACTGTTGACGCATCTGGGCGAAATTTCTGAAATTCTCTTCTTCCTCCTCGGCGCGATGACCATTGTCGAGTTGGTGGATTCACATGAAGGATTCCGGATCATAACAGACAGGATATCCACAACCAACAAGGTCAAACTCCTCTGGATTTTGAGCATACTCACCTTCTTTATGTCTGCTGCTCTGGATAACCTGACCACTTCCATCGTGATGATTGCGTTGCTCAGGAAACTCATTGCGGATAAAAAAGATCGCTGGTTTTTCGCTGGGATGGTGATCATTGCCGCCAATGCCGGAGGAGCCTGGAGCCCCATCGGCGATGTGACCACCATCATGCTTTGGATCGGGGGCCACGTTACAACACTGAATATCATTGCAAAAACGATAGTGCCTAGTATGGTGTCGATGGTTATACCCCTGATATTCCTCTCATTCCTGATGAAAGGAGTCGTGCGGCGACCTGCCCATGCTGACAAGGAGAGTGGACATAATCCCACCTCCTCCTTTGAACGAAACTTCATATTCAGCGTTGGCGTTGGATCTCTTCTGATGGTGCCTGTTTTCAAAACCGTCACGCACCTTCCACCATACCTTGGCATGCTGATGGGGCTGGGTATTTTATGGGTGATTACTGAAATCCTGCATAAATCGAAAAATGAGGAGCACAAGCCGATGTTGACTGTCGTAGGAACCCTCAGGAAAGTGGATACCCCAAGTGTCTTGTTTTTTCTGGGTATACTGCTGGCTGTTGCAGCCCTGCAGAGTGCCGGTCATCTGCGCCTGCTGGCTACATCACTCGATGAATATGTTGGCAACCTGTACCTGATTAATGTGGTGATCGGGATTCTTTCATCCATTGTCGACAACGTACCGTTGGTTGCCGGAGCGATGGGGATGTACGAATCGGTGTTTCCTGTCGATCATTATTTCTGGGAAATGCTTGCATACTGTGCAGGAACAGGAGGAAGTATCCTTATTATAGGTTCTGCAGCAGGTGTTGCAGTAATGGGGATGGAGAAGATTGATTTTATCTGGTACCTCAAAAAGGTCTCAATTTGGGCCCTTATCGGTTATTTTGCCGGATCAGCCACCTACTGGGCAATGAATGTATACTTGTTCGAATAGCAGCAGTCATTTCCCTGCAATCAGCCGGAACCCGTTTCCATGAATGTTGGCAATTTCAATTTCCGGATCCCGTTTGAGATATTTTCTCAGACGGGCCAGGAAAACATCCATGCTGCGTCCGTTGAAGTAATTGTCATCTCCCCATATTTTTTCAAGTGCCTGCTTCCGAACGAGGATTCCTTCCTGCGATTCGCATAACATCCTGAGAAGCTTGGCCTCCTTTGGCGACAATGACTGAACATGATCTCCAATTGTGAGAGTACGCAGGGTGAAATGAAATGTGAATTTGCCTATTTTAAAATCAAGAAGCTTACTCTCGTCCTCATTTAACTGGGCATGACGTTTCAGAATGGCTTTCAGTTTGTATAGCAGAACCTCCGAATCAAAAGGCTTCGTGATGTAGTCGTCGGCACCCGTTTTGAAGCCCTCAAGCATGTCCGATTTCAGGGATTTTGCAGTAAGGAAGATGAAAGGCAAATCAGGATGAAGTTTCTTAATTTCCCTCGCAAGGGTAAAGCCATCCATCTCAGGCATCATCACATCGAGAATACAGATATCAAACGAGTCCTCCTGTACGGCCTCCAACCCCTGTTTGCCATCCGTCCTCAGAACAACGGAGTATTCATTCAGTTCGAGGTAGGATTTCATGATCGACCCGAAATTGGGATCATCCTCAACCAGGAGTACTTTTATGTGATTGCTCATTGTTGATTAATATATGGTGATATGGCGAACTGGATCTCAAACTGACTGCCTTTATCCTGGTCACTGGTGAGCTTAATCTCTCCATGATGAGCCAGGACGATGGCCTTGACATAGCTTAAGCCAAGACCAAACCCTTTGATATTGTGAACATTCCCCGTTGTAACCCGAAAAAACTTATCAAACACTCTTTTTTGGACATCCTGGCTCATCCCCATCCCTTTATCCTCCACCGTGAAGAAGAAACTCCCCGATCGGTTTCCGGTCTTAATACAAATATCGGGCTGGGTAAAGGAGTACTTATTGGCATTGTCAAGCAAATTCATCAATACATTGCGGATGTGTCCCTCATCAGCCAAAACCACCGAATTTGATGCATTAAGCTGTGTTTCAATAGTTCCTCCGCGCTTCTCAACGATCAATTTGAAATGATCCACGGTGCGACTGATTACCGAGTGGATGTCCAACGGCTCCAGATGAAGCTTGAAATCCCTGCTGTCGAGCAGCGACATCTGCAGAACCTGTTCAACCCGTGTATTCATACGGATATTCTCCTCTTTGATGATTTTTGTGTAAGATTTAATCAGGTCCGGAGAATCAATGACTTTGGGGTTGTTGATGGAATCGGCAGCGATGGAAATCGTCGCTATAGGCGTCTTGAATTCATGGGTCATATTATTGATAAAGTCGGTTTTTATATCCGAAACCTTCTTTTGCCTGATGATAACAAAAATACTCAATCCCGACGACATCACGATTATCAGGGTGAAGAGGATAGATCCGAACATCAGGACCGACAGCGATTTCAGGATATGGCTTTTCTGACCCGGGAAGTAGACCAATAATTGATCGGGTTTTTCAATCACGTCGTTTGGGAATAACGAAACCAGATGGTCTGTTGCCTCATGGGGATCGAGGTAACCTGCCGACCGGATAGGAGTGGGATTGCTGTCATTTAGTGGTGAAAATACGGCAAATTCAAAAGGAATGGCGACATCTTTGTCTGAGAGTGATGACTTCAGTGTGTTTTCAAGCAAATCTTTGTCAATCCTGGATTCAACGGTTTTTGGTATTTCTTCAAATTCCACAGCCATACGCTGGATGAGGTCCTGTAGTTGAGATGCCCGTCTGTCAAGCTTTTTGATTTTATCTTCAAGGATCTTTGAAGACTTTTTCGTGCCTGGTGGGGAGGGAGGAGGGGGAACAACCACAACCTGTGGAGAGGCGTAACTGCTGATCACGAATCCTCCGGTGATCCCTGGTTCATCAATACGGGAACCGATTCTTTTTACGGAAGACCTCGGAATCGCTTGATAATGGGTTTCCGGATTCCTGCTGTTTTTTTTTGCCGGATCATTCTCTTTCGTAACCCTTTGTTGAAAATATTGCTCCTGGATAACCCAAACAGAATCAAGGGTCTCAAGTTGCTGGGCCTCCCACTCAAACTGAATGTTCACGAATTCATTGTCAAAGAATAATTCGGCCTGAAGCCGTCCCATCAGGGAGTCCATGTATTTTTGTTGCTGCGCTCTGCTTTCCTGGTCTTTTAAATATTCCTCATTTCTCCGGGATGCTTTCTCTGAGGTTTTATACCTTACACCGGGGTTGGCCCGGATAACACGCTCTTCAGAAAAGTGAACAGGAAAGTTATTCAACGCATCATGAAGAAGTTCAGCATCGATCTGATCCTGGGCCAGCGATATGCTGTCATTGGCGTAACTCTGGATAAGGTCACGAATGCTGTCTGAGATGAGCCTGGAACTAACAAGTGAAACATTTTCATGGGTCTCAAGTCGTGCAACCGCATTCCCAAGGGCATCATTTACTCGTTGATTGAACTGTGCTTCACGGATCTTCATGGCATTCCTGATCCATAAGTACTGCACCACGATAATTCCCGCGAGAGAGAGACTAATGAAAAGAATGATTAAGGAGAGCCATCTTTTATTCATGCACCAAAATTACTAAATCAAATGGGCCGAAATTAGATAATTAACGTTTCATTAACCAACATTAACGACTCCTTAACAGTAGAAAGTTGTTATCCGGAATAGTTTTGTAACTTCAAAAGTCAAGAATTCAGTAAGTTTGTAAAACCTAATAATCAGCTTTATGAAAAATCCAATGAAATTAGTAAAACCGGTTATCCTGACACTTCTGGTTGTTGGCATGACCTCCTTGTTTTCCGGGATCCTGGTTGCTCAGGATACGCTGGTAAAAAAGCCCCGCAATGTGATCAAAGTAAAAGTAGAAACAGATAAAGATGGGGAGAGCGTTACCATCGATACTGTTTTTACGATCGATGAAGATTTTAATATGGAAGCATTCGAGGAAGCCATGAAGGAATATGAAGTTCAAATGAAAGATATGGGGAAATACCTGAAAGAGATGGAGATTGAGCTTGAAGGAGAAGAGATGGAGAAAGCGATGCATATGGGTAACATGCACTATTTTGGCAGACCCGAACATTGCTTTGAGACCATGCGCGTCAGCCCTCCAAAGAGAGGGGAAAGCCTTGCTGATGTTCTTGGAGACATTCCGATGAGTGCGGTAACAAGTTACAAGATAAAAGAGACGAAAAACGGTAAACGGATCACCATCGAGATTGATGAAGATGCTTTGCAGGATTACAATGAAGATGTCATCATTTGGACCGGAAACATTCCTCCTCCTCCACCTCCGCCAAGAATGAAAAAAGACATTATCTTCAAAAAGAATATTGAGAAAGAGGAAGATACGGAATAATTTTCAAGTCAGGCTTCGCAGCAGCTCTTCGATTTTTATACACTCTTCTGTGTGGGAGTAGGCTTTTAACGCGTGTTCTAATGCCGCAGTTACAGTGTATTGCAATTGTTTCGGGTCGCTCTTAACCCTTATAATCGTGCGTGCAAGATCAGCCGGGTCTTTTGGTTGGTAGAGCCACCCGAACTCTCCGTTGCCTAACAGTTCCGTTGTGCCTCCGGCTCTCGATCCCACCACCGGCACTCCGCACAGCATCCCTTCAATAGTAACCATGCCGTAGGTCTCTTCATAAGAGCCCAGGACAAACAGATCGATGGCAGCATAAAAACCGGTGATGTTTTCGTGGTACCCGCGAAAAAAGACATGATCCTGCATCCCTTTCTCAACGACCAATTGTTGAAGTTTCTGCAAATAATCTTCTCCTTCATTTCGGGTAGTCTCGCCCATAACCAGAAGGAGGCAGGAAACTCCTTGTTCTTTCAACAAAGCGAGAGCCTCAATTACGATATGCTGCCCTTTTTGAGGATCAAGCCTTCCAAGGATGCCGATAGTGAATACATCTTCAGGTAGTTTAAGTTGCTCTCTTGCAATTTCTTTTGTCGGGAGAGAGGCTCGCAGGGCAGTGACATCCAGCCCCAATGGGATCAAATGGATTCGTTTCTCAGGATAGGTGGTTTTTGAGAGAATCTCCTTTTTCATGTATGGCAGCAAGGTGATCCACGCATCCAGTTGACGGAATCGAACTATGTGAATGGGGTCTCTCTTCCGGATGCCAAGCCGCATATGCTGCTGGTAGATCAACCGAATGCGCTTAACGTACAGCAGTTTTACCAGGACTCCGAAATCAAGGTCCCGGTTGTCTACAAGGATTAGTACCCGGATGCCTGACCTTTCAAGCTCCTTTTTCATCACAATAGCTCGCGGGAGATCGAAGTATCGATTGTTTCTGGAAATGTATCGCACCGGAACATGTTGTTCAGCAGCATAGGTTGCGAGAGGTGAATCGTGCATGCAGAACAGGGTTATCTGATGATCCCTTTCGGCCATCCATGCGGACAGACGCAACGTGTTCATTTCAAGTCCACCCCAGCTTCTCGAGGAACAGTAGATGGCGATTGGAGGTAGCTTCATACGAAACCAGTATGGATCAGGCGATGTAAAGGTAATAAATAAAAAAGGCCACCCGGAAAAAGGTGGCCTCTTGAGAGTAGTTCACAAAACTAGTATCGCTTTCGCGGAGTATAATGAGTATGGAGTAATTCATGTGATTTGTGCCCGAGTGGTTTTACCAGGAAGTCAGCATAAATTTCCTTTACGTCGGGGTTCTCATGCGATTTTCTGAGCGGCATCCCTGCGTCCTCCCTGTAAATAGCCTCTTTTCTCTTGGAACGAATCTCTTTGTTGGTCGGAATGGGTTGTCCGCCACCTCCCAAACATCCACCGGGACAAGCCATGATCTCGATGAAATGGTAATTGGCTTTTCCATCCTTCACATTCTGCATCACCTCTTTGGCATAAGCTAAACCGTTTGCTACCACGCATTTTAGCTCCACGCCTTCCAGGAACCTGAATTCAGGTTTTGTTTTGGTAATGAGAAGGCTGGCTTCCCTTACTTCACCTTCAGTTCCTCGCACAGGGAGGATGTTGAGATCCTCAAAGGGAATCTCTCTTCCTGTTACCACTTCATAAACAGTTCTTAGCGCAGCCTCCATCACACCTCCGGTTGACCCGAAAATCACGGCTGCACCAGTTGATGCGCCCATGATGTTGTCAAAATTACTGTCCGGAAGTTTATCAAACTCGAGGCCGGCCTGGGTAATCATGATTGCCAGCTCGCGCGTAGTTAGCACATAATCAACATCTTTATATCCACTGGCACGCATTTCCGGTCGATTGGCTTCGAATTTCTTGGCCGTGCATGGCATGATGGATACAGAGACGATATTTTTCGGATCCAGTTTCTTTTTCTGGGCGTAGTAAGTCTTTACCAGGGCGCCAAACATCTGCTGAGGTGACTTGCAAGTGGAGAGATTTGGCAGCAATTCGGGAAATGTATGCTCCAGGAATTTGATCCAGCCCGGTGAGCAGGAAGTAGCCATTGGCAACGCCACTTTGGGGTCTTTATCTACCAGCGCACGTTTTAGCCTGTCCAGCAATTCATGTCCCTCTTCAATGATTGTAAGGTCGGCCGTAAAGTCAGTATCCAGTATAGCATCGAAACCTAACCGTTTGAGGGCGGTAACCATCTTTCCGGTAACAATCTTGCCCGGAGGCATGCCAAGAGCTTCTCCCAGAGCGATGCGCACTGCAGGTGCAGTTTGTACGACCACATGTTTGCTCGTATCGTAGATGGCATCCCATACCTGGTCAACATAGTTCCGCTCGATCAGCGCTCCGGTGGGACAACGGTTTACGCACTGTCCGCAATTGGTGCAGACCACTTCAAAAAGTGGGTGTTCGTAGAAGGTTGAGATCTTCATCTTGTTTCCGCGGTAGGCAACGCCCAGCGCACTGACACTTTGCAACTCTTCGCACGTTCTCACGCAACGCTGGCAGCGAATACAGCGACTGTCGTCCTTGATGAGGGCAGAATTAAAGATATCAATCGTATATTGTTTGTCGGGAACCAGGTCGAGAAACATATGGTCGCCGGTCAGCATCTGAGAGGCAAGAGACTGCAATTCGCAATTCCCGTTCTTGTAACATTTTGTACAATCGGCATTGTGTTCGGATAACAGTAACTCTACAATGTGTTTCCTGGCAACGCGAACTTTACCGCTATTTGTGTGAATCACCATTCCTTCTGATACAGGCATGGCACATGCGGCTGGAAGCGTTCTTGAATTCTCCTGCTCTACCACACATACCCTGCAGTTCCCTGCTACACACAAGTCTTCGTGGTAACATAGCGTGGGAATATGGATGTTGAGCTTGCTGGCGGCATTCAGGATGGTAGTGCCTTCGTCAACCGTGACACTGATTCCGTCGATGGTTAAATTTACTTTCTTAGACATATCTTATTTCGGTGTTTTCAGGTTTATAAATGACTAGTAGATCATCTCTTCCTTGAAGTTGTTTACAATGGAGGAGAATGAATTGGCTACCGATTGTCCGAGCCCGCACTTGGCTGTGATCTTCATGCTTTCCGAAAGTTTTAATAACTGTTCGAGATAAATCGCATTCTTGTCTCCTTTTTTAACGGCGACAATCCCTTTGAGAAGTTGCTGACAACCAACACGGCAGGGTGTACACTGTCCGCATGACTCTTCCTCAAAGAAATCGAGGTAGTTATGGAGTACGTTGTACATGGAACGGGAGCTGTTAAAAAGCATCATGGAACCTCCGGTTGGAACACCTTCAAACCCGATGACAGTTTCCTTGAACTTTTTTCTCGGTACACAAAAACCGGAAGCACCTCCAACCTGAACTGCCTTTGTATCGCCGTCACCAAACTCCTCCACAAACCGCTCGAGGGGCATGCCTAACTCCAGCTCGTAGATCCCCGGGATGGGGGTATCGCCGGAAACAGAAAATACCTTTGATCCGCGTGAATCAGAGGTCCCAAGCAATTTGAACTGTATCGGCCCCAACCGCATGATCATTACAACATTGACAAATGTTTCAACATTGTTGATCACGGTTGGTTTCCCCATGTAGCCGGAAGTGGTCGGGTAGGGGGGTTTGTTGCGTGGCTCCCCACGGTATCCTTCCATGGATTCAAAAAGAGCACTCTCTTCACCACAGATATAGGCACCGCTTCCGAGCTTGACCTCAATCGGAAAATCGAACCCAAGCTTCTTGAGGAATTCATTGTACTGTTCGATTTCACGCAGTAGCTCCGGAAGCAGGAAGCTGTACTCTCCGCGCAGGTAAATGTACCCTCGTTTTGCTCCGATCACTTTACCGCAAATGGCCATCCCCGACAGGACCTTCCTTGGAACCCGGGTCAGAATCTCACGATCCTTGAATGTTCCGGGTTCACCTTCATCTGCATTGCAGATGACATACTTTTCACTCGCTTTCTCATCCGCTGCCAATTTCCATTTCATCGCAGTAGGGAAACCTGCTCCGCCGCGACCCTTTAGTCCCGATTCCAACAGGTCATCGAGGATTTCGTCATTCGGCCGCTTCAGGGTATCTGCCAGTACTTTGTACTTTTCACTTGAATATTCGCCGAAAATGAGGTCTACTCGTTTCAGTTTTGATTCTGACATAGAATTATCTCCTTGTTGTTCGTGTTATGAGTTACTGATGTAATCGCTGATGATGTCGTGTACCCGCTCAGGAGTAAGTCCCGTATACGGTTTCTCATTGATCAGCATGGCCGGGCCTTCATGGCACCATCCGAGGCAGTTGGTCTCCAGAAGTGAAAACTTTTTGTTGGGAGTGGTCTCGCCAACTTTCACTTTCAACATCTCTTCAATGGTCTGGACGATCATTTTCTTGCCGTGCATGTCGCAGGTGATTGTCTTGCATACCCTGATGACGTATTTTCCGAGTGGCTCTGTCGAGAGGAAAGAGTAGAAAGTAGCTGTCCCAAAAACCTGGGCTGCTGAAAGGTCCAACTCTTTGGCAATCTCGATCATATCGGAATCTGAGATATAGCTTCTGACCTTCTCAACACCTTGGAGAATTGGCATCAACGCAGCCCGGGTTCTACCATGTTTTTCCACTAAATCCCTGATAAGATGTTCATTTTTCATGTCAAGATTATTTATCATTTGTTAATAAAATAACAACTGGTGGCAAAAATAGATAAAATTTGAATATTAAAATGTGTTTTTGCAATATTTATTTCCTCATTATTGAAATAGCTGTGAAA
>JACZJJ010000016.1 GCA_014860625.1 Bacteroidales bacterium | reverse complement strand
TACATGGAGTGCCTGGTTGTGACAGGCGACAACCCCTATAATTTCAAGATATCCTGCAACACCTTTTATCTCGACACGACCATCATGATCCTGTCTTGCGATGATATCCAGTTGATCCTGGAGTAACTACCGGTCAAATTTCACTTTGTTGCAGAAGTAGACAAGTCGTTTATCATTCCCTCCTTTTGAGATATCCCTGATTTCCTGGTATCCATAGCAAAGAAAATAATCTTCGTACCAATGAACCATCCGGCTTCGGGTTTCATTGAGCAATTTGTCGTTTGTCGAATTCAACTCCATTTCTGAAAAGGTAGTCTTTTCAACTGTTTCAGATTCCCGGATGATCCGGCAGGCTATTTTGCCCTCACTTAAATAGGTCAGTACGATCTCGTTTCCGGTAAGGTAGAGATTGATTTTTGGCTCGAGGTTGAATGAAAGCAGATTCTTGATGGACATTGCATTATCCCAGACCATTTTGCCATCCTTATCAAATGCTGCCAGTATGATACCGGTAAACCTGTACCCGTCAAAGACTGAATAGGTGTTGGTATAAGGCCGGCCGTAAAAATCATAATCGGTAAACGATTCAGTATGGTACTGGGGATGATACGCTTCAGCAGCTACAATGAGCTGGCCCTTCCATGGTATGATTTGATGCAGCAACAAAGAAAAATCAAGTGAGTACTCCTGATCGGCACGGCTTTTCTTTATGCTTTTTTTCCTCAGACTAAGCACATCCTTTTCACTTAACAACTGCTTTATATTTTTCAGGTCCAGGAAGTTATAATATTCTATCGACTTCTGGACAACGGAAACAAAAGAGACAGTAACCAGTCCTGTAGATTCCTCTTCTGTTGCTTTTTTCGTACCTGGATTTGCAGAATAACTGCCTATGATCAGTGTTTCTGATTCAGAAGGTGAAATTTCTGTAATATTGGTAAACTCGTTGGTAAGGGTATTGGTACTGATCTTCACCTCAAATTCCTTTGTACCATCTGATCTGAACTTACAAAGGTAGAGTTCGGCCGTTCGTTTTGTCAGGATTTTTGAAACAAGAAGAGTAAGGTTCGTTCCATCCGGACTAGCCGAACAATGAAGAAGAGCTGATTTATCTTCGGGCATCAGGGGAATTATGTTGGTTTGCCCGGTTGGAAGATCCATCAAAAGAAGGGATGATTTTTCCTCCTCATTGTTCAATCCAATGAACGCTTTCCTGCCAACAACTTCAAACGAGAGAATCACTCCCTGATCAGGGATCTTGCCATTGTTGAGAACAAAGGAACCGGATGGAAGAGCGATGTGCAGGATTTGAAAATTGACATCTCTGTTCCTGTTCTTTTTATCCGCCTCAAAGCAGAGATACAGGGTGTCTCCCCTGATGTCAATGTCCTTGTATTCAAGCGAGGAGAGGATGGGTGCACTTTTCACCCAGATCTTTTGAAGGTTCCGGTCGTAGTAGGTAAAATACCAGAGGGTAGAAAAATCGGTCGTTACCTCCACGGATTTGTAAAACAGGATCATCCCTGCTTTCCCGCAAGGGATGATCCTGTGTGTCTCCTTATCCGACTGAACCGGAATCTCGATACGGAGTGGCTTGTCGACAATATTAAATGGCTCCTTATGCTGTCCCGATATCAAGCACGAGAACAAGAATAAAAATGCAGCAAGAAGGCCATATCGACTCATTCAGAACATCTGTTACTATTCAATGATAAGCTTTTTCACTCCCGTTTCTCCGTTCGATCCGGTAACCCTGATAAAATAGATACCGGGAGTAAAATCTGAGCAAGATATGGAAGAGGTCGTTCCGGAAACACGGTCCTCTTTCACGGTAGAGCCCAGAATTGAGAGAACTGTAACGATCTTTTCATCCATATCGGGGAATGAAATTGTCACCTTCTCTTTGGCCGGGTTGGGGAAGAAACGGAATGAATAGTCGTTCTTCACCTTTTCAGGAACGCCGATCAGGATCTCGCCGGTTATCAGGATTTCGTCAACTTCCCAGGTCTTGGCCTGCGAAGAGTTTGAGGTGTATACCATTCCCACATAAACACTATTGCCAGCAGTTCCTGCAATATTTACAACTCCGGATGGAGTCCAGGACCAACCTCCTGCTGAGAGGGTGGCTGTCAGGTCAACCCATTCAAACTCGTTTGGATCACTCACGCCGTCATATTCGTTGGAGATTTTCAGTTCAAGGTTGGGTCCGTCATAGTTGCAGGCCGTTTGAAATGTCAGTTGCTCGTTGACGTAGAGGTCAAAGTTCATGGCAGGTGAGATGAGCCAGTCTTCATTTTCAACCGCACCACCACTAAAACCATTCATTTTAGCACAGGGAGATCCGGCAATACCATGGATCGAATCGATGAGCCAGAACTGCTGCTGACCAATGATGTTTTGCGCGCTCCAGGTCCCAAGGGTGAAATCATTGAAATTTTCGTAATTGATGATCACGATATTGGGTGTTGTAGCCATCACGGATGGTGTCGTTCCATCGGTTTTGTAATTGATATTCGTCCCGGTATTGGTATAGGGGAATATTTTGAAATAGAAGGGCTGGTTACTTGGAAGATCATAAAACGTATAGGTTCCAACACCATTCAGGACATTCATGGCGCCAGATCCATCGCTGAGATCCGGATCGTCTGCTACAGGAGTTCCATCCACAGGAGCTGTGATATTATCCTGATCGCTCCCTTTGATCAGGTATGCGGTAGGAATTTGTGTTCCAACGGCATCAGTCCAGGTAAGCGTGATGGAAAACGGGAAAGCCTGTGCTGCAAATGCTGTAGGATAATTGGATGGCTCAGGTAAAGGGCCTCCTCCAAAAGCAGTCCAGGTGATGTTATCGATAGCCACCTGTCCGGATGAGGTATTTTGCTGTTTGAAATTCAGGGTAAAATCTCCCGGAGAGTCAACCACAATAGGTCCTGAGTTTAACACAATGCCTTGCTGTCCGCTGCTCGTGACGGTTGCCACAAGCAATCCGTTTACGTAGACATCCAGGTTGACATTGGTAGAAAACCCTTGCATATAATCAAAGCTGAGGGTACCGCAACCGTTAGCCAGCAACCCTGAAATGACTTCAGAAGGAGGTGTACGGTCTTTCCCCAGGCAGGGAGTGGGTGCTGTAACCACAACATCCCCGCGGCACTGCCAATAGGTCCAGGTAGAACCGTCCTGTCCAACAAACGTACCATCCTGATAGGAGTTGCCGGTTTCCGGATAATTGGCGAAGTTCTCCATCCCTTGTGAAAATACAAGAGTTGAGGAGATGAATAAAACGATAAAAAGAAGTGAACGTTTCATAAGGTTTCCTGTTAATTGTTATTGAATGACTACTTTATTAATTCCTGATGTTCCTTTATCCAGATCAATTACCTGAACAAAATAGATCCCTGATTTAAACCCTGAAACGGGTATCTGCATCTTCTGCCCGGTTGATTCTACAGAGTATACCCGATGACCCAATTCGGTTATCACCGTGACCGAATACCTCGATAAAAGTGGGAGAGAAACGGTGAAGGAGGCATCTCTCACCGGGTTTGGATAGATGGCAAACGGTATTCTGTTCCCATCTGAGGAGATGGCACTTGGACCAACTTCGATATATTCTACACGTATGAGGGTATTTTGCCCTGCAATATTGGAGACTTTCAATGAGACATCGAAAATTCCCATGTCGTTATACTGTACAGGAGGAGGCGCAGCCCCTATGAATGTTGCAGGCTCTCCGCCTTCGAAGGTCCATTCAAAGGTATCGATCGCTCCCGTTGAGGCATCCGTGAAGTTTACAGTACCTCCAACTGCGAGTGTAGTATCATCGGCAAAGAAACCGGCTATCGGAGGATAGGAGCATCCTTCCAGCGGAGTAGCATAGATGGTATCTCCTACCCCGTTCACAGCAGCGAATTCAATGGCATGCCTCCAATTCTCCGGCAATGCATTGTTGGATCCGGGATCACAAAGCTCCAGTGAAGAGCCCCATCCGTCGGCCAGCGTATCCCAGGGCAAAACGTCATCAAAATTGACTGAATCAATCACGCTTCCTGTAGGTTCGTTCAATACGATCTCTTCGCCACCGTTATTCAGGGCTCCGCTGGTCCACTCGAGGCAGGTCACCCCAAAGGTATTTTGCATTGCCTGTGCGTTGACAGCCACGATGACATATTCGTCGGGCTGGAGGGTATAGCTCGGGAAGGTAAAGGTAACCCCTTTTGAGAAATAGAAATTCTCCAGATTGACTGCCTGTGTATCGTTGTTGTAGAGTTCGATGAATTCAACTGAATCAGTTCCACTCTCAGGAGGATTGTACATGATCTCTGTAATCACGATATCGGCATCTACCGGAGCGTTGACAGTGATGTAGCCCATTTTGCAAAGGACATCAGTTCCGTATGCATTGGTAACAGTCAGGCAAACATTGTAAACACCAGGATATTCCCACATAATGTCCGTAGGGTTCTGATCCGCTGAAGCCATTGGGTTTCCTCCCACGAAGCTCCAGTTCCATGTATCGGGGCACAATTCAGAGGCATCGAAGAAGTCAATTGTCTCTCCTACCATGATTGTGGTGGTGCTTGCCGTGAAATCACAAATCGGAGGTTCGGGATTGCACAGCGTGGTGAATATTTCGTTATCCCCATACGAAGTTCCGAGGGCATTGGAAGCATAAGCCCTGACGTAGTATGTAGTTTGGGGTGTGAGTCCGGTGATATCGCTTGTAAAAGGCCCTGTTGTTCCGGGTTCGACAGTAAATGTACCGCTCAGTGAGGGGTTGATAACTGTCCCGTAGCAGAGCCCCCGGGCTATAATGGGAGAACCTCCATTATCTGTCACGTCTCCACCACCTGTCACCGACACATTCGTGAGATTCGTGAACGAAGCGCTCGTCACCACGGTCGGACCGTAAAAATCGGGGACACCGACTACCAGGATTTCATCCACTTCCCATGTTGCGGCGGCTAAACTTGTGCTGGTATACTTAAAAGCCAGGTAGATATCCGATCCGGATGTCGTTGAGACATCGAGTGAACCTGAAGGAGTCCAGACCCATCCGCCGGGACAAAGAACCGGGGTAAGCAGGGTCCATGTGGCGAGGTTCGGGTTGCCGGTTCCAACGTAATCACTGGATATTAAGACCTCCATATCTGGGCCTGTGTAGTTCTTTGCCGACTGAAAACGAAAGAGTTCATTGGTATAGTGGTTGAAATTCATGGAGGGAGAGATCAGCCAATCCTCATTGGCCACTGCTCCTCCCGAGTATCCGTTCATTTTGGAACACGGTGTCCCCAAAACTCCATTCGTCATATCAATACCCCAGATCTGTGCTCCGGTCACACTGTGCTGTGTCCACGTACCAAGAGTTCCGCTGTTGAAGTCCTCCTCGTTGATAATGACTACATCAAGTGTAGTTGTAGAGGCAGAGGGCGGAGTTCCGTCGGTTTTATAATTGATGGCCGGGCCACCATTGGTATAGGGGAATATTTTAAAGTAGTAGGTTGTGTTTGCTGGAAGTCCAAGAAAAGAGGCGGCTTCAGCACCCTGAGAGATATTCAGGGCTGCTGTTCCATCAGACAGGTCGGGATCATCGCCTACCGGAGTGCCATCAACTGGCGCTGTGATGTTATCAATGTTACTGGCAAGAAGGAGGTAAGAAGATGGAACCTGGCCTCCCGTTGCATCTGTCCAGGTCAGGTATAGTTCAAAGATATCAGTAGTTGCCAGAAAAGCTGTTGGATAATTGGTCGGCTCGGGATCTACCGTGCCTGTGAGCGTTTGGTTCGTATTCAGAGCCCCTGGCGTTTCAGCGAGTGGTGCCTGCCAGGTAAATGCACCGTAGTTTGACCCGGTGCCTCCGAGCTGAAGTGACTGACCGACAGGTGTGGTGCTCGTTTCGGCAACTCCGATGTCTGTGGAGGTTATTCCGTTTGCGGGTCCGTTTGATGCAGTAAAAGAGCCTTCGTAGCTTAAAAACTGGCCAATCACAAGTGTTCCCTGATAGCTGAGAGCCAATCCGTCGGGAGCTCCATTCTGAATTCCATTGGAGGGGTATGTATAATAATAAAAAGTATATCCCATAATTGTAGCTCCCACAGTAAATTGATTCAGGGTTTTTGTGTCATAACTGGCTCCGCCAGACCCGTTATACAAGGTAACTGTGAAATCAGACAATGCAAAAGTACCAGCATTCTGCAGTACAACTTCCACAAATTCACCAACATCAGTGCTGGCATTGTCGTAATGAAATTCATTGATCCAAGCGTTCTGGGCGTTAAGGGTAAATGTCCATCCTACCATAACCAGTAAGAAAATAAGTACTTTTTTAATATTCATAAGGCTTACGTTTATATGTTTCATTGGAAATGCAAAGATGAAAGTAAATGTTCTGTGGACGATAACCAAAAGTTTTAATTAATTGTTAATAAAAAAAGGCTGCCCCGATGTACCGGGACAGCCTTCATGTTTGTTGCTGGTTGCAATTGCTTACTTTTTGTCGTCGACCTCTTCAAAATCAACATCGGTCACCTCATCGTCGTTAGGTCCCTGAGATTGACCAGGATCGGCCTGAGGTCCACCCGGCTGACCTGCCTGAGGATCGGTTTGAGAAGTATTCTGGTACATCTCCTGACTGGCAGCCTGCCAAACGGCGTTGAGGCTAGCCATTGCCGTGTCGATACCGGCGAAGTCGTGATTCTTATGAGCTGCTTTCAGCTCCTCGAGGGCTTTCTCAATTTCACCCTTCTTATCGGCCGGTACTTTATCGCCAAACTCTTTCAACTGCTTTTCTGTCTGGAAGATCAACGAGTCGGCTGTATTCAGCTTATCCATCTCCTCTTTCATCTTTTTGTCAGAGTCGGCATTGATCTGGGCTTCATCCTTCATCCGTTTGATCTCATCTTCAGACAGTCCTGAAGAGGCTTCGATGCGGATATTCTGTGACTTCCCTGAAGCTTTGTCTTTGGCTGTGACATTCAGTATCCCATTGGCATCGATGTCAAATACCACTTCGATTTGAGGAATGCCCCTGGGAGCAGGCGGGATTCCATCGAGATGGAAACGTCCGATACTCTTGTTCTGGTTCGCCATCGGCCTTTCGCCTTGCAGAATATGAATCTCAACGGATGTCTGACTATCGGCTGCTGTAGAGAACACCTCGGATTTCCTGGTAGGAATGGTGGTATTCGATTCAATGAGTCGGGTCATAACACCTCCCAGGGTTTCGATGCCCAGTGACAGTGGAGTGACGTCAAGAAGCAATACATCTTTAACTTCACCTGTAAGTACTCCACCCTGGATAGCGGCTCCGATAGCGACTACTTCGTCGGGGTTAACTCCTTTTGAAGGTTCTTTCCCGAAGAAATCCTTGACAATCTTCTGAATTGCCGGGATACGGGTTGACCCTCCGACAAGGATCACTTCATTGATATCTGAAGCTTTCAGGCCGGCATCGGCCAGTGCTTTGCGGCAAGGTTCAACCGTTGCCTGCATCAGTGGATCAATCAGCTGCTCCAGTTTTGCCCTGCTAAGTTTTTTCACGAGGTGTTTCGGCACGCCATCCACCGGCATGATATACGGAAGGTTAATTTCTGTTTCCGTAGAACTGGACAATTCGATCTTAGCCTTTTCAGCAGCCTCTTTCAGGCGCTGTAATGCCATCGGGTCTTTCCTAAGATCGAGCCCTTCATCTTTCTGGAATTCCTCGGCCAGCCAATTGATGATCTCATGATCAAAATCGTCGCCTCCGAGGTGTGTGTTCCCGTTGGTAGATTTTACTTCAAATACGCCATCTCCCAACTCCAGGATTGAAATATCGAATGTGCCACCACCAAGGTCGTAAACGGCAACTTTAATATCTTTGTGTTTCTTCTCAAGTCCGTAAGCCAGGGCAGCTGCGGTAGGTTCATTGATGATGCGCTTGACATCAAGTCCGGCGATCTCTCCCGCCTCTTTTGTCGCCTGACGCTGCGAATCACTGAAGTAAGCAGGGACGGTGATGACCGCCTCTTTGATTTCAGTACCGAGGTAATCCTCTGCCGTTTTCTTCATCTTCTGAAGGATCATGGCGGAGATCTCCTGTGGTGAATACTCTTTATCTCCGATTTTTACGCGAGGCGTGTTGTTTTCGCCACGTACCACATTATAGGGTACCCGCTTGATCTCTTTGGTTACCTGGTCATAGGATTCACCCATGAACCGTTTGATCGAAAATATGGTATTTGTCGGATTCGTGATAGCCTGACGTTTGGCAGGGTCTCCAACTTTCCGCTCACCATTTTCTGTAAATGCAACGACTGATGGAGTAGTCCTTCTCCCTTCGCTGTTGGGGATTACAACAGGCTCGTTACCTTCCATCACAGCAACGCATGAGTTTGTAGTTCCTAAGTCAATTCCAATTATTTTTCCCATGATGAATTCGTTTATATAAATAAAATACTGTTCGGTTTCTGAATTTCCATCAGCACGTCAATGATTGTGCCAAGGTTAATTTCTGGCAATCAATCTGACAAAACGACAGAAACGGAAATAAGAAATACGAAATACCGTGAGGAGTACAGGATCCAGGATCTAGAATCCCAGATCGTTGGTCAGGGCGTTGGTGCGGATCTCTGCGATGGTCCGTTGTGATAGCTGAATGGAGTCAATCACCTGTACATAACGGGCAGAAAAGAGTCCGATGCCATTTTCGATATTGGAGAAAGAGGGTTTTTCCTGAATGATTGAATTGGATGGCTGGGTGACTTCGATATAGGTATTGAGATCATTCGCAGCGACAGTAAAATGATACTGCACATAACGGGCAGCCCTTTCCAGATCCGGATTCACTTCGAGACCGGCATGCAGGAGAGCGTAAAAGGCATCGTTGGAGTAGGCGGCATCCAATTGTTCTCCCCCTTCATCCGATTTCGAAAGTTTGGTAGGAACAATCAGCCAGTCGATATACTTCTCCGACGTTTGGGTGGGATCAGGAATTGAAGTCTCCTGGTAAAAGAACCTGACCATTACCTGGTAGCGTTTACCCCCTATGGCAGAGGTCCATTCAACTTTACTGTTTTTGCCGACATCGTATGAAATCGCCTGAAATGCAAAGGGTTTCTCAACAAGGAAAGGCTTCACAAGCGGTGTTTCAGATGTGATCACCTCCTGGGTTTGTGGGTTCACGATCACCAGCTTGTATTTGTATGCCGGATCCAGGATTGAATAATTTACATAGAGAAGCTGGTTTGGGAAATAAAACACACCAGAGTCCTTATCATTGATGGTAGTGGTATCAAAGGGATAAACAGCGACCAGATTGCTTCCATCCCAGGCTTCCAGGTTTACGTCCATCTTCATATGATAATTGCTGGAATCAGGTATCTGAGCATATTGCAACGCATTTCCCGGACCCAGAAAAGCTTTGGTTATTTTCACATAATGTGCAGAATCAAGTTGGTTCATGATTCCGTATACGATCGTCACATCTTCCCAATCTGCATTCAGATTGAGTTCTTTTTTGCATGAGGGCAGCAAGAAGGCGGGAACCATGAGTAAGACGAAGATTCGGAGAAATCGCATGATCAGGGAGTTAGTTAGGGATGCAAAAATACAATTTTTTCAATAAAGTCGTAGCTTTGCAAAATTAAACCAATCGCCATGTCCAGTTCATTCTCATTTCGCAATGTACAGAAAGTTACCACCCATGTGCTTCAGGAGATGAAGCTGAAAGGTGAAAAGATTGCCATGCTAACCGCCTACGATTTCTCCTTTGCCCGGATCCTGGAAAATACAGGCATTGATGTGATCCTTGTTGGTGATTCCGCTTCGAATGTAATGGCAGGGCACACATCTACTCTTCCAATCACGCTGAATGAGATGATCTACCATGCTTCATCAGTGGTAAGGGCCGTTAAACGTGCGCTGGTGGTAGTGGACCTTCCGTTTGGGACCTATCAGGGAAATTCCAAAGAGGCGTTGGCTTCAGCTGTCCGGATTATGAAAGAGTCGGGAGCTGATGCCGTCAAACTTGAAGGCGGAAAAGAGGTGGTAGAATCTATCGACAGGATTCTGACGGCAGGAATCCCGGTGATGGGGCATCTTGGATTAACTCCCCAGTCGATTCATAAGTTCGGGACATATGTGGTCAGAGCTACAACTGAAGAAGAGGCCTCCAAACTGTTGTCCGACGCCCATCTCCTGGCAGATTCAGGATGTTTCGCCGTTGTTTTGGAGAAAATTCCGGCTACGTTGGGAGAGCAGGTTGCAAAAGAGATCAAAATACCGGTAATCGGTATCGGAGCCGGAAAGAATGTGGATGGTCAGGTGCTGGTACTTCATGACATGCTTGGAATCACGCAGGAGTTCTCTCCGAGGTTCCTTCGACGATACCACAACCTCTCAGAGGAGGTTAAAGGTGCTGTCAACTCCTACATTCAAGATGTGAAAAATGCTGAATTTCCCAATGAGAGAGAGCAGTATTAGACGAGGGACGAGGGATGAGGGACGAGGGATGAAAAAAATTTAACATGTAATCATGGCAGTTGATTCCTCCCGGGTATTATTTGAAGACAACCATCTGCTGATCTACAACAAGCAGCCGGGAGATATTGTTCAGGGGGATAAGACGGGAGACACTCCCCTGAGTGAATATGTAAAGCAGTACATCAAAGAGAAATACCAGAAACCCGGAGAGGTTTTTTTGGGCGTGGTGCATCGGATCGACCGGCCAGTGAGCGGGGTCGTCATCTTTGCCCGTACATCCAAAGCGCTCACCCGGCTCAACCAGATGTTGAAATCCGGTGAAATCAAAAAAACCTACTGGGCTGTCACGTCAAATGCCCCACCCGCTCAAAAGGATCACCTCATTCATTACCTGGTAAGAAACGAGAAACAAAATAAAAGCTATACGCATGCAAAACCGGTCAACAATTCCAAAATGGCCGAACTGGAATATCAGTTAATCAGCATGAGTGACCGGTATTTCCTTCTCGAGATCAACCTGATGACCGGACGGCATCACCAGATCCGGACTCAGCTAGCTCACATCGGTTGTCCGATCAAGGGTGATCTGAAATACGGAGCTCAGCGATCCAATCCAAACGGTTCCATTCATCTTCACGCAAGATCCATTGAATTTACTCACCCGGTGCGTAAAGAAAGCTTGAAGGTGGATGCCAATCCGCCTGAGGACCCCCTGTGGAACCACTTTTCAACAGCAGAAATCAGTCTTCCACAACAAAAATGAGAACAAACCTCCTCGACATACATCCGTCCCCGCTGGTACTTTATCAGCCCGACTGGATTTTTTATGTGCTTCTTGGCATGTTTCTCCTCATGGCATGGATTCAACTTTTTTACGGCCCCCGTTTGCGCATGATTCTCCATGCATCCTTTATCAACCGGCATCTGCACCAGCTTGAGCGGGAAGGCGACCTTTTTAATGAACGGATATCCATTGCCCTTTCCATTCTCTACGTACTCTCTTTATCGATGGTTATTTACCAGGCCATTC
>JACZJJ010000015.1 GCA_014860625.1 Bacteroidales bacterium | reverse complement strand
CCCCCTCTCCTCAAGGAGAGGGGGAGATGGTTGGTAATTTGTTGGTGATGGTTTTAATCTCATTCAATACGTTCTGAAGTGAGGTCTGGATTTGTTCATTCGTGAACCTGATCACATGAATTCCCAGACGGTCAAGTTCAGCGGTGCGGGTATCATCGTGTTCTTTTACAAGCCGTTGTTTATGAACAAGTCCATCGACTTCAATGACCAATCGTTTTTCATGACAATAGAAATCTGCGATATAAAAATGAACGGGATGTTGTCTGCGAAACTTCAACTTGTTCAGTTTCCGGTTCCGGATCTCATCCCAAAGTATCTTCTCAGCTTCGGTCATAGAGGATCTGAGTTTTTTAGCAAACCTCAACGTCTCATAATCCGCCTCAAGATGCAATAAAAAGTCCCTCGTTCTTCGAAGATATACCATCCCTTAAAAATACAAAAGAATCATGAAACTTCCCCCTCTCCTTGAGGAGAGGGGGCCAGGGGGTGAGGTGCAAATAGATCCGGAGAGGGGGCCAGGGGGTGAGGTGCATTCAATTCCTTTGCTTCCTGTAAATCTTTTTTTATTACTTTTGTTTGTCTATATGTAGGAACATACGTACATACCCAATTAACCCTGAACTTGTTTCTTATGAGAAAAATGTATTTTCTTTGGCTCTCTCTCTTTTTGTTGTTTGGTTATCAGGCATATAGCCAGGAGAGGATCGTCACCGGTACAGTAACGGAGTTATCGACCGGTTTGACTCTTCCCGGAGTCACTGTTGTGGAAAAAGGGACTACAAACGGAACTGTTACTGACGTTGATGGCCAATATTCCCTTGCGGTCCCTGCAAACGCCGAAATCCTGGTCTTCTCCTTTATCGGGATGAATACGCAGGAGATGAAAATCCCCGCCTCACGGAAGCTTAATATACAGATGGAGGGCGCCAATATTGACCTGGATGAAGTGGTGGTGATCGGCTACGGAGCTGTTAAAAAGAGCGATCTCACGGGCTCGGTTGCCTCACTGAACATGGAGAAACTAAGCGAAATTCCTGCCAATTCGTTCGATAAAAAGATGCAGGGCCGGATAGCCGGCGTACAGGTAACCCAGTTGTCGGGTCAGCCTGGAGGAGCTACCTCTGTCCGGGTTCGTGGAGGCAACTCCATCATGGCCGGGAACGAGCCGCTGTATGTGATCGACGGGGTGATCATGGAGGGGCAGCAAAATTTCTCCTGGATCGGGAGCCCGGCCGAGAATGGCCTGAGTTCGATCAACCCCAACGACATCGAGTCGATCGAAATCCTCAAGGATGCCTCGGCAACAGCGATCTATGGAGCCCGTGGAGCCAATGGGGTGGTGATTGTCACCACCAAACGCGGCAAGAAGGGCAAAGGGATCATCACCTTCAATGCCTATGCCGGCATCCAGCAAAAAACAACGAACATCAATGTCATGAACGCATCACAGTTCGGGAAGCTCTTCGACGATGCCGGCTTGGCTGCCGATTCCAATTACAAGCCCCTTTACCTCAATCCCGATTCGCTTGGCACGGGTACCGACTGGCAAAAAGAGATTTACCGGGATGCCCTCATCATGAATTATTCCCTTAATTTTTCGGGAGGAACCGAAAGCACCACCTATTCCATTGGAGGAGATTATTTCGACCAGGACGGGATCATTGTTGGATCCGATTTCAAGCGCTATTCGTTCCGCCTGAACATCGATCAGCAGGTGGTTAAAAAACTAAAGGTAGGCGCCAATGTCGCTTACAACCGCACCGATGCCAACACCGTCTCCACCGACACACCCGGAGGTTTCTTCCCGGGCGTAGTGAATACAGCGCTTACCTTCAGCCCTATCCTGCCCATCTATGACTCTGCCGGAAACTATACGCTCACCGACCCGAATGCCGATGCCTGGCTCGATAACCCTGTTGCTGTGACACGTACTGTGCAGGCAGTCAGCCGCATCAACCGCCTCATCGGCCGCGCTTATATCGACTATACCATCATTCCCGACCTCGTTTTCAACACCAGCCTGGGAATCGATTTCTACAATCAGAACCAGGATATGTACACCCCACGGACCGTTTTCTCGGGATCGTTCAACGACGGACAGGCCCGGTATGCCACCACCAACCTATTTACCTACATCTGGGAAAACACGCTGACCTACTCCAAAATCTTTAAAACAAAACACGCCCTCAACGTCATGGGAGGATATACCTTTCAAAAATCCCAGGGCAGGACGTTTATTGATATTGCCACCAAATTCCCCAACGACATCCTGGGCTATTATGGGATCGAAAATGCCGAAAACATACCTACTATCTATGCCTCCTTTGGCGAGTCGGCCATGGAGTCGATGCTCGGCCGGATCAACTACACCTTCGACAAACGTTACCTTTTCACTGTTACCGGCCGTGTTGACGGATCCTCCCGATTCGGTTCCAATAACAAGTATGCATTCTTCCCCTCGGTGGCTTTTGCCTGGCGCCTGTCGCAGGAGAAATTCATCAAGGATCTCAACACCTTTTCCGACCTGAAGCTGAGGATCAGCTACGGAAAGAGTGGAAACGACCGGATAGCCAATTACTCGTTCATCCGCACCATTGCCAGCACCAGCTATTACTTCAACAACGGATACCTGGCATCCGGTTTTGCTCCCGACAATCCGGGAAACAACAACCTGAAGTGGGAGACAACCGATCAGGTCGATGCCGGGATAGATGTTGGTTTCTTTGACAGCAGACTCACCATCACGGCTGACTATTACTACAAGAAAACCAACGACCTGCTCTTCTTTGCCGAATTGCCCTGGACGACCGGTTACTCGTCGTACATTAAAAATATCGGAAGCCTGAGAAATTCAGGATTCGAACTCTCCCTCTCATCTGCCAACTTCGTCAATGCCTTCAAGTGGAACACCGACTTCAACATCTCCTTCAACAGCAACCGCGTGCTGGATCTGAACGGTGAAGAGCTATTTATCAATAACGACACCTACAAGCTGAAGATCGGAAACTGGGCGGTTATCCGTGAAGGGGAGCCGCTGGGGAGTTTCTGGGGATTGGAATCAGACGGCATCTGGCAAACGGCCGATGCCGCCGAAGCTTCGAAATATGGAGCACAACCCGGAGATTTCAAATACGTGGACCAGAACGGCGATGGCAAGATCAATGCCGATGACCGAAAGATTATCGGACACGCTTTGCCAAAATTCTTCTGGGGATTTGGCAATACCTTCTCCTTCAAGAACATCTCCCTGCATATTTTCTTCCAGGGACAGCATGGCAACCAGATCCTCAACAGTAACCGGTTTGAGCTGGAGTCGGGCAACGGACTCTCCAATGCCTCTGTCAACATGGTGGATCGGTGGACCCCCGACAATCCCAGCAATATCTATCCCAGGGCCAACCGAAATGCCGATTACCTGCACATGTCGGACCGCTACCTGGAGGATGGCTCTTATGTGAGGCTGAAAGTAATCACACTCTCCTACAACTTTCCGGCCAAATGGATGAATGCCATGAAGATCAATGGCATCAAGGTTTACATCACGGCCGAGAACCTGCTGACCTTTACCAAGTATACGGGGTTCGACCCCGAAGTGAGTCGCTATGGCCAGGACAATACCCGCATGGGATATGATTATGGGGGATACCCCGCTTCGAGATCCTTCATTTTTGGCATCAACTTTAACATCTAGCATCATGAATCCTATCCACATAACCATTAAAACGATCACCCTTTCAAGCCTTCTGCTCCTGCTTTTTTTGGCAGTCTCCTGCCGCAAGCAGCTCGACCTTGAGCCGCATAAGATCTATTACGAGAATTTCTACCAAACTCCGGAAGATGCCGTAAGTGCCATCAATGCGGTCTATGATGTGCTCGGACAGATGAACATGTATAACGGCAGTCTCTGGCTGATCCAGGATATCGGCTCCGACGACTGCAATGCTCGTCCTACGCTGAACGACCCGAATTTGAGGGAGTTCCAGTCGTATTCCATCGGGGCGAATAACAACTACATTGCAGGAGTGTGGCAGGAATCCTACCTGGGTATCAGCCGGGCCAATATTGTCCTGGAGAAGGTACCACCCATCAGCATGGATTCTGCCCTGAAGGAACGGATCCTGGGAGAAGCCTATTTTTTACGGGGTCTCTTCTATTTCAACCTCGTTCGCTTCTTCGGCGATGTGCCTCTCGTTCTCAAACCTACCTCGGCGAATCTCACCGACGAAGAACTCTACCCGCATCGCATGGCGTTTGTGAAGATCTATGAACAGATTGTCACCGACCTTTCAATGGCTGCCGACCGGTTGCCTGCATCCTACTCCTCCGGCGCCGATAAGGGACGGGCAACACGGGGAGCTGCCAATGGCATCCTTGCCAAGGTCTACCTGACGCAACAAAATTGGGAAGCCGCCAGAAATGCAGCCCAAACGGTCATGGAATCTGGAGCCTACAGCATCTGGCCCGATTATACTGATAACTTTAAAGAGGCAAAGAAAAATGGGATCGAATCGGTATTTGAAGTGCAGTTCTATAAAAAAGTCACCTCCGAAAACTCACGGATCGTCATCAGCGGACTACCACTGCTTCCAGCTGTTTTCCCCGCCGGAGTGGGCATCATGACCCCTACTACAGATTTGCTGGCAAGCTTCGAAGAAGGTGATTACAGGTATGAGGCCACGTTCTTTGATTCGTATTGGAATTATACCTTCGACCCGCACATCTGGAAGCACTGGGATCAGAGTGCCTACGACCCGGATGAAACCAGTCAGTCGGGTGCCGACTTCATGGTGATGAGATATGCCGAAATACTCCTGATCTTCGCCGAAGCCGAAAATGAGCTCAGCGGACCCACCACACTGGCATATGATGCCATTAACCTGGTGCGGGCCAGGGCCAGGAACAATGACCCGGCTGTCCTTCCCGACCTCCAGGGCCTCTCCCAGGATCAGTTCAGGGCAGCAGTACTGGTGGAACGAAGGCATGAGTTCGTGAATGAGGGGCTGCGGTGGTACGACCTGACAAGGACAAACAATCTCGTGGAGTTTGTCAAACGAGCCAAAGGAGACCAGGCCAATCCGCAGAGCTTCAACTACCTCTTCCCGATCCCTCAGCGTGAGCGGGACCTCAATGCGAATCTCACACAAAATACGGGCTATTGATAATGGAGAATCAGTCCAATTTCAATAAATTTCCCTCCGTTGTCATCAGGGGACCAGGTCAGCAGATCGTTGCAGGTTGGGAGGCGATCGGGAAGGAGCTGCGATCAAGGTTTTCCTTGCAACCGGCAGAGAAAAACGTTGTTGTGGTGGAGTGTTATCCTGGCGTGGATCTGGATGAACTGACAGGTGCCTTCTCATCTCTCCTGAAACCGGATAGTTTCATCTCTACTGCAGATCTGTTTCTCCCGGAAGACAGAATCCGTGATCTTACCTGGCCCGATGCCACCGACGATCGCATTTTTGGGTACATGACACGGTTGCATCTGGAGGATTTTCTGGATTGGGAACTGGTTGAGGCGACAAAAACTAACATAGCAGCCCAAACCCGTGGAATGATCCTGATCCTTGGCCCTGGCGCTGCACTGCTCGCTCCCAAACCTACCCTCCTGGTGTATGCGGATATGCCCCGTTATGAGATTCAGCAAAGGATGAGGCTGAACCAAACAGGGAGCCTTGGTCTTTCCAACCTGAATGCAGGTTTCGAGGAAAAGTACAAACGGGGTTATTTCATCGACTGGCGGGTGGCCGACCGTATGAAGAAAAAACTGATGCCGGTGTGGGACTTTGTTCTTGATACAACAATCTCCGAATCCCCAACGATGATTTCCGGGTCATCCTTCCTGGAAGCGATGCATCAGGTGGCTCGCCAACCGTTCAGTGTGGTGCCTTTTTTCGATCCCGGGCCGTGGGGAGGACAGTGGATGAAACAGGTGTGCGACCTCAACCCGGAAGTACCGAACTATGCCTGGTGCTTTAACTGTGTTCCGGAAGAGAACAGCTTGCTGCTGGATTTCGATGGTAAGACCTTCGAAACACCTGCCATCAACCTGGTCTTCTTTCAACCGGTAGAGCTGCTGGGAGATGCGGTTCAGGCACGCTTCGGAGATGAATTTCCCATCCGGTTCGACTTTCTCGACACCATGGATGGCGGGAACCTCAGCCTTCAGGTACATCCCGTTACGGAATATATCCAGGAGAAGTTCGGGATCCATTATACCCAGGATGAGAGCTATTACCTCCTGGATGCCGGCCCGGATGCCGTGGTCTACCTGGGGCTGAAGGAGGGGGTTCAACCTGCAGAGCTGATCAGCGACCTGATGAAAGCCCAGGAGGAGGGAATCCCGTTCGAGGATGAACGATACATTCAGCAATGGCCTGTCAGGAAACACGACCATCTCCTGATCCCCGGCGGAACCATTCACTGTTCGGGAAAGAATTCGGTGGTGCTGGAGATCAGTGCCACCCCCTACATTTTTACCTTTAAGCTGTGGGACTGGGGACGGGTAGGTCTCGACGGCCGACCAAGACCGATCAACATCGAGCATGGCAAGAAGGTAATCCAGTGGGATCGCACCACATCGTGGACAAAGGAGAATCTGGTCAACCAGATCACTCCTATCGGTGATGGTCCTGGCTGGCGGGAAGAGAAAACCGGATTGCACGAACGGGAGTTCATCGAGACCCGCCGGCACTGGTTTACCGGTGAAGTACGCCATAATACCAATGACGGCGTTCAGGTGCTATGCCTCGTCGAAGGCCGCGAAGCCATCGTGGAGAGCCCGTCGGGAGCATTCGACCCGTATATTGTACAC
>JACZJJ010000093.1 GCA_014860625.1 Bacteroidales bacterium | reverse complement strand
TTAGGCTGTTAGGATGTTAGGCTGTTAGGCTGTAGGCTGTTAGGCTGTAGGCTGTTAGGCTGTAGGCTGTTAGGCTGTTAGGCTGTAGGCTGTAGGAAATCATTTTGCTCCGTTTGGTAATTTTACGATTGTCAGCCAGAAATTCTCGATCGACTGCACCACTTTGATGAACTGGTCGAAATCAATCGGTTTGGTGATGAAGCAGTTCGCGTGGAGGTTATAGCTTTTAAAAATATCTTCTTCCGATTTCGACATCGTTAAGATCACTACCGGGATCCGTTTCAGGTCTTCATCGGTTTTGATCTCTTTCAACACCTCCTTCCCGTCTTTTTTCGGGAGATTCAGATCCAGCAGGATGAGATCGGGACGGGGAACATCTTCATAAGGAGCCTCTTTCTTCAGGAACTTCATGGCCAATTCTCCGTCATCCACAATGAAGAGGTTGTTTCGGAGTTTACTGTCTTTCAACGCCTCTTTTGCAAGGCGGGCATCGCCGGGATTGTCTTCTACCAGGAGGATGTCGATGGGGATCAGGTTGGTTTTCATGATAGTATTTAAGTGTTAAGTTTTAAGTTTTAAGTTTATGCCAACTGCCAGCTGCCTACTGCCCACTGTCTTCGGGTGGCAGTTTCACGGTGGAGATCCAGAAGTCCTCGATGGTTTTGATCACTTCTGTAAACTTGGCAAGGTCTATTGGCTTGGTAATGTAGCAATTAGCATATAAATTATAGGATTTTAAAACATCCTCAACCGCTGACGAAATAGTAAGGATGATTACCGGGATCCTTCTCAGCCGTGTGTCGTGCTTGATGATCGAGAGCACCTCCAGCCCGTTTTTCTTTGGCAGGTTGAGATCAAGTAAAATCAGATCGGGATATGGAGCATCTGAAAACTTTCCCTTCTTATACAAAAAGAAAAGCGCTTCTTCCCCATCCTCCATGATGAAGAGCTTGTTTTTCAAACGGCTCTCTTTCAGTGCCTCCAACGCCAGCCTGGCCTCGCCGGGATTGTCTTCGACGAGGAGGATGTTGATTGGGTTTGTAGAATTTTGATTAGTTGTCATTTGATTTCTTCTATTTTCAATTTTTCATTTTCAGCAACTTTTTACCCCTGCCCTAAAGGGAGTAGTTGCTGAAAATCAGGCTCCCTTTAGGGTTGGGGCAAAACTGATTTTCAGCTTTATCCTATTTTCACCATGTTTACTGTCGTAGCGTAAACCAAAACGTCGTTCCTTTGCCTTCTTCCGACGTAAACCAGATGCTTCCGCCATGGCGTTCCACGATCCGTTTGCAGATGGCCAGGCCGATACCCGTTCCGGGGTATTTGTCCTTTCCATGCAATCGCTGGAAGATCGTAAAGATACGGTCAGAATAGATCTCATTGACCCCGATGCCGTTGTCCTGCACGGAGATGGTTACCGTTTTGTCTTCTGCGGTTGCTTTGATAGTAACCCTGGGAGATTCCTCTCCCCTGAATTTGATGGCATTGTCGATCAGGTTCTGGAAGAGGCGGATCAGCTGGCTTTCATCGCCTTTCACAAAGGGAAGGTCGTCATTCACAATCATGGCCTGTGATTCTTTGATCTTCTGATGAAGATTCACAATCACCTGACCCATGATGGAGGAGAGATCCAGTTTCTGGAAAGGATTTCCGCGGGTTGTGACGCGCGAATAGTCCAGGAGGTCGTTGATCAGCCGTTGCATGCGGTTGGCTCCGTCAACTGCGAAATTGATGAAGTCGTGTGCATCGTCATCCAGCCTATCCTTGTATCGCTTCTCCAGCAGCTGTGTATAACTGGAGACCATGCGCAATGGTTCCTGCAGGTCGTGTGAGGCTACATAGGCAAACTGTTCCAGTTCCTTGTTAGACCGCTCCAGTTCCACCACCTTACCTTCCAGGGCTTTTTCAGCCTCCGTCCGGAGGCGCTCTTCCTGGTTCCGCTCCATCCGTGCTGAAAGGATCGGAGCTATGCTTGCAGCCAAACTTTCCATCAAATCAACCTCATCCTGTGTATAATCCGATTCCTTATTCGCCACCTGAAGAAGCCCGATAACCTTATCGTGATGGATGACAGGCATGGTGACATGGCGTTGTACCTTGATATGACCTTCAGGGGTCAAGTCGGAAGGCTCATTCGAGTAATTTGATTGTTTCTCACGGATGGCCCTGGGCCAGGAACTGCAACCCCATGTCTCCTTTTTGAATACAATGTCTTTTTCCGGAACGTTGCACTCATCCCAGATGTGGCGTGTCATAGAGGGTACAATCAGATCCCCGTTCTGATTGATATAGCCGAATACCCCGTATGGGCTCTCCATGGCATCCAGAACGATCTTCAGCACATCATGAAACATCTCTTCATCGGAAACAGTCAGAAATTTACGGACAATCTGGTTCCTGTAGTTTAACTCCTCGGTGATACGTTTCCTCACGGAAATGTTGACCATGTCGCCCAGGAAAAACTGCGGCACTCCCATCGCATTTCTGACCAGAACAATGTTGATATTGATCCAAAGGCTTGTGCCATCTTTGTGAATGAACTTACAATCATAAAAAGCTGAAGGCTGTTCGTTCTTTACAAGTTTCTCAACCATCTCAAAACTTAGCTGCAGAAATTCAGGATGGGTAATGTCCATCCAGGTTTTTGTCAATAACTCTTTTTCATCATACCCCAGCATGGTACACATAGCCGGACTGACTTTAATAAATTGTCCCTCTAAATTCGCCATGGCTTTACCGATCGCGGCATTGTCGAAAGCAAGCCGGAATTTTTCTTCGCTCAGTTTGATCTGTTCTTCAATTTGCCGTTGTTTCGTAATATCGCGACTGATTCCAAAAATGCCAATGGTTTCCCCTTGATCATCAACCAGCGGTAGTTTCACGGTATCGAAATACATGAAACCATCCTGCTCATCTCCTGCTGCATCAACCGATTGGATTTTTTTACCATTCAGCGCCTCCAAATCATCCGCTTCATACCCGCGGATCCCTTTTTCAGGATCTCCTTTTACTAACTCAGGATTCCATCCGTTCTCAATATCCGTTTTACCGACAAGATCTGAAGGTTTCTTCCCCAATGCAGCTGCAAACGTCTCATTGCATAATATCGTCCGCAACTCCTTGTCCTTGATAAAGATCAGGTCGGTAGAAGAGTTCATGATATTATTCATCAATGTTGCTGATTTCCTTGCTTCTGCTTCAGCTAATATTTTATCCGTCATATCCAGCCCCATTCCAATCAGGAAAGGTTGATCGTTAATAATGATCTTTTTTCCCGAGAAAAAATAGGGTGTCCTGGCACCCTTTTTAGAAATGAAATTAGCTTCAGCTACTGAGATTCCGGACTGAAAAACCTCCTTGATCCGTTTCTCAATCTCCAGTTTATCTTCTCCTTCGAACAGGTCGAGCGGACTCATTTTTGCCAGCTCTTTGGACGAATACTGTGAAACTTTCTCAAAATTCTTGTTCCACCGGGTGAACCGCCCATCCGGGCTGATCTGATAGAAAAGTCCGGGCAGGCCGTCGATCAGGTGATCGGAATAGGCTATCTCTTTCGAAAGCTTCTCCTGACTTGCCATCAATGATTGTTCGATTTCATGTTGCTCCGTAATATCATGGGCAGCGGCGTAGATCTGATCTCCGTGTGGGGTGGAGGCCCAGGAGAGCCACCTGTATGAACCGTCTTTGCACCGGTACCGGTTTACAAAATTGATTACGGGATTTTGAGCGGATAACAGGTTTACAGCGTCAAGGGTCGGTTGAATATCATCCGGGTGAATGAAATCAAAAAAGGGTTTGGCCATCAACTCTTCTTCCGTGAAACCCAATACATTCGTCCATGTTGGATTCAGCCGTTTGAAGAAACCATCTGTTCCGGCGATGCAAAGCAGATCTAGGTTGAGGTTGAAAAATCGGTCACGGTCCTCTTCTGCCTGCTTGTATATGGTTACATCCCTGGAGATGCCCAGTACCTGGCTTATTTCGCCTTGTGGATTTCTCACCGGCATTAAACTGTTATTCAGCCAGCGGTCTGTTCCGGGAAAAGGTATCTTTTCCTCAGAAACAAATAATTCGCCAGAGGAGAATACCTGATTGATTGATTTTTTAAACTTCTGTGCCCTCTCGGGAGGAAATAATTCCATAATGGACTTTCCAAGCAAGCCTGATTTGGATGACCTGAATTGAGCAGCGGCATAATCATTCACAAACTGAATTTTATAGTCCCTGTTCAACAAGAAGATCGAATCCTGTGCAGACTCTGTAAGTGTACGATACCTTTCCTCACTTTCCCTCAATCCATCTTCCGCTGTTTTCCGGTCGGTGACGTCAAAAAACGTCGCCAGGAAGCCCGTTTCCATCGTAATCCCGGAGATGATAATGGTTTTGACCGTTCCATCTTTGCAGGTGACTTTGTAATCAACGGATTCAATGTCAACGTTATTGGTCTTCCCCTGTTCGACAGCCTTATTCCAGGTCTCCAGAACCCATTCGCGATATACCTTATCGGGATAAGCGAGCTCCCACCACTTATCCAGGGTTGGGATATCGTCAAGTGTATATCCAAAGACTTTTGTGAACCTGTCGTTGATGAAGGTGAGCCGCCCTGTGTCATCCACCAAACAAAGTGGAAGTGGAATTCGTGCTATCAGTTGGCTATAGGTTTCATTGGATCCAGTGCTATTCATCTCGCTATTTTTCATGTGTTCTCCTTCTTTTTTGATCCATTCAGGTATTTGCAAACTTTTTGAATGAGGTCGCCCGGAATAATGGGTTTGGCCATGTAGTCGTCGCATCCGGCTTCGTAGCACTTTTGCTCCTCTCCCGACATCGTATAGGCAGTTTGGGCTATCACCGGCAAGTTGGGCCGTACCTTTTTGATCAACGGTGTGGCTTCAAAACCGGTCAGTTTCGGCAACTGGATATCCATCAATACCAGGTCAATCGTTGGGTCGTCCTTGCAATAGTCTACTGCTGTTTGTCCGTCTTTGGCCCAGATAAGTTCAGCCTTTAACC
>JACZJJ010000092.1 GCA_014860625.1 Bacteroidales bacterium | reverse complement strand
GATGGCAGCAGCATGTTGGGCCTGATCCAGAGCCAGGGAACGAAACAGAGAGTCGATCGGGAGGTTCATTCCGCGAGCAAGCGGAGGCGGAAGAAGGTAGAGCACCCGGTTAAGTATACTCAGATCGGTGTTGGGAGGGATTACATAGACGGTATTGGGTTGGATCTTCTTGTTGTCGGTTACCTGGCAAACAGGCATGTCGGTCTGTTTCTGAAGCAAATCAGGCAGCAGGCTGATGTGGGTGGGGTCGAGGTGTGCCACCACAATGAAGGCCATTCCGGTATCGGGAGGACAAGCCTTAAAAAACTGGGTAAAAGCCTCCAGCCCGCCCGCCGAAGCGCCCAGGGCAACAATGGGGAAGGTGGCCCCTAAATCCCCTGAAGGGGACTTACTCCGCTTCGCGGGTACCCCTAAATCCCCTGAAGGGGACTTACTCCGCTTCGCGGGTTGTTTCTTCTTTTTCTCTTTCATACCTCTTCCCTCTTCCCTCTTCCTTCTTACCTCTTCCCTCTTCCCTCTTACCTCTTCCTTCTTCCCTCTTCCCTCTTCCCTCTTCCTTCAGCCGGGCGATCTCCTTCTTCAGCTCTACCATCTTAAGCTCCCGGTTGACCATTATTTTGTTGAACCGTTCCAATTCGTTCAGGTTTTCCTGAAGTCTCTGCTCCGCCTGTTTTTGATCCGTGATATCCTGATTGACGCCGAAGGTTTTTATGGTTTTCCCAAAATTATCTTTCACGATAAAAATCCTCACGGCTATGAAACCAAGGCCTCCATCTGCATACACAATACGGTGTTCCACATAATGGCTGAAATTCGGGTCGCTGGTTTCGATGGCCTTTCGGGTCTCCTCGGCCACCATGAATGAATCTTCGGGATGGACAAAGCGTTTCGCATAGTCGGCCAGGGACATCTCGTACCCACCCATCTGCTTTGCAGTTGTATGGAAGATGTCGTAAAAATTATCTGTGAAGGTAAATATCCCCCGTTCCACATCCATTTCCCAGGTTCCCAGCTTGGCCAGCTTAACAGCATTGGAAAACCGGGATTCTCTCAATTTAAGCTCCTCTTCCATCCGCTTTCGCTCCGAAATGTCGAAATAGGTGATCAGCACCCCATACCCCTCCAGGGGGATCGGGGTAGCCGAGACCCGGATCCATGTGATGTCGCCTTTCCCCTTGACAATGCCCATCTCCACATTCTCCACACGGCGTTGTTCCTTGTGCGCGATGACGCTGGCGTAATCGTCAGCCGGCATCGGGGTGCCGTTGGGCCGGATGATCTTCCATTCCACCCCGTCGATCTTTCGCTGCCGTATCTCGGCGGGGGACAGACCTAATAGTATCTCTGCTTCCTTGTTCGACTCAAGGATCTCCCCCTTGTCGTTGGAGACGGAGATCCCGCCTGGGAATGAATCGAACAACGCCTTGTATTTTTCAAAACTGACCCGAAGGTTCTCTTCAATGCGTTTCCGGTCATTAATTACCTCCGTGTACACGATCAGTCCGCCTATGGAACCATTTGCTTCATACCACGGCCTGCATTCCCAGCGTGTCCAGTCCACTGATCCATCCTCACGTTCGTATGGATCGTCTTCGGCGCTTATCACTGCGCCTTTCAGCACTTTCCCGTGTACATCTCGCCATTTCTGGGGCAGGTCGGGGAATACATCATAATGATGCTTGCCAATGACATCCTTCTCTTTCACTTTGTACTCGTCAAGGTACCGCTGACTGACATACATGTAGCGCATGTCGCGGTCGTGAACGGCAACGCAACTTCGGGTGTGTTCAATGATGTACTTCAAGAGTTTGTGCGCGTGATCCAGGTCCCGGAAAGCTATGTTCTGCATGGAAGAAAAAGGTTTGTTTTGTTTTTTTGATTTATCTGTCATTGATGTGAAATGGAAATTGGCAATTAGGACTTAAGCAAAGATACGACAGAAAAGCCGGTTTCGACAATAGTTCGCAGTTCGCTTTTCGCTGTTTGCTTTTCGCTATTTACCTTTTTCGTCCTTCGTCAAAGCTGGCAGTGAAAAATAAAACGTAGCCCCTTTCCCGGGTTCTCCTTCCGCCCAAACCTTGCCGTGGTGGTGTTTGATGATCCGGTCAACGATAGCCAGTCCCACTCCGGTTCCTTCAAATTCATTATCGGTATGCAGGCGCTGAAAGACCCCAAAGATCTTTTCTGTATATTTATTGTCAAACCCCACCCCGTTGTCTTTCACCCAGTAGGTGATATTGTTGTCCATCTCCGTTCTGGCTCCGATGGAGATGGATCTTTTTTTTAGTTTACCTGTGTATTTCAGAGCGTTCGACAGGATGTTTACCCAGACCTGCCGGATCAACAGTTCGTCGGCTGTGCAGTGGGGAAGTTGGCCGATCACCAGATCAACCTCCTCTTTTTCTGTTGGAGAGGCGATCTCCTGGTAGACCGACTCAGCCATTTCCTGCATCCTGACAGGGGATAGCCGGATCTCCCGCCTGGAAACCCTGGAGAGGTCAAGCAGGTCGGTAATCAGGGTGTCCATTTTCATGGTGCTTCTGCGAACAATATCCAGGAACCGCTGGCCCTCAGCGTCAAGGTTCTCCCGATACCTCTCAAGGAGGATCGCAGAAAAGCCTTCAATGGCGCGAAGGGGGGCTCTGAGGTCGTGGGAAATTGAATAGGCAAACGCTTCAAGTTCCTTGTTTGCAAATTCCAGTTCGGCTGTACGATCGATGACCTGCTGTTCGATGACCAGGTTTCTTTCGGCCAGCATGATCTCCATCTTCCTGCGTTCCGTATTATCGTATGCAGTGCCGCGGGTTCCCACGATCTTTCTTTCCTCATTACGGACATACTTCGCATTGAAAACAAGATGGATCTCATTACCGCCTTTACCGATGTGCACCGTTTCGAGTCCTTTCACAACATCTCCTTGCAACAGTCTTTCAAACTCCTTTAAATCCCTGGCTGCATATTCAGGTGACTGGAAGTCTGTAAAGGTCTTCCCAAGCATCTCCTCTGTCTTATACCCAAATACCTCCTCCCAGGCAGGATTAAGGTAGGTGTACCGCGCTTTACTATCACACTGCCAGATCAGATCCTGGGAGGTCTCCACGAGGTCGTGGTAGAGCGCTTCCGACCTTTCCAGCAGCTCAAAATTCTGCTTGCGGGAGGTCACATCTTCAAAGGTTGTAAAGACTTCGTAAGGCTTTTCCTCTCCCAGCCTGAACTGAGGCACTGCATGGATATTGATCCAGGTGTAACTCTCCAGTGCGTAGTTGAATACGCCCATCAGAACGTTATTCACCTCTTTTCCTGTTTTCAGTGCCACTATGGAGGGGTGCTCATTTCCCGGGAAGGGAGATCCATCTTCATGAATTGCGTGCCACCTGGGATCTGCAGAGGTGAGCCCCTGCATCTGTTCAAGGGAGAGCCCGAGAATTCGTTCAGCGGAAGAATTGGTGGAAGTGATTTTCCCTTCGGCATCCTGATAAACAACACCCTGTGCCATAGACTCAAAGAGGTTCCTGAATTTTATCTCCCGAAGAACCAGATTGTGTGTTTTGGTTTCAACCAGTTTCTCCAGGTCATATTTGTAAACCTTCAGCTCCGTTTCATGGCCGATCCGTTCAAGGATAACAGCTACCATCTGAACCGAATTCTGAATAAGGCTTCGCTCCTCTTCAGATATCGGATGTGTTGGAGCGACAACCAAATGGCCAAACAGGTAATTGCGGGTTTGGACTTCAAAAACAACCTGATCCGGAGAAGAATCTCCTTCCATCCATGTAAATGCGACGTTTGGAAAAAGTGTATTCATCCCCTGAACAAAAAGCGAAAGGATGTTTTGTTTCTCTTTCTGCTGAGAAAGGTTTGTGATCAGCAGTAATAAGTCGTGAGCAATATCGGGCATGAGCATGAGATTAATCCAGGAACTGAGGTGCGTGTTCAGCCAGCCATTTATCGGGGTGGATGAAGTACGGATTCTGGGTGATGATCCCGCCGTTAATGGCAAAAGGGTGTGTTTGCAGAACGTTCATGATAGTGCTGCCTGAAAATTTGGTCACATTGTAGAGGCAGATGCTTATCCAGGGCTTATCCGGAATAAAATAGTTAAGCCTGGCCTCATAAGCCATCAGGTGCTCGATTCCGGGGATGGCTTCAAGAGCCCAAACCATTTCGGCTGTAGCTCTGATATTCTTAGGTTTAGGCTGCCTTGTGGATTGGTAAAAAGCATTCAACCCTTTGTCCATATGGAAAGGACTGAAAACACCCTCAGGATAATAGAGCTCTCTTGCCGACATGATCTGGAAACGATCGGGATCAGAGAGATGGCTGCTGCATGCCGGGCAAAAATCAGTGAACTTTTGTTCAAAATCCTGCTCAGTTCGTTCGGTTGGACAATAGAGCTGAAGATCTCCATCGAGACACCCTTGCTTTAGAAATCCAAAAAGGATCTCATCTTTCTCCTTCTCATCTTCATAGAGGCCGCAAATATGCGCACCCCAATTACACGTATAATTTCCAATTCCCAGGGGCAGCTGCTCCTGGTCAGATGTATGAATGTGCATGACGTTCCTTTATTGGTTTATTTTCCGACAACCAAATATACAATAATAATTAGAGCAACACAAGAGGGAGGTAGGAATGTAGGAATGTAGGAATGTAGGAATGTAGGAATGTAGGAATGTAGGAATGTAGGAA
>JACZJJ010000091.1 GCA_014860625.1 Bacteroidales bacterium | reverse complement strand
CAGGAAAGCTTTGTCTTTTAGTCCGGAAGCGTTGATCTTCACATTGAGGAAGGCACCTATGACTGCTGAACGGGCACAAAGAGCGCCAACGCCGGCATCAGAGACAGAATTAGGATTTCCTGTTTCAGCCATTGCCTGGATGATCTCCATGGATTCATACGCACGTTTCATCGTGCGGAAAGGAATATCGATCGCGTATCTGGTTGCATCCTGGATGGCGGCCGACCGGGCTGTTTTTTCCTCATCTGTACCTTTGGGTAGGCTGAAGGCATCCATGATGCGGTTGAATGCACGGGTATCCTCATCAACAAGAAAGAGCAGTTCATCCTTGATCTTCTGACCCCTGTCGGCCCAGTCGGAGAACTCCTTCCACCTGTCGTCCCAGCCGGCTTTGTGGGAAGAGAGGTTCGCCACCATCGTAGCAAGGGAGATCCCAAGCGCTCCGATGTATGCTGCCACAGAACCACCACCGGGAGCAGGAGATTCGGAAGCGGTTTCATTGGCAAACCCTTTGCATGTCATACTGATCAGCTTCTCCTGTAAGGGATCTTCCAGCAGGTATTCAATGATCTTCTCTTTTGGGTTAAATGGCTTCAGGTCGTCGAGTCCGAGCGACTTCACCGCAATCCTGATAATCTCCTCCTCGGAAACCCCGGTTGAACGGTTCTGTTTCTCAAGAAAATACTTCCCGGCATCAATCAGCGCTTTTTTGGGGACAAGTCCAACCAGTTCCGAACCGGTGACGCGCATTCCCCTTTCCTGAGCCTTTTTGCTTGCCTCCTCAAAGGCGACATGTACCGGCGTGATGCTGATATTCGTGAGATTGATAGAGATCTGGGCGATGCCATACTCTTCAATGAACCAGCCTATTGCCTTGCAGGCTTTCAGCGATCCGGGGGTCCATATCTCTTTGCCGTTGGCATCCAGCTTCTTTTTTCCTGTAATCGGGTTTCCTTCCCGCTCAGGACGTCCCCTCTCACGTATGTCAAACGCCACGGAATTGGCCCGGCGTGTAGAGGTGGTATTCAGGTTCACGTTGTATGCTACCAGGAAGTCCCTCGCACCGATCGCAACAGCTCCGGTATGTGGATTGAATTTCGCCGGACCGAAGTCGGGTTTCCATTTCGGATCTTTCAATTTCTCAGGCAAACCCTCATATTCTCCGGCACGACAGGTAGCCAGGTTGCGGCGTTCGGGTGTAAAGGCAGCATTCTCGTAGCAATAGACAGGAATCTCGAGCTCTTTCCCAACACGTGCGGCCAGCTTGTGGGCGAAAGCCGTCGTCTCTTCCATCGTGATATTGGCAATGGGTACCAGCGGACATACATCGGTTGCCCCAAAGCGAGGATGTTCTCCATGATGCTTGCTCATGTCGATGATCTGTCCGGCCTTTTTTATCGCTTCAAATGCAGCGTCAATCACGGCATCCGGAGTACCAACAAAGGTCACAACAGTTCGGTTTGTCGCCTTTCCGGGATCGACATCCAGGAGTTTGACCCCATCAATCTTTTCAATTTCGTCGGTGATTTGTTTGATAACCGACATGTCGCATCCTTCCGAGAAATTGGGAACGCATTCTATTAATTGTTTCATAATAATTAAATGGTGAAATGGTGAAATAGCGAAATAGCGAAATGGTGAAATGGTGAAACTGTTTTCAGGGCAAAATTAGTAAAAAGGGATGATCCCCGAAAATCCAAATGATCCTTGTTGGTCGAGTGTCATTTTTTCTTAAATTTGATTCCCAATCAATACACAAAACCCATGAAAAAGTATTTATTCCTGTTGCTGCTTCCGGCTATTTTCGTTCTTACCCAATGCCAGGAAGCCAAAAAAGAGCAAACTGTCCGGCTTATAACCCAAAACGTAATCGACTCAGTAGTCAACCGGGTGATGACAAATTACGACGAAGAGGAGTATTTATATGTCTCCATGGGCGTGACCCAGGTCGCGAACCTCTGGCGGGAGAGCGACGGTACGGTTGCTGATTTTGAGGCCTTTTGTGAGAAGAATTACATCTATGACGGCATGGCACGCAGAAACCTGTTTCTCAGACTCTCCTCTAATTTCGAGACCATTTTCGGGCACAACAACATGGTAAGCCTGAAACTGAAGGAACCCGTTCATCTCTCCACCTACGAGATGCTCGACGTGGATGAGATATTTTCCGCCTACGAACCTGGATCGCACTTCACGGATGACTTCTTTGCCAACAAGATCGCCTTTATCACGGCGCTCAATTTCCCCAACTATCCACTGGAACTCAAGACCAAATACGCCAGGCGGTGGAGCCGTTTAGAGTGGGGATATGCCCGGATGGGCGACATGTTTACTTCACGGGTTCCTGCTGAAGTGAACCAGAAGGTTGCCGAGGCTTTGTCGGCTTCTGACAACTACATCTCCGGATACAATATCTGGGTTGGAAACCTGGTGGACGACCAGATGCAGACCCATTTTGCCAGGGATATGAAACTTTTGTCCCACTGGAACCTGCGCGATGAGCTCAAAGCCAACTACAACGGCGGCGACGAAGGACTGCTGAAACAGCAGATGATTTATACGGTAATGCTTCATATTATCAACCAGGACATCCCGGAAGCGGTCATTGACAATCCTGATCTGCAGTGGAATCCAACTACAAACAAAGTCTACAAAGACGGACAGGAAGAGGCAGCTACTGCTGAGCCTGACACACGCTACCAAACGCTATTGAACAACTTCAAGGCCATGGAACTTGTCGACCCCTACACGCCTGATTATCCTACGTTCATCAAGCGTGCATTCGACGGCGGGATGGAGATCTCCCAGGAGGATGTGGAGAAGGCATTCAAGGACTTGTGCTCCTCTGATCAGGTGAAAAAAGTCGCTGACCTGATCAAAAGCCGGCTGGGCCGCGACCTGCAGCCCTTTGATATCTGGTACGACGGCTTCAAGGCACGCAGCGGCCTCGACCAGGAGATGCTCACAAAGATGACGCGGGAGAAGTACCCCAACACTACAGCATTTGAAAAAGATATTCCGAACATGCTGATGAAACTTGGGTTCAAACCCGACAAAGCCAAAGAGATCGCCTCACACATCACCGTGGATCCGGCAAGAGGATCGGGCCATGCCTGGGGAGCCTCCATGAAGGGTGATAAAGCACATTTGCGCACCCGTATCGGTTCCGATGGAATGGATTACAAAGGATACAACATTGCAATTCATGAGCTGGGGCATAACGTGGAGCAAACCATCTCCCTCTACTTCGTGGATTTCTACATGCTTCAGGGAGTTCCCAACACCGCCTTCACCGAGGCGCTGGCCTTCACTTTCCAGAAACGCGACCTGGAGCTGCTGGGCTTCCCCAACAGGGATCCCAACAAGGATGCCATGGAAGCCCTGGATATTTTCTGGGGAGCCTATGAGATCATGGGCGTTTCACTGGTTGATATGGCAGTATGGAAATGGCTCTACGAACACCCCGATGCCACCGCTGCCCAACTGAAAGAGACGGTGATCGCCTCGGCCAAAGAGGTATGGAACAAATACTTTGCAGAAGCCTTTGGCGTGACCGACTCCCCGATCCTTGCGATTTACTCTCATATGATTGACAACCCGTTGTATCTCTCCAACTATCCTGTTGGACACCTGATCGATTTCCAGCTGGACGGCTACCTGAAAGGGAAGAACTTCGCAGATGAAGTGCTCAGGATTTATACCCAGGGAGATATCATCCCGCAATACTGGATGAAGGAAGCAGTAGGATCACCGATCAGCATCAATCCGTTGCTGGAAGCGACGGAGAAGGCCCTGGAAGCGATTAGGGAATAACCCCTAATTCCCCTAAAGGGGACTTACTCCGCTTCGCGGGAAGATCAAGTCATCCCGTATCTCTCTACAGAACGACTTCTCCGTTAAGTATCACCTGCTCCACCTTATTACTTCCATAAGCATAAGGCATAAACTCGTAGGTTGAAATGGGTTTGGTGATGAAGAGGTTGGCTTTTTTGCCCCGTGCGATGCTTCCCAGTTCGTCACTCACTCCCATAGCATAAGCGCCGTTGAGGGTGGTGGCAAAAATCGCCTCTTCGGGAAGAAGCCGGTAGGTGATGCAAGCCATGGAAAGGATCAGCTGCATATTGCCTGAAGGGCTTGAGCCGGGGTTAAAGTCACTGGCGAAAGCTACCGGCAAGCCGGCATCAATCATTTTTCGGGCTGGGGCAGCAATCATATTGAGGAAGAAGGCAGCTCCGGGCAGGATCACCGGCATGGTTTCGGATCCCCGGAGGCAATTGATCTCCTTGTCGCCAGTAAACTCAAGATGGTCGACCGAAAGGGCGTTGTATTTCACCCCTACCTGGATTCCCCCTGAGTAGTCAAGTTCATTGGCATGGATCTTTGGCCTGAGGCCGTATTTCATTCCGGTGTTGAGTATCCTGTCGGTCTCTTCTACCGTGAAGAATCCCCGGTCGCAGAAGACGTCGATGTAGTCGGCCAACTCTTCGGATGCCACCCGTGGGATCATTTCATGGATTACTATATCGACGTACTCGCCTTGCCTCCCTCTGTATTCGGCCGGAACAGCATGAGCTCCAAGGAAAGTAGAGACGATCGTCAAGGGAGATACCTCCTTTAATTTCCTGATCACCCGGAGCATCTTCAGCTCATCCTCTACGGTTAGCCCATACCCGCTCTTGATCTCCACAGCGCCGGTTCCAAATGCAATGATCTCATTCAATCGCCCCATAGCCTGTTCAACCAGCTCCTCTTCAGAAGTCTCATGAAGCAGCTTTGCCGAATTCAGGATCCCTCCTCCGCGTTTGGCAATCTCTTCATAACTCAATCCCCTGATCTTGTCGACATACTCGACCTCCCGGCTTCCGGCGTAGACCAGATGCGTGTGGGCATCGCAAAAAGAGGGGAAAACGAAGCGGCCGGAGGCATCGAGGATGGTCAGATCATGTTCCGATCCGAGATCCGGGATATGCGATCTGGGATCAGTCTCTTGATCTCGCGCATCGTGTATCGCGTATCGCGTATCTGATATTCCCGTCCCGAAGTCTTTTATCCGGTCTCCCTCAATCAGCAACCAGGCGTTTTTGAGGGTTTTCAGGTTCGACATCTCTTTCCCGGCAACAAGAGGTTTGGGTGACTCTTCTATGTTAACAAGCTCTTTGATGTTGGTGATGAGGATTGCCATGAGAAAGGAATTTGAGAACGAAGTTACGATAAAATTTATTTTCGTTATCTTTGCATCTGGAAACCAAAGCCATAATCATACATTAAACCTTTACAAATGAAAAGATTTACCCTTCTCTTTTCCCTTTTGACATTAGGGATTACGCTATCTGTATTTGCCAAAAAAGTCGAAGTGACCCAGGCCCGTCAGACCGGTCTGAACTTCTATTACGAACGTGCCAATATCAACGAATCCGTTTCGTTCGACGCCCTGATGATTACCGGTGAGACGGTTGTTGCCGAAAACGGGATAACAGCCTATTATATCTTTGACATCGGTGAGAATGGATATATCATCGTTACTGCCGACGACCAGCTTTATCCTGTGATCGGGTATTCTTTCGAGACCACCTGGACGAACGAAGAACTTCCTGCACATTTACAATACTGGATGAACAACTACAAAGGCGAAATCCTTGAAGCCATTACACAAGGATATCCTGCTGATCAGCAGATCACAGATGCCTGGGTACGCTACAGCTCGCCGATTCCAGTAACTCTACCCGATGAACCGATGCTGGATGTTACGCCAATGCTCACCAACACCTGGAACCAGGATTTTCCAAATAATGCCATGTGTCCGGAAGACGCCGCATCAGGCGGTTCTTACAACGGACGTGTTCCTGTTGGCTGCGTTGCCACTGCAATGACTCAGATCATGCATTACTGGCGCTGGCCTGCCACAGGCGTTGGCTCTCACTGCATCACCCCGCAGCAGTACCAGTACGGGCAGCAATGCGCCGACTTCGGCAATACAACATACGACTGGGACGGAATGGTGGATCACACCCTCAAAGAGTGCGACCCTGTTGCTATACTTTCATGGCATGCCGGCATCTCGGTTGACATGCAATATGGTCCGGGTGGATCAGGCACCTATACCAGCCTTGTTCCTTCTGCTTTAAAGAATTATTTCAAATACTCCACAAGTGCTTATTATGCTCAGAAATACACCTATTCAACTGCTCAGTGGAATAACCTCCTTAAAACAGACCTGGATGCCGGCAGACCGATCGAATATTCGGGATCTGGCGCAGGCGGTGGACATGCATGGGTATGCGATGGTTACCAGGGAGCCGACTATTACCATATGAACTGGGGATGGGGCGGATCGTACAACGGTTATTTCTACCTGAATGGACTGACTCCAGGGGGAAGCTCTTTTAACAGCAGCCAGGCTGCCGTTTTCCAGATTCAGCCGAATCCATCGATG
>JACZJJ010000090.1 GCA_014860625.1 Bacteroidales bacterium | reverse complement strand
CCCAAACGGGTGTTGATCAGAAGACCATGAAGATCAACGTGTCGAACCTGCAGGCCGGTGTCTACTTCGTGAAAGTGACCACCCTTGAAGGTGTACGTGCTGTGAAGATCACAGTGACACGCTAAAGACGGTTGATGCCCCGTCTATGTGGGGCATACCGCGTCAATGCAAAAGGGGTCCGGGTAACCGGGCCCCTTTTTTTTTGTTGGCAGTTGGCAGTTAGAAACTTGGTTACCTGGAGAGGTTTCCCGATGAAAGGCTGCGAAACATTTTGGAAATGGCAATGCCGCGGTGGCTGATGCCGTTTTTCAGGTGAGCAGGCATTTCTGAAAAGGTCATGGTGTGTCCGTCGGGAAGAAACACGGGATCATATCCAAAACCTCCTTCGCCACTGCGTTCTTCGGTTATTATTCCGGGGATCCTACCTTCGAAAAGATACTCTTTCCCTTCCAGGATCAGGCAAACCACGCAACGAAAGCAGGCTTTCCGGTTTTCGATCCCTTGAAGTTCGTCAAGAATTTTTTGCACGTTGTCATCAAACGAACACCCTTCGCCGGCATAGCGTGCCGAGTAAACACCCGGGCGCCCATCCAGGGCATCGATCTCCAATCCGGTATCATCGGCAAAACAATCAACTCCGGTGATGCCATAGACAAACCTGGCCTTTTGAGCAGCATTTCCTTCAAGCGTAGCCTGGGTCTCCGGGATTTCTGTATCGAGGTTTACATCCTTCAGGCTCAGAACCTGAAAATCATTTCCGGCAATCTCGCGGACTTCACGCAGTTTGTGTACGTTATTTGTCGCAAAAAGAAGTTTCATAGGCATTCATCTATCAATCTCGTCACCAGCTCTGTATAGGTCCAGCCATGTGCTGTGATCATCTTTGGAACGATACTGGCTTCAGTGAGACCGGGAACCGTGTTGACTTCGAGAAAATAAAATTTATCATTCGTGTGGATGTAGTCAAAACGGGCGATGCCTTTGCAATTCAACAGATCGTAGAGGCTCTTAGAGATCCGCCGGCACTCATCCGATACATGATCTGGTACCGGAGCCGGAACCAGCTCATCTGCCATCCCTTTGGTATATTTAGCCTCGTAATCGAAAAACTCCTTTTTTGAAACGATCTCACAGACAGGAAGGGTTACCACCTCCCCTTTGGAGCGGAGAACACCGCAGGTCAACTCCCTTCCCCTGATAAACTCTTCCACCAGCACCTCTTCATCTTCATGAAAGGCCAGCTCCAATGCGGCAGGGATCTGCTCAACAGAAGTTACCTTCGACATGCCCACGCTTGACCCTCCATTGTTTGGCTTGACGAAACAAGGCAGTGAAATGGTATCGGTCAGGGTTGCGATCCTCTCCTGCTGACGTTTGAAAAGATGTACCGAATGAGGGGTGAGGATGCCGTACCTTGATACAACGTTTTTACAGAACGCTTTGTTGAAGGTAAGAGCCGAAGTAATCACATCGCTTGAAGTATACGGAATGCCAAGCATGTCGAGATATCCCTGAAACTTTCCATTCTCACCAGGTGTGCCATGGATCGCGTTGAAAACGACATCGAAATGCACATGGTTGCCGGCAAGATGCAGCGAAAAATCATTTTTATCTACAGGATAATCCTTGCCATCATAGTTGTAGCTCCAACTGCTCCCTTTTATCTCAATTAAATAGGGTTGGAAGCGACCACGGTCGATCTCCCGTTCCACCTGTTTCCCACTCAGCATTGAGATGGCATACTCTCCGGAATCACCGCCGGCAACGATCGCTACATTCATCATTGACAGAAAATCACTTTCCGGCAAAATTAACATAAAAAAAGCTCCCCTGAAGCAATCGCAATTTTTCGTATGTTTGTCGTTACGTTGTGAATACAATAAATTGGTTTTTTTCAGGTTATTTTAGGAAAGTACAGAATGGATTTTATCAGGTTCCTTTTCAGCTGGAAATTTGTGAAACAGGTGCTTCTCGCCATCGTATTTTCGGCTGCCATTGTTTGGGGGACAATGATATTCCTTTCATCGTATACCGGTCACAACAAGTACATCCCGGTCCCTGATATCCGGGGAAAGCTCATTGAAGAGGTTGTTCAGAGCTCGTTCTATACCGATTTTCGTTTCATCGTGCTCGACTCGGTTTTTGATGCGGATTTGCCCCCCGGAACAATTCTGTACCAGGATCCCTGGGTTGACACACGCGTGAAACAAAACCGGCAGATCTATGTCACCATCTCTTCTTCCACACCGGATAAGGTCTCAATGCCCGACCTGAAGTTTTTGACATTGCGACAGGCCGAATCGATGCTCGGAAGTTATGGGTTAAAAGTGGGGAATCTTTATTACACGCCTGCTTTTGATGCTGATGCCGTACAACAGCAAATGTATAACGATCAGCCTATTGAACCCGGGGAACGCATCTATAAAGGAAGCGTGATTGACCTGGTTGTTGGTACCGGAGGCGGCAGTTATCAGATCCTGATCGAAGAGACTCCTGCAGATACCGTTCCGTTAGAGGGGTATGAGGTGAGGGATTATATAGGAGGGTAGGGAAGTAGGGAAGTAGGGAAGTAG
>JACZJJ010000089.1 GCA_014860625.1 Bacteroidales bacterium | reverse complement strand
CTGGGCACTAGATATAAAAAAAAAACAGAATTATTTCTGAAGCATTCAAACGGCTCTCCCCCCATGAGAATTAAAACGATATTAATCTGGTCGTTATGGCTGATTGCCCTCCATTCTATTGGGTTTGGGCTCGCCTTAATCATTTTCCCCTGCAGTGTTCTGGAGTTTTTCGGATTCACCATTTCGCAGAAGTTTTTTGCTGCACAGGGGGGTGTTTTTCATCTGATCATCAGTTTTGTATATATTCGGGCGGCAATGGATCCTGAACATTCAAAAGATCTGGTCATCCTTGCCTGCATAACTAAGTTCTCTGCCACGGTTTTCCTCTTTGCATATTACATCTTCGGAACACCACTCATTGTGATCTTTTTTTCGGGGTTCATGGATTTTATCATGGGGCTTGCTATATTGATTTTTTACCTGTTATTCAGGAAATCTTCAGGCGTAATACTTGAATAATTTCCTGTACCCAGAAACTACACGCAACGATGCAACTACAACTTCCTTCCATTATCATCACAGGAGCTTCAGGATTTATTGGCCGCTCTTTCCTTGAATATGTTAAAGATCAATTCATTATTTTCGCTATCGCCCGGAGGTCCTCCACCGAAGCCAAGATCCCAAAACATTCAAACATCCACTGGATCCAGTGGGATATTGCCCAAAGCGCCCCAATGGTGGATGTAATAAAACAGATTCAGCTTCAGGGGGGCGCTGATTTCGTATTGCATCTGGCAGCTTTCTATGATTTTAATTATTCTGACAATGCAGCTTATCGATTAACCAACATTGAAGGAACCAGGAATATCATCGAAGTCTCGAAACAACTTAAAATCAAACGGTTAATTTTTGCGAGCTCGCTGGCTGCCTGTAACTTCCCTCGCACAGGTTTATTTGTTACTGAAAAATCGATGCCTGACGCCAACTTTTCCTATGCAAAAACCAAGAAAGCAGGAGAAGAGATGCTTCGTACGAGTGCAACAGATTTCCCTGTCTCGATCGTTCGTTTTGCTGCCGTCTTCAGCGACTGGTGCGAATATCCTCCGTTGTATAAGTTCCTTGAAACCTGGCTAACCCGAAAATACGATTCGAGAATCCTGGGAGGAAAAGGTGAATCAGCTGTTTCGTACATACATATCAATGATCTTGTAAAGCTGTTGCTGACCATCATTCACCAAAGCCATCAATTGCCCCCCTTTGAGATCTATTCTGCAAGTCCCGACGGCAGCACATCTCACAGACAACTATTCGAAATTGCGACAAAAGATTTTTTCGGGGAAGCGGTAAAACCTCTTTTCATTCCGAAGGTTCTTGCTTATCCGGGCATATTATTCAGAATATTACTGGGGAAACTCCATATTACACCTCCTCCGTTTGAACGGTTCTGGATGTTGAAATATCTCGACCTTAAGTTGAATGTGGATTCATCGTATTCAAGAAGCGCATTGAACTGGGAACCTTCTCAGCGCTACCAGATCGAAAGAAGGTTGATTTTCCTCCTTACCCGTATGAAAAGTAACCCGGCTGAATGGTACGCAAAGAATGAATCTGCTTTAAAACATATTTCCTTCAGAACAAACCTGTTGATCTATGAATTCATGATGGCAAACAAAGAGAGAATTCTTCCTCTGATTACCTCCAGCATGCTTTCACTTGAGAATTCGGAATTGTTTTTTCGTTACCAGCAAATGGAGCTGAATGAACTGGTTATTATTTTAAACATTTTGTTTGATGTTCTGGCCTCCACAGTTCTGAATGCCGATCGCAGCCTGATGATCAATTATATCCAGGATATTGCCCAAATCCGCTATCAGAATGGGTTCACTTCCAAAGAGATCACCTCCTTGTTTGCACTTTTCAATGACGTCATTACATCTCAGCTAATGTCAGTAAAGAATCGTTTGTATTCGAAGCAGGAAATATACGATCACATCGGACTGACACTGCAATTAGCCCATGATGAAATTGATGAAAGATTTGAATTCCTACTTCAAGATGGAACAAAGGAGTCGGGTATTAAAAAGGTCGAGCTTAAAATTGACGGATTGACTGTCAAAGTAGATGAGGGCACATCCGTGTTGAATGCAGCGAAGGCGTTAAACATCCAGATACCGACATTATGTTATCACAAAGATTTAAAAATTGCGGGCAACTGCCGGGTTTGTCTTGTTGAATTAGCCGGAACGAACCAACTGGTTGCCTCATGTGCTACCCCGGCGGAAGAAGGAATGGAAATTCAAACAAATAGTCTTAAGGTACGTTCAGCGAGAAGGACAATCATAGAATTGCTGTTGACTGAGCATCATACAGAGTGTACAAATTGTTATAAAAACGGAAAATGTGAACTTCAGTTCCTGGCATCCGAATTTAAAATTATCAATCCCACTTACCTCCATCTGTTACATGAAAAGAAGGGTCGAATAGATTCTCTCTCTCCGGCTATTATCAAAGATGATTCGAAATGTATTAGGTGTCAGCGTTGTGTTCGCACCTGTTCCGAACTTCAGGGTGTGGGAGCCGTTGGAGTTGCATTTAAAGGTAGCCATACAAAAATTTCAACATTCTTTGGGCGCCCATTGTTTGATGTCATCTGTACCAATTGCGGGCAATGCATCGATCGTTGTCCAACCGGTGCGTTAGTTGAGAAGACCTACATTGAAGAGGTATGGAATGCCATTTTTGATCCCTCCAAACATGTGATCGTACAAACCGCACCGGCTGTTCGAATCGCTATTGGAGAAGACCTGGGATTTGAACCCGGAAAACGAATTACAGGGAAATTGGTTTCCGCCCTTCGCAGGCTCGGTTTTGATTCTGTACTTGACACCGCTTTTTCAGCAGACCTGACTGCCGTGGAGGAGGGTGCTGAATTCCTCGACAGATTGAAACGCAGATACGTTGAACAGGACATATCGGTAAAACTTCCCATGACTACCTCCTGCTCCCCGGGTTGGATCAAGTTTATTGAACATCTTTTCCCTGAGTTTCTTGATCATGTTTCGACCTGTAAATCTCCACAGCAGATGTTTGGTGTACTTGCCAAAACCTATTATGCAGAGCGTCTTGGCCTGGAACCTAAAAATATAGTTACTGTTTCAATTATGCCATGTACCGCGAAGAAATTCGAAGCGGATCGGCCTGAGATGCATACAAGCGGTTATAAGGATGTGGATTATGTTTTAACCACCCGGGAACTGGCGATTATGATCATCCAGGCGGGAATTGATTTCAAAACTCTTTTAAATGATCATTACGATCGGTTTATGGGAAAGGCGACAGGGGCCGGAGTGCTCTTTGGAGCTACCGGTGGAGTGATGGAAGCTACTATTCGTACGCTTTATGAAAAAATAACCGGGAGGGAGATTCCGTTGTATAGCCTGATCATGACGCCAGTAAAAGGGACGGAAGGAATCAAAGAGGCATCTCTGGTTATTGAAGGGACTCTTCCCGAATGGAAGTTTTTGGAAGGATTTACGCTGAAAATGGCCGTTGCCCAAGGTCTTGCCAATGCGAAAACACTTATGCAGACCGTTAAAGAAAATAAAACAGCGTATCACCTCATTGAAATCATGGCCTGCCCTGGTGGATGTCTTGGCGGAGGTGGGCAGCCGATTCCTACAAATCCTGAAATACGACAAAAAAGAATCCAGGCTTTATTTGCCGAGGAGATGGCCATGGGAATCCACAAAGCGCATGAGAATCCTGAACTGATCGAATTATATGATGCCTTCCTGAACAAACCGTTGAGTAAAATGGCGCATGAGTTGCTTCATACGCAATATTTTCCCAGAAAAGTTTATTGATCCCTTCCGAACAACTGTTCAGGTTAAGCGATTCTTCATATCATCGGAACAGACATGAACTCCTCCAGCATACGCTGAACCTTGGATAGAATCTCAGAATAGCGTTTCTGAATAACAGGAGAAAAGAAGGTACTGAATTCTCTGTCTTCCACAATTTCTATTGCAATGATAATAATGGTGGAAGGTATCCTCATGCCGGTCCTTCTTCCCAGCTCAAGGGCAGTGAGGAAATTGATGTCATGAAGGTTGGATAGATGAAGGGTCTCTTTAAAATCATCCGGCGTATAACAATAGACCGTACCGGGGTCGTTTTTCAAGGTTCTGATGGCATCGAGGATGAAAACAGTATCAAAATCTTTTATTATTTCCAGCAGTTCAAGACCTCCCAGGGAAGCGACCTGGTAAACAACATGATCAGGAAATTGATTTTTATCCAGGTCGTGAATCAATTTTGGTCCAATCCCATCATCAGTGAGAATCTCATTGCCAATTCCCAGCATTAACACTGATCCTGAATAAACTGATGTGTCTGCCACAATAATGGGTATTTATCCAATGTTTATTTCACGGAAATGAAACCAGGAAAATCTGGATTTCAATTAACCTCTCTTTGTCGACTGTAAAATCTTCCCCTCTTTATCCCGGATGTTCAGCACCATTCTCATTTGTCCGGGGAGTGAATGGGTGGCACATGAAAAACAGGGATCGTATGCCCTGAAAGCCATTTCGATCATATTTAAGGTTCCCTCGGTGATCTCGTCACCTTTTTTAATCAACCCCTGTGCCGCTTTCTTTATCGACATACAAATCGCTGCATTGTTATTTGTTGTGCCTACGATCAGATTGACTTTCCTGACCATCCCTTTTTCATCTGTCCAGTAATGATGCGTCAGTGTCCCCCGTTGCGCTTCAACGACACCCACACCCTCGCCAACAATTTTTTCAATGGGGGTGCGCAGATCTGTTCCAACAATGTCGGGGTCCAAAGCCAATTCAAGGCAATGTTCTGATGCATAGATCAACTCGATCAACCGGGCCCAATGCATGGCCAGGGTTGCATGTACCGGCTTTCCTCCCAGGGTTTCATACATAAATTCATATTCCTTTTGGGCGATAGGTGTGGCCATGCCATCAGCAGCGTTAAGCCGCGATAAAGGTGTTGCCTGGTAAACAGAGGAATCCTGTCCGTCCACAAATCCTTTCCAGCCGATCTTTTTCAAATAGGGAAACTTAAGATAGGTCCAGGGTTCCACTCTCTCTTCTACATAATCGGTATATTCCTCTGCACTGTATTTATACAGTTCCTGCCCGATTGTATCAACAACGCGCACTTTTCCGTCATAAAAATTCACAAGATTGTTCTTATCCACAAGCCCCATTGAATGAAGGACCAGCGAATAGGGACCGTTGAGAATCAGATCCACATAATCTTTGTTGCCCAGCACAACATCCTTGAACAACTGAATGGAGAATTTTGAAAATTCAACAAATCCTTTTGCTTTATTGACGATATCATCCCGTTGTTCAGGCGTAATTCCTTTTTTAACACCTCCGGGAATATTCATTACGACGTGGGTTTGGTGTCCGCCAATCAGCGCCTGGATTTCCTGGGCAATCCGACGTTGTTTGATCACTTCGGTTCCGATTTCCAGCCCAACTTTTGCGATCACTCCAAGGATGTTGCGTTCAGCAGGATCTGCCGTAGGGCCAACAACAAAATCCGGTGCAGCAAGAGCATAGAAATGGGCAATATGACTATGGACGAAGTGGGCCATATAAAACAACTCCCGGATTTTTTTTGCTGTTACTGTAGGTTCAACACCAAAAACGGCATCAACAGCCTTCCCTGATGCCATATGGTGGCATCCGGGACAAACACCGCAGATTTTGGTCACGATGGATGGGAGTTCCTCGACGGGCCGGCCTTCACAAAATTTCTCAAACCCCCGTAACTCCGGAACCTGAAAGTATGCATTTACGACCTCTCCGGCCTCATTTACGAAAAGATCTATTTTTCCATGTCCTTCAAGGCGTGTGATCGGGTCAATGGTGATTGTTCTCATAGCACTTTTCTCCCTAAAATTGAGCCGGGCAGACTGAAGCGGTAGAATAGCCCTGCAGGATCAACAATGGATTCAATTATTTTATCGATTTCTTCAGGTTTGTCGGCATTGATCATTGTGCCGATTGCTGACATCATTTTTGCGCCCGGATCCTCTGATCCGGGAGGGGGACCATAACATCCCCTGCATGGGGAATTACCCTCTACACACCTTACGCCACAGCCACCTCGAGTGGCGGGACCCATACAGATGACTCCCTGCTCAAGAAAGCATGTTTCTTTATCATCCTGGATCTCCCAGGGCCGGTAGAACCGGTCAATGGTCTTGTTATCTGATTTTTTTCGCTTGCATTCTTCGCAGTTGGTTTTATCATTGGCTCCAACAACGGATCCTGGTGGCGGGAGTTCTGCACCTGATACAATAGCAGTGAAAACTTCAATCAATCGTTCGCTCTGAGGAGGGCATCCGGGGATGTAATAATCCACATCCACCACCTTGTTGAGAGGAAGCACATCATTAAAAAATTCAGGTATTTCCAGGACTCCTTCCTTCACAGTGTACTTTGTAGCCGGAAACACATGGTCGGGATTGTTTGTAGATTCGGATTCGATATACGCGCGATTGAAAATGTCTTCTTTCCCGAAAAAATTCGCCAGTCCGGGGATGCCTCCCATGTATGCACAAGAGCCATAAGCAACAAGGATCTTGGTTTTCTGCCGCAGAAGCTGGGCTATGTGTTTATTTTCACTGTTCCTGACAGCGCCATTGAAGAGGGTTAGATCAATCGATTTATCTGGCATCTGTTCTACATCCTTATACTTAATATCCAGGGCAATAGGCCAGAATACCGGATCTGCCGCTGCAACAATATCAAGGAGTGTCTCATGCGTGTCGAGCACCGATACACAACACCCTCCGCATGCAGAACCCCAGTATATTGCCAATTTTAGTTTTGGTTTGGGATTGGTTTGTTCAGCTGGCATGATTTAATTGTTTAAATGTTCTACTTCCAATGAACTTTTTACTTTACTCGGGCCCATCGATAAAAGGGTCTTGGTCATGTCATTCACCAGTTCGGCAAACTGCTTGCCTTCACTTGCGCTAATCCATTCAAGACGGAGCCGATCCTTCTCAATACCCATCTGCTGAGTGTATTTGTGAAGTAGTTTAAAACGTCTCAGACATTTGTAATTTCCCTCCTGGTAATGACAGTCTCCGGGATGGCATCCGCAGATAATGACTCCATCAGCACCTTTCTGAAAGGCTTTCAGGACAAATGTTGGCTCAATCCTTCCCGAACACATGACTCGTATAATCCGGATGTTGGGAGCATAATGGAGTCTGGAAGTTCCTGCGAGGTCGGCGCCTGTATAGGCGCACCAGTTGCAAAGAAATGCGACAATCGATGGTCTGAAATTCATAGTTAATTGGCTTTATATGACATCGACATGATCCCTTCTATCTCTGAAAGAATCTGTAAATCGGTAAAGTGCTTGCTAACAATAGCACCTGCAGGACAAGCAGCACCACAGGTTCCGCAACCTTTGCACAGGACTTCATTGACGACAGAGGCATTTTTATTTTCATCGAAGGAGATTGCCTTGTAAGGACATACGCTAATACAGGTCTGGCATCCACAGCATAATAATTCGTTGACAACTGCTGTTGTTACTTCCATTGTCACTGATCCCTGAGCAATCGTAGCGAGAATCCTGGCTGCAGCAGCTCTTGCCTGTGCAACAGAGTCAGGGATATCTTTTGGCCCCTGACAGGTTCCAACGATATAAACGCCACCAGTTGTTGTTGCAACCGGGTCCAGCTTTGGATGCTTCTCAATGAAGAACTGGCTCCCGCAAAGACTTACTCCAATTGCGCGAACAACCTGTTTAACATCTTCCTGAGCCTCCATGTTGACCATCAGAATAACCATATCGACCGGAACTTCAATAGACAAGCCCGAAAGCAGCTCATCCATCTCAATGATCATATTGCAATTATCTGACCTGTCGGCATGATTTATTACTGGCAATTTTTTCTGCTGATCAAACATCAGGAAGGTGATCTGCTTATGCGTTGTAAGGGCGTAAAACTCTTCATGACCTTTTCCATATGCCCTCATATCAGCATAGATTTCAAAAATATTTGCGTCAGGTAACGCTGCCCGAACCTGATGAACATATTTCAGGGCGGCCATGCAACAAACCCTGGAGCAGTATTCGTGGTATATTTTGTTCCTGCTTCCAACACAATGAATGATGGCAACATTCCGCGGTTCCTTCCCGTAAACTGTTAGGAGTTTTCCGGAAAGAAGCTTTTCTTCGAACTCAAAGGATGTAATTACATCCGGAAACTCTTTGTAATTGTATTCCATAATTGCCGAAGGGTCAAACGGTTTCAACCCAACAGCTGCAATGATATTTCCGAACTCAAGTTCAGTCTGACCATGACTGTTTGCATTTACAACCGTTTTGAAATTTCCGATATAGCCTGTCACTTCACTGATCTCTGTCTCCAGAAAAACCTTGATATAGGGATGGGTTCTGACTTTTTGAACAATTGGCATGATCATCTGCTGGGCGCTGGAAAGATGAGGAAAGGTAAGATCAAACTTTTTGACCTGTCCGCCAAGGTGATCACTCTTTTCAATCAGGTATACCTGTTTCCCTGCATTTGCAATTTCCAGGGCTGCTGTCATTCCTGAAATCCCTCCTCCGATAATCAGCGTCGCAGAATTGACATCAACAAACCGTTTCTGAAGCGGTTCATGGTACTTTACTCTTCTGATAGCTGCAATGACAAGATCGATCGCTTTGGTCGTGGCCTCCGACCGGTCGGTGTGTACCCACGAATCCTGTTCCCTGATATTTGCCATCTCAAACAGATATGGGTTTATCCCGGCTTTTTCACATGCTGTCCTGAAAGTGAGTTCGTGAATTCTTGGAGAACAGGCTGCTACCACAATACGGTTGAGGTTGTGCAACCGGATGTCTTTAATGATCAGCTCCTGTCCCGGATCCGAACACATATACTTATAGTTCTTGGCAAGGACAACATTTGGCAGTGTTTTCACTTCATTGGTAACGGCTTCAACGTCTACCATCTTTGAGATGTTGGTGCCGCACCAGCAAACGTAAACGCCTATTCTTGGCTCTTCCATATATCAGATTACGTTAGAATGTTTTGTTTTTCTGGGAACTGAATGTCGCTTCAGATGTTGAAAATAAACGGCAAAAGGCCGGTAAGCCAGATGTGACCATTTCGAAAAAGGCACTTCTATCAAAATCATTGGGACAAGAACCGCCATATGAATAATGTAGAAAATATAGGTCGCAAACGGCATTCCGTAAATTCTGAAAATATGTATCAGGATGCCGGTAATGACAGTAAGGGTAAGCATGACAAGAAACAACCAGTCACTGACGTGAGAGAAGTAAAATTTTACGTCTTTCCTTCTCATTCTTCCTGCAATAGCCACCAGCAATCCGAAAAGCAAGCCAAAGGTGGCGTAATAGCCGAGAGCACGCTGCAGATGCCAGGCCGGTACAATCTTTTCGGTCTGAAACCAGGGAAGAAAGACAACCACAACGATAAACATAATGGTATACCCCGACATGAGCAGCCAGTGTGAAAACCAGTAGCGTTTATCGTCGCACTTACCAAACTTTGGTTGAACCGAGAAATTGAAAACCAGCCGCCAGAACTCCCGGATATGAACCCAAAAAGTAACCTTCATATGGCCATGTTTCCAGATAATCTTATAATACATTCTCAGGATATTGGAGATGAGCAACCCTCCAACAACAATAGCCATAGCCCAGTCAAATGCCTCAATGATGTGAATAGGGGCAAATGAATTGATCTTGACTCCTCCCTGGGACGTCAGTTCAGTGGTAAACGAATAGCCCATTGCCGGAAGTCCGACGAGGAATGCGATCACTACGAGGGCAGCAATAAGGAGAATGGACCCGATCTCCCAAAGTTCTGATGTATAGAATTTTTTTGAAAGACCCGTCCAGTCATAAATGGAAGTCAGATACCGGCGTAACGACATCATCAGTTCTCCGGGATTGGCATCCCTCGGACAGGAATTGGTACAATCGCCGCAATAGTAACACAACCAGGGTTCGACACTCGATTCAATTTCACTTTCCAAACCCATCTGCATTAATCTGATCTTTTTACGGGGGAAGAGAAACCCCTCTTCCGAAAGTGGACACATGGCAGTACATGTCCCGCAGTGATAACAGGCATTCCAATCCCCAATTCCAAACTGGATCAATTGGTTGCGAAGTTCAGGTTGAACACGGACACTCATAAAACGTTCTCCTCTTGTTGGGTAAGAGTTAATTCACTTATTCGTTTTTCAATGGTTTCCAGAGGAATCGAAAGAAGATCCTTTCTGACTTTCCCTTTAAGTATGCTCTGGATGGTTCTGGCAGCTGCTGCCGATCCCTGGGCTACGGAGTCGGGAATATCTTTTGGCCCCTGACAGGTACCGGCGAGGTAAATACCTCCGCGACTTGTAGCCGTAGGATCAAGGTTGTAATGTACCTCCTCGAACCATCCGTCTTCCGAAGTGGGAATGGAAAGTATCCTGCTCAGGTTCTGGGTGTCTTCACCGGCTTCAAGGCCAATGGAGAGAACAACCATATCTACCGTACATTCCAGGAGTTCTCCTTTCAGGATATTTTCTCCCCTTAAAAATAGTTTGCCGTTTCGCTCCTCTACATTTGCCGTCTTCCCGCGTATAATGGAAACGTCCTCTTCGAGAATGCGTTCGTAGAACTCTTCATACCCTTTTCCAAAGGACCTCATGTCGATAAAGAATTCATAGATCTCAGTTCCAGGGAGCTTTTCCAGGACGAGATGGGAAAATTTGAGCGAATACATACAACAAACTCTCGAACAATATTTGTTGAAATTCTTGTCTCTGCTCCCCACACAATGAATGATCGCAATTTTTTCCGGTTTTCCGGCTTCCGTCGTAAAAATCCAGTTTCCTTTTTTATCCTGAGACCTCAGGTGGATATCTCCTCCTGTTGGCCCGGATGCATTCAACAGTCTTTCAAATTCAAGAGATGTAAGGACATTAGGGTATTTTCCATACCCAAACTGGACCATCTTTTTCGCATCAAAAGGCTTGAATCCGGAAGCCACGATGATATTCCCTACGTTGATGGTTACCTCTTCATCCTGCTCATCAAGATTGATGCAATCAGGAACCGGGCAGGCTTTAACACATGCACGGCATTTTCCGGTTTTTAGGTAGATACAGCTGTCGGCATCGATCATGTATTTATTCGGAACAGCCTGTGGAAATGGGATATATATGGCTTTCCTCATGGTGGTGCCGGCGTCAAACTCACTTGGAGCCTGGGCAGGGCATTTTTCAGCACACGTGCCACAGCCAATACAGGTTTGTACGTTCACCTTCCTTGCCTTCTTCAGAACTTTTACTGTAAAATTGCCAGGTTCTCCCGTCACCTCTCTTACGTCGCAATAGGTCATCAGTTTGATGTTGGGGTTTTGGTTCACCTCAACCATTTTAGGAGTTAAAATACAGGCGGCACAATCAAGTGTTGGAAAGGTCTTGTCAAAAGTTGCCATTTTGCCACCTATCGTGCCGGTTTTTTCAACCAGATAAACAAGGTTGTTGCTGTAGGCAATTTCCAGTGACGCCTGAATTCCTGCTATTCCACCACCAATAACAAGGGTTGCCGGATTGACAGGATTTTCGTCCGGGATTGCGACCGTTTCATAGGAGAGACCAGAAATAAGACAGGCAAGTACAGATTTCAAACGATCCATGTTAAATGTAGTCCCTGTGTAATAATCGTTAAAACTTGCCAGGATAACATTGGAGGGGTCTTTTCCGGCAATCCCCATGGCTTTTGAAAACAAGGTTTTAACCGTACCGGGTAATATTCCGGCCAGTACAATATGGTCAATCCCATACTCTTCAATCTTTCCCTTGATGTTTTTCTCGTTCCACAAGAAATCGTGGTACTGCCAGATTCTGGAAACGTTTGGAAATGTCATCGAGTAACGACTCAGTTCTGCGTAATCGATAGGATCATAGCCCGAAGAGGGTGGGTTGTAAAAAAATACGCATGTTTTATCAGGACTTCTCATAACGATTGTTAATATTTTAACAAATTACGGGAAGCCATATAAGTAAAAAAATGACTTTTGTCATGTTTTAAAAAAAAATGAAAAAATCATCAGGAAATTAATCGTACTGACTTGCTGTAAATTGCAAACGGGAAATATCAGACAGGTATATTTTTCTCCCTTTGGTTTCTATTATTCTGGCTTCCCGAAACTCAGAAAGCAAGCGAATAACGGTTTCTGGTGCGGTTCCGATGATATTCGCCAGATCGGAACGGGTGATATTCAGATAGGGTTTGGGGTATGCGGGAGCAGCTGCGTTGAAAGAGTGGTTGAGGAATAACAGCGTTTCTGCCAGCCGCTGCCGCACCGGCTTATGAGAGAGGGATACCATCCTGGATTCAGCTTCCTCCAGCAACTTACTTAAAATGATGATAAGTGAATTGGTGCAATCGGGATATTTAAGCATCAACTGAAAAAAATCGGTTCGTTTGATAAAACAAACGACACAGTCCTCGAGTGCCAAGGCTGAGACAGTGTAAAAATGCCCGCTAAGAATCGCTCTCAGTCCAATAAATTCAGAGGGAAAAACAATCCGTATGATTTGCTCACGACCATCGTTGGAATGCTTGGAAACTTTTACTATTCCATCACTTAGACAATATACCCCTTGTGGTTTCGATCCTTCGGAAAAAATTGTTTCTCCCTTCTTGAAGGTTAAAAGAGATTTATTTTCATTGATGAAACAAAGGTCCGTTTCATCCAACTTGGAGAAGAAGCTTTGGGATCCATTACAGCACCTTTCACAAAGCAATTCTTCCTTATTTTTCATTCTTTTATGCTTTATTGTGAATTTGATAACAAAACTACAATTTTTTGTTAACAACATATATTATATTTGTCGATAAAAATATTTTTATTCGGCCTTCGTAATTGTTGACTGGATTGGTAATACCGGTGTAATGAATGGAAACTGCATTAAATATACATATTAAAGGAGTTGTTCAGGGTGTAGGATTCAGGCCTTTTATATACCGGCTGGCCTCAGGTGCCGGGATTAAAGGCTGGGTTAAAAACACCAATGAAGGGGTTGACATTTTTGCACAGGCAAATCGGGATGAGTTGAATGCCTTTCTTCATCAAATCAAGGTTAATCACCCTGTTGCAGCGATAATCAACACAATTCATGCAATGCCTTCTGCCCTGGCTGATGTCCCCTGTTTTTCGATCATTAGCAGTGAAAACAGGTCATTGGAAGTTACAGGCATCTCTCCGGATATCGCTGTGTGTGATGCGTGTCTGGCAGATATGGAAGAGCAGCCTAACCGGAAACATTATCCTTTCGTCAACTGTACCAATTGCGGCCCCCGCTTTTCAATCATCAGGGACTTACCGTACGACCGGGAAACAACATCCATGTCGGTTTTCCCGATGTGCAAATCATGCAAGGGAGAGTATGATCACATGCTGGATCGTCGCTTCCACGCGCAACCCGTCGCCTGTCTGGATTGTGGCCCCGGATATCAACTCAGTATTGGGAAGAAGCTTGTTGACGGAACCATTGACCAGCTTCTCATCATTGTATCAGATCTCCTGTCGAAAGGGAAAATCATTGCCATGAAAGGTATCGGGGGATATCATCTGGCCTGCGACGCATCTAACGAAAAAGCCGTCAAAACCCTTCGCAGAAGAAAAAAAAGGGATGCAAAACCATTTGCTGTCATGTTCAGGGATATCCCGTCCCTTAAAGGTTATGCACATATCAGTGACTTCGAACAACATGCCCTGGAATCATGGCGACGTCCGATCGTGATTGTTAAAAAAAGAGGCAGAACAAAGGAACCGGCACTCTCCCCTTCAATTAGCTCCGGATTGAACACTGTTGGGGCATTCCTTCCATCTATGCCTCTTCATTATTTGCTCTTCCGGATTTTCCCTTTACCGGCAATTGTACTTACAAGTGGAAATTTAAGCGCCAACCCGATTGTGAAAGATGATGACGCTGCGAGGGAACAGCTTGTTCCAATAGCTGATGCCGTTCTATCATATAATCGTGAAATTATTCACAGAACCGACGACTCAGTCGTACGAATTATGAATTCCAAAGAACACCTGATCAGACGTTCGCGCGGCTATGCTCCAACACCCCTTCACCTATCCCTGAAGACTGACGGAATCCTTGCTTTTGGCGCCGAATTATCATCCTGTTTCGGTATCGGCAAAGGAGAGAACGCAATCCTGAGTCAATATATCGGTGACTTGAAGACCCTGGATACCTATTTATACTATGAAAAAGAGATGACTGATTTCTTACATCTTTTCAGGATGAAGCCCGAACTGCTGGTTTGTGATATGCATCCGGATTATTTTTCTTCAAAACAAGCCCTCTCCTTTCCTGGTCTGCCATTGATCCGCGTACAGCACCATCATGCCCATATCGCATCCTGCATGGCCGAGCACGGCCTCGATGAAAAAGTGATCGGGGTTGCATTCGATGGCACCGGACTGGGTACAGATGAAAAAATCTGGGGAGGTGAGTTCATGGTTTGCGATCTTTCAGATTTCAAGCGTATCCTGCATTTCGATTATATTTCATTACCGGGGGGCGATCGGGCTGTAGAAGAACCATGGAGGACAGCAATCGCTTATCTGTACCATGTTTTCGGACGTGACTTTCATCAGCTGCCGTTGCCCTTTCTGAAGGCTGTTGGCAACAACAGGATTTTGCCTATCCTGAAAATGATCGATCTTGGAATTAACTGCCCGATGGTTTCAAGCGTGGGGCGGTTGTTCGATGCAGTTGCCGCTATCATAAACCTTTGCCTCGAATCCACCTTCCAGGCTGAAGGCCCGATGCGACTGGAATCTATCGCCGCAAATAACTGCAACAACAGCTATCCCTTTCGTATTGAAAAGACAATCGGGGTTGATGAAACGATCAGAGGAGTTGTTGATGATGTGCTGAAGGGAGTTGACTCAACCCTGATCTCGGCTAAGTTTCACAACACGATCATCTCAATAATAGTTGATTCGGTGATGCTGGCAGCACAAAAGGAGAAGCTAAATAAAGTAGTACTTTCTGGAGGCGTTTTCCAGAATAAATATCTTACAGAGAACATCCATATGGCATTAAAACGATCGGGCATGAAGGTATACTCACAGGAAAAGGTTCCTGCAAATGATGGAGGAATAGCCCTGGGACAATTGATCATAGCAGCAAAAAGGAGGACCTCAGCATGTGTTTAGGTGTCCCTGCACGGGTAATCCATATCGATGGCCCGGAAGCCACTGTTGTACTGGGCAGTGTTGAATACAAAGCCAGCCTCCTGCTGTTGCCCGACGTAAACCCGGGGGACTATATTCTCCTTCATGCGGGTTTTGCCATTGAAAAGATTGACGAACGCGAGGCAGCAGAGACCATCCGGCTTTTTAACGAAATCTCAAATTTCGACGTAGAATGACGAGGGGAGATCTGCCATTTATTGATGAGTACAGGAATGAACGGATGGTGCTGGCAATCGCTGGGCAGATCAGGGAAATTTCTACCTTGCAGATCAGCCTGATGGAGGTTTGCGGCGGTCATACCATGGCAATTCATAAGAGCGGCCTCCAGGCATTTCTTCCTGAGAATATACGGTTACTGTCGGGACCCGGTTGTCCGGTTTGTGTTTCAAGCCAGCAGTTTGTGGATCATGCGATTGCCATTGGCAGAGTTCCGGGTGTGATCCTGACAACCTACGGCGATCTTGTCCGTGTTCCGGGATCTGTCTCCTCCCTCGAAAAAGAGAAGGGGAAGGGAGTGGATGTCAGAATTGTCTATTCCGTGCTGGATGCCCTCGAACTGGCATCTGCGAACAGGAAAAAAAAGGTGGTATTCCTGGGGATCGGATTTGAGACCACTGCTCCTGCAAGCGCTGCAGCCATCATTCAGGCCGGGAAGCAACATCTTCAGAATTTTTTCCTGCTAAGTGCACATAAAGTGATGCCTCCAGCATTGGAAACACTCGCAAATACAGACACTCAGATCGACGGGTTTATTGCTCCCGGACACGTCAGTGCAATTACCGGCTACAGCATTTATCGGAAACTGACTGAGTTGTATCAGCGGGCTGTAGTGATCTCCGGCTTTGAGCCGGTGGATATCCTGCAATCGATCCTGATGCTGGTCAGGCAGATCGAAGCCAGACAGTTCAGTGTGGAAAATGAATACACCCGCGTGGTCAGGGCACAAGGAAATCCTATGGCGCAAGAACTGATGGAGCAGGTTTTTACAAGGGAATCAGCCGAATGGCGCGGATTGGGCTGGGTGCCTGAAAGCGGACTTTACATAGCCGAAGAATTTGCTGCATTTGATGCAGCCAAACAGTTTAAGGTTCGTGTTCCGGAGCGAAGATCACCCAAAGGGTGTATCTGCGGGGAGATCCTGATAGGAAAGAAGAGACCTTCCGACTGTCCATTATTCTCATCGGTTTGTACACCGGTCAATCCTATTGGAGCCTGCATGGTCTCTTCCGAAGGAACATGTTCGATTTTTTACAAATACCACGCATGATGGGATACGGCCAACGCATATCAATTCACCACGGGAACGGCGGGGTACACATGAAAAGGCTGATAAGCGACCTTTTTATCCGTTTTTTTGAAAACGATGTCATCAACGAACAATCCGATTCAGCCACCCTGAAGGTGAGCGGTCAGCACATCGCCTTTACGACCGACTCGTTTGTGGTGGACCCTCTCTTTTTCCCGGGAGGGAATATTGGAAGCCTGGCCGTTTGCGGAACATTGAATGACCTGGCCGTTTCAGGAGCCACCCCCCTGTATCTCAGCGCCGGATTTATCATCGAAGAGGGCTTCAGCATCAGGAAACTGGAACGGATCGTAATTTCCATGGCGAGGGAAGCAAAACGGTCCGGGGTTAAGATTGTCACGGGAGATACCAAGGTTGTCAACTCGGGAAAGTGCGACAAACTTTTTATCAATACTTCAGGTATTGGCCAGGTTGAACCGAAATATCTGCCGGTCAGTTCCGGGAGCAAAGTAAAACCCGGCGATAAAATCATCCTCAACGGAGCTCCCGGTGAACACGGAATGGCTATCCTGCAGGCCCGGATGAACCTGAACTTCAGATCCGGCCTGAAATCGGATTGTGCATCACTCTACCCGTTAATTAAACGCGTACTGAAAGCCTCCGACCGGGTACATTTTTTAAGGGATGCCACCCGTGGAGGTGTCGCAACAGTGGCACATGAAATTGCCTCAAAATGCAACGTCGGAGTTGATATTGATGAAGCGCGTATTCCGGAAAACACGGATGTGAGGGCCATGTGCGAGATACTGGGGTTTGATCCGCTTTACATCGCCAATGAAGGGAAATTGGTTATGGTTGTTGACGCTTCAGATGCAGACAGTGTCCTGCATGCGATGCAAAAAGTTAAGACAGGAAAGGATGCGGCAATTATCGGGGAAATAACAAGCGAAATGAAAGGTAAGGTCATTCTAAAGACCCGATCAGGGGGGAAAAGAATCCTTGATGAGCTGATTGGTGATCAGCTACCCCGCATCTGTTAACAAAATCGATCAAGAGGAAACACCATGCATGAACTGTCCCTTGCTTTGTCAATCCTGGATGCGACTTCACAAGAGATGGCAAAAAACGATGCAGGACGAGTGCAGGAAATTAAACTGGAGGTAGGCATGTTGTCTGGAGTTGATCCGGAAGCGTTGAAATTTGCACTGTCCGTTGCAATGGAAAGTTCCATCCTGGAAGGTGCTTCCGTAATCATATCATCCACTGAAGGCGTAGGTCAATGTTCCCAGTGTGACCACTCTTTTCCCATGCCAGAAATGTGGACAACCTGTCCGGTTTGCAGGATGCCTGCCGGAAAAATCCTTCAGGGAGAAGAGCTAAAGATAGTATCACTGACAGTGGATCGTTAATTTTTTTCAAACTCAAATAAAAAGTGCAGTTATGTGCGAGAATTGTGGATGTGGTGAGACCGGATCTTACCAAATAAAAAAAGCCGGACAAGTGGAACCTGAATATGCCCACCACCACCATCATCACCATGAGAACAATCACCCTCATTCACACGGGCATGAGCATGGACATCCTCATTCCCATGATCCTGTTCAGGAACTCAGGCCAGGTGATCCGGAACAACGAATCTTAACCGTTGAAAAAAATATCCTGCAGGAAAACAATTTGCTGGCTGAACGAAACAGGGGATTTTTTGAAGCGAAAGGGATTTTATGCATCAACCTGGTGAGTTCGCCTGGCTCAGGAAAAACCACGTTGCTCGAGCATACCGTAAAACGGCTGAAAAAGGATATTGCCATTGCCGTAATTGAAGGAGACCAGCAAAGCATGCTTGATGCCGAACGAATTGCTGAATTGGGCGTTCCCGCGATCCAGATCAATACAGGTTCCGGCTGTCATCTGGATGCACAGATGGTGAATCACGGGGTGAAGTCAATGAATATTAAGGATCATTCCCTGTTGTTCATTGAAAATGTCGGCAACCTTGTTTGCCCGGCTCTCTTCGATCTCGGAGAGACAAGCAGGGTCCTTATCATGAGTGTTACGGAAGGGGAAGATAAACCGCTTAAATACCCGTTTATGTTCCGCTCAGCTCAGCTTTGCCTGATCAACAAGATGGACCTCCTGCCCTATGTCGATTTCAACCTGGAGCAAGCCATGAATAATGCAAGGAAGATCAATGGTTCACTGGAGTTTATTGAGGTGTCGGCAAAAACCGGGGAAGGGATGGACTGTTGGATTGAATGGGTCATGGATAAGAGATCCAAAAAATCCACCTAATCCTTTATGTTGCGTACCGAACGCCCCATATTCTGATGCCCGGGCTGACTTCCAATAACACAGTACCTTTTTTTATGACATTTTCCCGATCTTTGCCGTTAAATCACAGGGATGAAGCGGCATGATCTACTTTCAATACGCAATGCCTCGGAGAACAATCTCCGTTCTGTTTCCCTTGATATTCCGAAGAACAAGCTTGTTGTGGTTACCGGAGTCTCCGGTTCAGGCAAGTCTTCCCTTGTGTTTGACGTAATTTTCCGGGAAGCCGAAAGGCGGTACCTTGCCACCTTCACCACTTACGCCCGACAGTTCCTGCAAAAAACCAGCAAACCGAACGTGGAGTCGGTATCGGGACTCTCCCCTGCTGTCGCCATCGATCAGCATGCCATCACCCGCAATCCCCGCTCTACTGTTGGCACACTCACAGAGATTTACGACTATTTGCGGTTGCTGTATGCACGCGTCGGGATACGAGATACGGGATACGGGATACAGGATGCGGGATACGAGATACGGGATGCGGGATACGAGGTACGGGATGCGGGATACGAGGTACGGGATATGGGAACACCGCTTCAAAAATCGCGGATCACAGATCACGGATCGCTGATCACCAGATCCCTCTTCTCCTTCAACTCCCCCGAAGGCGCCTGCCCTGCCTGCAAAGGGCTGGGGGTGGAAGACCGGCTCGACCCTCAGTTGATGATCCGTGATCCGAAAAAATCAATCCGTGAAAGAGCGATGGTGATCACAGCTCCCAACGGTTATATCATCTATTCACAGGTCACCCTGGATGTGCTGGATCAGGTGTGCCGGGCTGAGGGTTTCTCTGTCGACATCCCCTGGGAAGAACTTACACCCTACCAGCAACATGTGATCCTCTATGGCAGTGAGAAGCTGGAAGTCCCCTATGGCAAGCATCCCTTAGAATCGCGCATGCGCTGGAGCGGGATCACCGCAAAGCCCAGGGAGATGGGATACTACAAAGGGATCATCCCGGTGATGGAGACCATCCTGAAGCGGGAACGGAACAAGAACATCCTGCGGTTCGTCAGGTCGTCCCGCTGTTCGGTTTGTGACGGAAAAAGGCTCAATCCCAAAGCGTTATCCGTGACGGTCAACGGAACATCCATTGCTTCCCTGGCTGAATTACCAATGGACGAGCTTCGCGAAGTTCTGCAGCAAATGTCATTCAACCAATCGGAGAAAGAGATTGTCCAACCGATTGTCAACAAGATCACGGATCGGATCAACACCCTCGACGAACTTGGACTCGGATACCTGACCCTCCACCGGGAATCCACCACGCTTTCGGCCGGTGAAGCACAACGTATCCGTTTGGCCGTACAGATCGGGATGGAGCTGCAGGGATTGCTATATATCCTGGATGAACCCTCCATTGGACTTCACCCAGCCGATTCGATGCGGATCATCAGGGCACTGAAAAACCTGCGCGACAAAGGAAATTCGGTGATCGTGGTAGAGCACGAAGAGGCTTTTATCCGGCACGCCGACTGGCTGATCGACCTCGGACCGGGAGCAGGCTCAAACGGAGGGGAAATCCTGATCAACTGCGCAGTGTCTGATCTAGACAAGCTTCCACCAGAGACGATAAGTAACAGTAAGACCCTGCAGTATTTGTTTAGTCAGCAGTCAGCAGTCAGCACCTCATCACTTCACCACCTTCACCAC
>JACZJJ010000088.1 GCA_014860625.1 Bacteroidales bacterium | reverse complement strand
ACCACACACGGGCCGGCAATCAATAAAAAGTTGCCGCTATCCGCATACCTGATTTTTGGAATCTCGTGTAATACCATAATAAGAAAATAATCAAAGTATAATTACCAAATAACAACTAATTTTCAATACTTGTAACGCTTTCCCCATAACGCTTTTAACCGGGCTCTTAGTTCATTCTCCCTGGGATTATTCTGCGGTTCGTAAAACGGGGTTCCCGAAAGTTTTTCCGGCAGAAACTCCAGATCCACAAAATTCTGATTGTAATCGTGTGCATACTTATAATCTTTTCCGTATCCAATATTCTTCATCAATTTGGTTGGGGCGTTGCGGATATGAAGCGGTACGGGAAGGTCTCCGTGCGTTTTTAACGTTTTTGATGCTTTCCTGATTGCCAGGTACGAGGCGTTGCTCTTTACGCTGCATGCCAGGTAGATAGCTGTTTGAGAGAGGATGAGATCGCATTCGGGATAGCCAATCACATCAATGGCCTGAAAACAGGATGTTGCCAGAAGCAGGGCATTTGGATTGGCATTCCCGATATCTTCAGATGCCAGGATGAGCATCCGGCGGGCAATGAATTTTGGGTCTTCCCCTGCAGCCACCATTCGCGAAAGCCAATATACAGCAGCATTTGGATCGCTGCCCCGGATCGATTTGATAAAGGCAGAGATGATGTCGTAATGCATCTCTCCACCTTTGTCGTAGATGGCAAGGTTCTGCTGGATAATAGCGAGCGTCAGTTCATTGGTGATGACGACCTCCGGGTCTTTCCGTGAAGCCGTGGTGGTTACAAGTTCAAGTGCATTTAACAGTTTCCGGGCATCTCCGCCGGAAATCCGCAACAGGGCTTCGGGCTCCTCAATTTTTATGGTAATGCCAAGTGACTGTTCGAGTCTCTCTTTCCCCTGATCCATCAGCCGCATCAGTTGCTCCTCATCAAGACCCTTGAGGATGTATATCTGGCATCGGGAAAGGAGAGGGGAGATCACCTCAAAGGAGGGGTTCTCGGTGGTGGCTCCGATGAACGTAACAACGCCTTTCTCAACAGCACCTAACAGGGCATCCTGTTGAGATTTACTGAAACGGTGAATCTCATCAATGAAGAGAAAAGGGCTTTCGCCGCTTTTCGTGGCAGTGGCAATGATCTCGCGAACCTCCTTGACGCCGGAGCTAACCGCACTCAGGGTAAAGAAAGTTCTTTTCAACTGCTTGGAAATGATGTATGCCAGGGTGGTTTTTCCCACACCCGGCGGACCCCACAGGATCATGGATGGGACATGTTCCGATTCAATTGCCTTGCGAAGAATCGCGTCACTCCCAACCAGATGCTCCTGCCCAAGATATTCATCCAGGGTTTCAGGTCTCAATTGCTCTGCCAGGGGGACTAACATACTCCAAATCGATCGTTGCTCGTGTCAAAAGTAGGAATTTTCAACCAATAAATGTTAAAACCCAAATATACTGTCAATCAGCTAGTTATATACATATGTTAAAAAATGTTAAAAATAGTGGGCTGAAAATTTGGAGTGTACCCTAAAGATAGAGTACTTTTGCCATGAATTCAAAAAATCAATAACAGATGAAAAAAATTGCAACCTTATTCGTAATTGGTGCCGTAGCTTTCTTATATGCTTGTGGCCCAAGTGCAAAAGAAATGGAAGAAACAAGAATCGCTGACTCAATCCGCGTTGCTGACTCATTAGCAATGGTACAGGCAGAACAGCAAAGAATTGCTGACTCTATCGCTATCGCCCAGGCAGAAGAAGCTCACGCTGATTCTGTTGCTCAGGGTCTGATTAAAGAGTAAACCAACCACATTTCAAAAAAAAGGCAACCATTCGGTTGCCTTTTTTTTTATCGGTTCCCCTGACTTATAGATTCTTGATCTCTGCGATCAGTTTCTGCATGGAAGACTTGGCATCTCCAAACAGCATCCTGTTCTTCACATGATAAAAGAGGTTGTTTTCAATGGCAGCATATCCTTTCGCCATGCTGCGTTTCATTACGATGACATTCTTCGCTTCCCAGGCTTTGATTACCGGCATCCCGTAGATAGGACTTGCCGGATCGTCTTCGGCCGCCGGATTTACCACATCATTGGCTCCAACTACGATGACGACATCGGTATTGTTCATCTCGTTGTTGGCATCCTCCATCTCCGTTAATTTCTCATACGGAACATCCGCTTCAGCCAGGAGTACATTCATATGACCAGGCATACGGCCTGCAACCGGGTGGATGCCATACTTCACCTCCACGCCTTTGCTGGTGAGAAGGTCATCCAATTCATGACAAAGGTGTTGTGCCTGCGCTACGGCAAGGCCATATCCGGGAACAATCAGTACTTTCTGCGAATAGCTTAAAAGGACAGCAGCATCGCTGAGGGAGATCTCCTTTACGGTTTTATCACCATCATCGGCAGCACCTACAGCACTTCCTCCAAATGCACCAATGATCACGTTAAGCAACGAGCGGTTCATGGCTTTGCACATGAGGATCGTCAGGATGGTTCCTGATGAACCAACCAGGATCCCGCCAGTGAGCATCGCCTGGTTGTTGTATAGGAAGCCGCCAAATGCCGCAGCCACCCCGGTAAAGGAGTTCAGAAGGGAAATAACAACCGGCATGTCAGCTCCTCCGATAGGCAGTACAAAGGTGATTCCATAGATCAGGGCCAGCGCAGTAAACAGGTAAATCCAGATCATGTCGGGCTTGCCCTGCATCAGCATGATATATACAACCATGGCGACAAGGAGGACAAGAAATGCCAGGTTGAAATAGCGCATCAGTTTGGTCTTAACATCGCCAATCTTATCGTCCAGTTTGCCAAAAGCGATCATACTTCCGGAGAACGATACACTTCCGATCATCAATCCCATCAGAATGGTAAAGGTTTCCCCGTTCAGCATGCCATGGCGAACAATAAGTGCTTCCGGGATATGCGGAAACTCCATCAGGGATATCAACGCAGCACAAGCTCCTCCCATTCCGTTAAAGAGGGATACCATTTGCGGCATGGCTGTCATCTTCACCTTTTTTGCAGCCATCCAGCCGATCACCGTTCCGATCAGCAGGGCGGCCAGAATCCACGGGATATTCCCGATATGAGCGCCATCTTTTTTATGAAAGAGGATGGTGAAAACGATCGCCAAAACCATCCCTCCGGCTGCCCAGAGGTTTCCATTACGGGCTGTAGCAGGATGACTTAGTTTCTTCAATCCCAGCACAAAGAGAACAGAGGCCAGGATATAGGACATTTCTAAAATACTGATCTGTGATGTGAATACTTCCATGGCCGTTAGTTTTTGGTTTTCTTCTTCTTAAACATCTCCAACATGCGGTCCGTCACAACAAAGCCACCAACCACATTTAAGGTTCCCAATACAACTGCGATAAAGCCCAGCACCATGGCAAGGATGTTGTCTGCATGGCCCATCACAATGATGGCACCAATGATCACAACTCCGTGGATGGCATTAGCTCCCGACATAAGCGGGGTATGCAGGACGGCGGGGACATGCGAGATGACCTCAATGCCAAGGAAAATAGAGAGGATGATAATAAATATCAACTCCCTGTTATCGTAAAAAAATCGTAATACCTCTTCCATTGTTTTACTGTTTAAGCGTTCATGATTGCTTTAACCCGTTCGTTTACGACCTCTCCGTCGCGTGTTACGCAAGTTCCGAGGATCAGGTCGTCATCCCAGTTCAGGTTAAATTCATCCTTACTGTTGTACATCAGTTTCAAAAAGTTGAAAATGTTTTTACCAAACATTTTGCTGGCGTCAGATGGCATGGATACAGGAAATGAAGACTCTCCCACTATCGTGACTCCATTGTGTTCCACCACTTCGTTGTCCTTTGTCAATGCGCAATTACCTCCGGTTGAGGCAGCCAGGTCTATGATTACACTTCCCGGCATCATTCCTTCAACCGTATCTTTTGTGAGAAGGAGAGGAGCCTTTCGGCCGGGGATCTGGGCGGTACAGATCACTACATCTGATTTAACGGCATGATCGTGAATGGCCTGAGCCTGTTTCTTTTTGAAATCTTCTGTCTGTTCAACAGCATAACCACCTGCAGCCTTGTCGTCAATGGCTCCCTCAACCTCTACAAACTTTGCTCCGAGGCCCATCACCTCTTCCTTTACAGCAGCCCGAACATCGAACACTTCAACAACAGCTCCCAGTTTTCGGGCAGTGGCCACGGCCTGAAGTCCGGCAACTCCGGCTCCGAGTATCAACAACTTTGCGGGTTTAATGGTTCCGGCTGCAGTCATGAACATCGGGAAGAATTTGGGCAGAAGGAGAGCAGCTGTCAGAACCGACTTATAACCTGATATCGTTGCCATGGAAGAGAGAATATCCATCGCCTGCGCACGGGTGGTTCTGGGAACGATGTCCATGCTGAAGCTGGTCACCTTTTTTGAGGCCAGGGCATGAACCAGATCTTTGTTGAACAGGGGGTAGAAAGCGGCAAGAAACAGCTGACCCTCTTTGAGTTGATCCATCTCTTCCTGAGAGGGAGGATTGATCTTGATGATCATCCCTGCCTTTTCCATGACCTCCTTTTTTGAAACCAGCAGGGCTCCCGCTACTTCGTAAGCAACGTTCGATGCAAATGCTGTGAGCCCTGCTCCATCCTCAACGAGAACCTCGACATTCATCTTACAAAGCGCAGCAATAGTCTCAGGAAGCATGGCTACCCTGCGTTCGGGAAGCTCCACTTTTAAAATTCCTATGATCATAATGAATAGATTTAACTTTTCTGAATCCTAATCTTTAAAACCGATCCGCGTATGATTCCCATCGCAAAAAGGTTTCTTTTTTGATGCCCCACACCGGCAGATAGCAGCAATCTCTGTCTCAATTCCAATTTGTTGATTGTCGGCATCACGAATTATGAAATCGCCTGAGATCAGGGCAGGACCATTTTTCAGGATTTGAACCCTTGTACTTCCTGCTGTCGGAGGATCTTTGGCCTTGTCAGGAGCAGCAGCCCCCTTATTGTTCTTGTATAGCAGGGCTCTGGAAGGGCAGGAGTCGACAGTTTTTATCACCTCGTCGGTGTTGGCATCCGTCATATTAATCCATGGACGCTTCTGGGAATTGAAGACAGCGGGAAGCCCAATGATGCAATTGGCGGAATGGATACACTTCCCTGGTCGCCAATAAACGGTGATATCGCCGTTGGTGTATCGCTTTACGTTCTCGTTGTTAAACTCCTGTAACTCAGTCTCCGTCACTTGGTTGGACATAGTCTGTGGAATTAAGTTTGGACAAAGATAATAATTTATTTATCTTTGTTCTAAATAAAGTTATGAACCTTTCAGTCCTCAGAAGAGAGTATTGCAGGATGTCACTTTCAAAACAGGATGTGAACCCTGATCCTTTCCTGCAGTTTCATCTCTGGCTCAATCAGGCTCTGGAAGCAGAGATAGAGGATGCTTCTGCAATGGCTCTCTCCACTGTGAGTCCTTCAGGCTTCCCCTCGGGTCGAATGGTGCTTCTGAAAGAGCTGGACGAGAAGGGATTTGTATTTTTTACCAGTTACACGAGCAGAAAGGGGCAGGAAATCATGGGAAATGATCAGGTCTCCCTTCTTTTTTACTGGAAAGAACTTGAACGCCAGGTGCGGATATGTGGGATTGCTCAGAGGATGTCACGGGAAGAGTCTGCGGCCTATTTTTATTCCCGGCCAATTGAGAGTCAGATTAGTGCACTGATCTCTCCGCAGAGTGATGCCATTGAGGATCGGATTTGGCTTTCGAAAAGGTGGGATGAGGCAAAACACAACTATGTGAACGAAACACCACCAATGCCGGAGAACTGGGGCGGATACCGTGTTGCCCCGACAGAATTTGAATTTTTTCAAGGACGGGAACATCGCCTCCACGACCGGATTCATTATGGGCAGATGCATGGAGGGTGGCTCATTGAACGATTGGCACCCTGATTTGTAAAGAAATAGGACTTCTGGTAATTTTACCTGAATTAAAACCATTTTATATGAAAACAATCGGAAGATATTATCTGGGAATGATGCTTATTACCCTGATTATTGTGGTATCAGGATGTTCAAAAGGGGATAACATCAATCTCTTCTCAGTAAACGACGACATCAGCCTCGGAATACAGGTAGATGGAGAGATACGGGCAAACCCCCAGGAGTTTCCCATTCTCGATTCAGCACAAAATGTAACAGCATACGCCCACCTCTACAGAATCCGGAATACCATTCTGGCCTCTGCCACAGAGATGAGTAACAAAGAGACGTTTGCCTGGAGGTGCACCATTATAGATAATGATACGGTCATCAACGCATTTTGTACTCCCGGCGGATATATGTATTTCTATACGGGCCTCATCAAAATGCTTGATAACGAAGCCGAATTTGCCGGTGTGATGGCGCATGAGATGGTACATGCCGATCGCCGGCATACAACCGATCAATTGACCATCACGTATGGATTGGATCTTTTGGTTCAGTTGGTGCTGGGGAATAATCACAATGAACTGGGTCAGATTGCTGCATCACTCGCCGGTAATCTCGGCTTGCTGGCATATAGCCGCAGTAACGAGTATGTAGCTGACAGGTATGCTGTCCGGTATCTCTATCCGTCTGAATATGATGCGGCCAGCTTACGCAACTTTTTCGTCATGATGCAGAATCAGCCGCATCCTCCGGTTTTTCTTAGTACACACCCCTCTCCGGAAGACAGACTGGAAAAAATAGACGAAGAGTTCCTTGCATTAGGCGGAGTTCACGGGGAGTTTTTTGAAGCCAGATACGCGGAGTTCAAAAGCCTGCTTCCCTAGCCTGGAATTTTACCTCTTTGCGCCAACAATGAGCCGGTGAAATTCGGAACCGGCAGATGAGATTGCCTGCAAGATGTAAACGCCGGAAGGTAACGACGATACATCGATTGTACGTTGTCCGGTTACAGTAACCTCCAAAACCTTTTGTCCGATCCCCGAGAATAGGATCACATTCAATGGCTCATGATTCATTGAACTCAACGTTACCGCTGATGTAGCAGGGTTCGGAAAGATATGGAGGACTTTCATTTCGCTCGGCTGGTCATCAAATCCCACAGGGTTATACGGAACTGAAAGTGAAACAACCGAAGCCAGATTGGCCTTAATGAATGTCTCTGCCATCTCCGGACTGTTCACACTGGGACCCACGAGGTCCTGGGCTGTATGAATATAGGGACTGTAGTTCGGCACATCCTCAAATGGGAAGATCCCCATGTAACCGTTGTTGTTAAATGAGGTATGATCGCTGTCGCCACCTGATAATTGTGCATCAAAAACATCAAAATCAGGCAGGTAGATAGCAACAACTCCTTTGTAAAAATTTACCAGTTCAAGAGCTGATGCCGGTGCGATCATATCCGTATGAATGGGGTCGTTCCCATTCCTGTATCCGATCATGTCGAAATTGAAATACCCCAGGATATCCATTCCCTGGGATTGTGCATTGGACGCATAGTATTCACTTCCGACCAGTCCCACCTCTTCTGCTGAAAAGGTGCAAAAGACAAGACTTTTATCAAATTCAAACTGACTCAGGATCCTTGCGAGTTCAAGTACTGCTGCTGTTCCTGAAGCATTGTCATCTGCTCCGGGTGCGCTGCTCCCCCAGGCAAAGGAGTCGTAATGCGAGCCCAAAACAATGTATTCATCCGGAGATGTTTTTCCGGGGAGTGTGGCAATCACATTATCGCTGGAACCCGATCCATAAGGGAAGTCCTGCAATTCGACAATGAGTTCAGGGTATTCCTCAAACTTCGCCTTGATCCAGTTCTGTGCTTCAATAGCCTGTGGAGTTGAGAACATTCTTGTTCCATAGCTTTCAAGGTGTCGAATGGTAGCCATGAACTCACCGGTATCAACCATCGCCATGAGGTCGTAGATTGCCGGAAACGTATCGATGACATATTTGGAGTCTTCAACCACAGTTGGTTTCCAGGAAGATGACGGGGAGATCCTTACAACGCCTCCGTGAACATAAGGGAGGGGCCCGGATTGTGACGCGCTTGAGTTGCCCACAATAGCCTTCTGGCTATCAGAGTAAAGCAGGTTGTACTGGTTGGCGATCTCTTTCAGAGCGGTTTGAGTATTTTCCTGCGGAAGCCAGACAAGGAAATAGTTTGCCCCGTTGAGCCAAGCATCTGAACTCAGTGCAAAAGCACCGGAAGGTAAATCATCCTGGGTGGTGGCGATGATGAAATCACTGCCTGTATGATGAATGTCCAGTGTTTGCGCGGCAAAGATGGATTCAAGTTCCTGAGGAGTGGTGTAGTTTTTCAGGAATAATTGCTGACTAAATCCGGAAAAAGAAATGAGTAGCCCGAAGAAGATCGTGTATAGTTTCATGCGATATTTTTTGTGCAAGATTACTAAAAAAAATAGACATGATTGTAATTCAATTAATAAGCGTATCTTTGCACCACAATTTTTATTTACATTTACATCACATTATCACATTATCACATCATGAACACAGGAACAGTTAAATTTTTCAATGAATCCAAAGGATTCGGATTTATTAAAGACTCAAATTCACCCAAAGAGTATTTCGTACATGCTAATGGACTCAAAGAGAGTATCCGCGAGAATGACGAAGTTACATTCGATTTGGAAGAAGGAAGAAAAGGATTAAATGCAGTTAATGTTAGACTTGCATAGTTTAATATAATCGAAACATTTAAGATTTTTAGTCCCGCAATTTGCGGGACTTTTTTTTTACTTTCCGATGCAGAACCTCCCGAAAATATTCCCCAGGATCTCATCTGTAGTGATCTCGCCGGTTATCTCTCCAAGGTGGTGAAGCGCCTGCCGGATATCGATTGCGGCCAGATCGGCAGGAAGTTTGTTCTGAAATCCTTCCCTGACATTTAGTATGGCTTCCAACGCCTTTTGTAGGGCTTCCAGGTGACGTGTGTTTGAGACTACAGCACCATCGGAGATTTGATGCTCTTTGACAGTCTTGAGGAGACTCTCCGCAATCATATGGATGTTCTCTTTGCGTTTGGCAGATACAAAAATTGTTTCATGTTCAACAAACTTCTTAAAACCATGAGGAAGTTCTGTGAGAAGGTCCATCTTGTTGCCGATCAAGATCAATCGTTTCTGTGGGTCACCAAGAACCTCACCAAATTCAGATATCGCTGTTTCCACATCCTTGTATGAATCTCTGGTTGCATCAAACAGATAGAGAATGATCGAGGCCTCTTCAATCTTTGTCCAGGTACGGTCAATTCCCATCGTCTCGATCTGATCTTCGGAAGCCCTTAGTCCGGCTGTGTCGATGAAGCGAAAACTGAATCCTTCCAGCACGATCGTATCCTCAATGGCATCCCGGGTGGTTCCGGGAATCTCTGATACAATGGCTTTTTCCTCATTTAGCAGGGTGTTTAGCAGGGTTGATTTTCCCACATTGGGTTTTCCGATGATTGCTACCGGAATCCCTTTTTTAATGACGTTTCCCAGGGAAAATGACTGAATCAGTGCCGCAAGTTCCGTCTCCAGGTCATCCAGCAGACGGTAAAACTCAGTACGTGAAGCAAACTCCACCTCTTCTTCACTGAAGTCCAGCTCCAACTCAATCAATGAGGTGAAATCCACCAGTTTCTGCCGCAACTCCTTGATTTTTTTTGAGAATCCTCCACGCATCTGAGCCAGGGCAAGATCATGGGAAGATTGGGACGAGGATGCAATCAGATCGGCAACTGCTTCAGCCTGGGAGAGGTCAAACTTACCGTTCAGAAAAGCGCGTAAAGTAAATTCACCTGGTTTTGCCAGCCTGCATCCTTCACTGACAAGGGCATCCAGGATTTGTTGCTGGATAAACTCCGAACCATGACAGGAAATTTCAATGACATCCTCCCCGGTATAGGACTGGGGGGCTTTAAAGATGCTGATCAGAACCTCGTCAATGATCTGGTCCCCTCCAGCGATATACCCGTGGTGGATCGAATAGGGGAGTGCGGTGTCAAAGGAGAAATCAGCGTTAGTCGCTCGAAATAGTTTACTGCAAATGGTATAAACATCCTTGCCTGATAAACGAATCACGGCAATCGCTCCTGTTCCCGGTGCAGTGGAGAGTGCGCAGATAGTGTCGGTGATATCATTTAGTGCCATATGACAAAATTACGAATTAAGAAAACCGAAACAAGAAATACGAAAATACCTGAAACCGACAACTCTTTGACCAATTTTATGAATAGTTTCGATATTTCTCCCATATTCTATATCTTTGATGCCGGAAGACGAGTCGATCTATTCATGTATATAGAAGAGTGCATGCAAAGACACTTCGTCCTTCTAACTTCTAACTTTCATTCGTAATTCTTCATTCGTAATTCGTAATTCAAAATGAGTGTTCTAGTCAACAAAAATTCCCGCATCATTGTCCAGGGTTTTACCGGCAGTGAAGGTTCATTCCACGCTGCACAGATGATTGAATATGGAACCAACATCGTGGGTGGGGTAACACCCGGGAAAGGGGGGCAAATGCACCTCGACAGACCGGTATTCAACACCGTTGCAGATGCTGTAAAAGCAACAAATGCAGATGTCTCGGTCATATTTGTTCCGCCTCCTTTTGCTGCTGATGCCATTGCAGAAGCCGCCGAAGCAGGCATCAAAGTGATTGTCTGTATCACGGAAGGGATCCCTGTTAACGATATGATTCCGGTGAAAGATTACATCACCAAAAAGGGCATTCATCTGATCGGCCCCAACTGTCCTGGGATTATCACTCCTCCGGATACGAAAATTGGCATCATGCCAGGGTTTATTCATAAACCAGGAACGATTGGAGTAGTCTCGCGTAGTGGAACCCTTGCTTACGAAGCCGTCGACCAGGTTACAAAAGCCGGATTGGGTCAATCTACAGTTATCGGTATTGGTGGCGACCCCATTCCCGGAACAACGATTTGCGATGCCATGAAGCTCTTCATGGCTGACCCGGGAACCGAAGCCATCGTAATGATCGGTGAAATTGGTGGAAATATGGAGACCGATGCGGCATACTGGATCAAAGAGAATGGCACGAAGCCGGTGGTAAGTTTCATCGCCGGGGCTACTGCTCCGAAAGGTCGGACCATGGGCCATGCGGGCGCTATTGTTGGCGGAAAAGCCGATACGGCTCAGGCTAAAAAGGAGATATTACATGAATGCGGAGTATTTGTTGCTGATTCGCCGGCCGACATTGGTTCCACATTGCGAAAAGCTCTGAAAAAAACATAGATAATCCTACCTTACAGGCACCCATTGGTAGGCCCCAAGATCGGGGGTTGTGCCTCTGTCAACACCTTCGATATCAAAAGGTACGCCCATTTGAACTCCCTTCCCGATAGCCGGAGAGAGGGAATCAATCTGGAAATCAAACTGGGCAGGATCCACAAACAGGGGATCCTCGTTTGCAAAACAACTGATGTACCGCTGTGGATCCGTTATCGGTGATTGTGTTCGCAAAAGACAGTGATCAAAGACAATCTCAAAAGGCACGCCCTCCATTTCATCAAATTCGATCTCATTGGGATCAGATCCATAAATGATCGTATTCCCGAAAAACGTGTTGGTCAATGGCCCGGGCGCTTGTCCGCCGGTAGTGTCGAACGAATGATTCCTGATGTAGAGCGAAGGGGCAACCCTGACGGAACTCCCCCAGAAATTTCCAATGGTTAGCTGCCTGAAATCATAGCTGCCGCCATTCTCAACCCATAGGGCTGATCCTCCGCAATTAGCCAGAATGCAGTTTGTTGATGTGATGGATGTAGCGAATGCGAAGATTGCATCGGCCGTGGTATTTTGAATGATGGAGTTGTCGAGAAGGAGCATCGGATTCGTTTGATGACGGGGTTCATCGATCAGGATGCCGAATACCCCATTCTTGATGATGGCATAGTTGATCACGTGCTCCTTTGATCCGCTTTCGAGGAGAATTCCGGTCCACTGGCCGGGAAGATCTTTATAAAAAGGATCTAACCTGTCGCCCTGAAACCTTACAGGGTGCTCGAGGTTCCCATACACTTTCAGAGAGGCGTCATAAGAAACCGAGAGGTAGGCATTTTTATGAAAATAGAGTTTGCATCCCGGCATAACAGTAAGGGAAGAGGAGGTGTCAATTCGAAGGGATCCATAGATAACATAGGGGAGAAGGCTATCCCAGACGAGGTTCCCCTGTAGGTTAGCCTTGTTGAAAAAGTGTGCATTTTGACCCCATGAGACAAGGTTGACATCCTGCAGGCTCCCGTTCACAGAAAAAAGAATGGAGTCTGCGACCACAAAAGGTGTGTTCTGATTGTTGGGGTCGACGGTTACACGCACAAATATGAAAATGCTGTCGTGCCCTGGAATTTCTATGTTATTGACAAACAGGGATGGATCACCGTCAATGTTCATACGGTAGTTGGATGCATCCCCACCGGCCAGCCGGATCTGCTCAACGTTCAGCATCCCGTCATTGTCATTGTATACAATCAATCGCTGTGTGACAGAGCCAATGGTGGAGAATACCGTGTCGAAGAAGACAGTATCGGATGAAAAACTAAGCCTCAAAGAGGGATCTGTATCGATCTTATCCTTCTTCTTACAGGAGTAAGAAATCGACAGCACTCCTGCAAGGAGGAAGAAGAGCAAATATTTCCGAATCAATATCATGCCGCAAAAGTAGTTATATTCAATGACAATAATTAGAACGTAAAATGCTGCTATTATTGTAAATTTGCAATTCCTTTCATCTATCGCATCGTATGAGTTATATCAAATTCGATAAAAATCAGCTGGTAAACCTTGAGTACTCACTTCGCAGGGAAATGATCCGGTCAAACCGGGCAGGCTCCTACGCCAGTTCCACCATTATCAACTGCAATACACGGAAGTACCACGGCATGCTGGTTACACCTCAACCCGGCATCGATCTAGAAAATCATGTCTTGCTCTCCTCCCTCGATGAGACGATCATCCAGCAGGATGCCGAATTCAACCTGGGCATTCGTAAATACCAGGGAGGTACCTACAACCCAAAGGGACATAAGTATGTACGTGACTTTTCGGCCATGGAGGTTCCGCAGCTTCTGTACCGGGTAGGAGGGGTCATCCTTTCCAAGGAGATGATATTCTCATCCAGCGAAGACAGGATCATCATACGGTATACCCTTGTTGAGGCCAACTCGGGCACCCGCATCAGGCTTCGTCCATTCCTGGCATTCAGGAATATACACGCTCTTAGCAAAGAGAATATTTTCGCAGATAAGAAGTACGAGAAGGTGGATGGAGGCATCCGGATGAAACTTTATCACGGATATACTGATCTTTTTATGCAGATATCCAAACAGAATGAATATACACATGCTCCTGACTGGTATTACAACATTGAATATCAGGAGGAAATGGACAGAGGTTATGCTTACCTGGAAGATCTTCTTGTCCCTGGCTTCTTTGAATTTGATATCAAACCAGGAGAGTCTGTCTGTTTCTCGGCAGGTATTTCAGCCATCGCTCCTGCCGCGATTAAAAAATTATACACAGCAGAACTGAAGCGAAGGATTCCCAGAAACACCTTTGAAAACTGCCTGGTCAATTCCGCCCAGCAATTTATCGTCAAGCGTGGGAGTCAAACAGATATGCTTGCCGGTTTTCCATGGTTTGGAAGAGGCGGACGCGATACATTCATTTCTCTTCCGGGGTTAACGCTTGCCAATGGCGATGTGAAAACATGCAAGGCGGTGATTGACACCATGATCAAGGAACTCGACGGGCCGCTATTTCCCAACACCAGATCTGGTGGAAAGACAGAATACACCAGCGTGGATACACCTTTGTGGTTCTTCTGGACACTGCAGCAGTATACCTTGAAAACAGGTCGGCTCAAAGAGATCTGGAAAGAGTACGGATCAAGTATAAAGCAAATACTTGACGGCTTCCGGGAGGGAACGGCCTTCCATATTCACATGGAATCCAATGGATTGATCTATGCCGGCATGCCCGGAATGGCACTTACCTGGATGGATGCCATGGTATTCGGGAAACCGGTAACCCCACGGGTCGGACTGGTTGTTGAAGTTAACGCGTTGTGGTACAATGCCATCATGTTCAGCCTGGAACTTGCCAGAAAAGCGGGAGATATTGATTTTGTGGATCGTTGGACCGGGATTGCCGGCCAGATCCCCCAGGCGTTTCTGGAGACATTCTGGAATGAAGACAAAGGGTATCTCTCCGATTATGTAGATGGTGAATACATTGACTGGTCTGTTCGCCCGAATATGGTCTTTGCCACATCCCTGCCATATAGTCCTGTTAGTGAAGAGATACGAAAAAAGGTACTTAGCAAGATCAAACAGGAGTTGTTGACCCCCCGCGGATTGAGAACGCTTACACCGGTAAGTGCTGCCTATAAGGGGATCTATTTCGGTGATGAGACTCAACGGGATCAGGCCTATCATCAGGGGACGGTCTGGCCCTGGCTGTTCGGGCACTTTGCTGAGGGATATCTGAGGATTCATGGGAAAAGCGGACTCTCGTTTATTAAAGGATACTACGAAGAATTCAGTCAGACCGTGACGGAGCATGGGGTGGGGACAATCTCCGAGATCTATGATGGCGATCCTCCGCATACACCGAGAGGAGCTATCTCTCAGGCATCTTCTGTCGCCGAGATTCTCAGGGTGGATGAGTTGATTAAAGAGTATGAGGAGGGTGAATAGCGTGAATATCGTGAATAACGTGAATAACGTGAATAGCGTGAATAGCGTGAATAACGTGAATAGCGTGAATGTCGTGAAAAGGGTTAATAAATCTTAAATTGAATATGCGTGTTTTAATGTTCGGCTGGGAGTTCCCTCCCCATATAACCGGCGGCCTGGGGACAGCTTGTTTCGGGTTGACCAAAGGATTGGTCAAACTTGGAACAGAGGTCATCTTTGTGGTGCCAAAGGCCTATGGGGATGAATCGCATCAGGGGTTCAGGTTGCTTAACGCCAGTGATGTGACGATGGACTTCATGGAGAGCGAACACCAGGAGTTCTGGAACAAGATCAAGTATATGGAGATTGGTTCAAACCTGATACCCTATGTAGGAGAAGAGGAATTTGAAACATTGGTTGAATCGAAAGAACTTCATAAAACGGAGCGGCAAAAGTCGGTGTTTTCCCGGAATTTTAAATTCTCAGGAAAGTATGGAAAGAATCTGATGCAGGAGGTTTCACGCTACGCGCTGATTGCCTCTTCAATCGCCAGTCAGAATACGTTTGATTTGATTCATGCCCACGACTGGCTAACATATCCTGCTGGCATTGCAGCCAAACATATCAGCGGTAAACCGTTGGTTATCCATGTGCATGCCACTGAATTTGACAGGTCTGGAGAGAATGTAAATCCCTCGGTATTTGAAATCGAGAAGAAAGGGATGGAGGAGGCTGACCGGATTATCACGGTGAGTAATCTTACCAGGCAAATAGTTATTGAGAAATACGGAATTGATCCCACGAAAGTATATACCGTTCACAATGCCGTTGAACCCTCCGATCGCCCTGATCTGACAAATGTTAGTAAGCATGTAAAGGAGAAGGTTGTCACGTTCCTCGGTCGCGTTACCTACCAGAAAGGTCCTGATTATTTCGTTGAAGCCGCCCATAAAGTGCTGAAAAGAGACAGGAATGTCAGGTTTGTGATGGCCGGATCGGGAGACCTGTTACACAGGATGGTACGTCGTATTGCGAAATTGAAAATGGGCACAAGATTTCACTTTACCGGATTTCTGGATGGCCCTGAGGTGGATACCATGTTTGCCATGAGCGATGTATATGTGATGCCTTCCGTTTCAGAACCTTTTGGGATCTCACCACTTGAGGCTATGCGCTCCAATGTTCCGGTAGTCATCTCCAAACAATCAGGAGTTTCGGAAGTGTTACAACATGCAATAAAAGTTGATTTCTGGGATATTGATGCCATGGCTGATGCCATTTATGGAATTCTTCATTACCAGGGATTGCAAAAAATGTTTGCCAGATATGGAAAAGAGGAGGTGGATAACTTGAAGTGGGAAAATGCGGCATTCAACATTGTTGAAGTTTATAAAACAGTATTATGAAATTCGTCAATCTTTGTTTTCAGGTCCATCAGCCTTATAGGTTACGTACCTACAGGTTTTTTAATATTGGTCAGGATCACCAGTATTATGATGACTACCAGAACCGGCATATTATTCGAAGGGTAGCTGAAAGGTCATACCTTCCCGCCAATAAAATGATGCTCGACCTGATCAAAGAGTTTGGTACAGCATTCAAAGTGACCTATAGCATCTCGGGATCGGCGTTGGAACAATTGCTGCAGTATGCTCCCGAAGTGATTCATGGATTTCAGGAACTTGCGGCAACAGGCTGTGTTGAGTTTACAGGCGAAACCTATTCACACTCACTGGCCTCTCTTGGCAATAGAGAAGAGTTTATCAGGCAAGTCATCAAACACCGCGACCGGATCAATGACCTGTTTAATCAGACTCCGACCACTTTCAGGAATACGGAGCTTATCTTCAGCGACGATATCGGTCAAATTGTAGCCGATTTAGGTTTCACCACACTCTTGACAGAGGGTGCCAAGCATGTCCTTGGATGGAAAAGCCCGAATTTTCTCTACTTCAGTGCGGTGAATCCAAAACTGAAACTGCTCCTTCGCAACTTCCGATTGAGCGATGACATCATTTTCCGTTTCTCCAACAGGGCTTGGTCTGAATGGCCCATCACCGCTGAGAAGTTCGTTGGCTGGATGAATAACATTCCGACGAACGAGGAGGTGATTAACCTCTTCCTGAATTATGAGACCCTGGGTGAACAACAGTGGAAAGAGACAGGCATCTTTGATTTTTTCTACAACCTTCCGCGAAACGTGCTCTCTCATTCCCCATACCGCTTTTCCACGCCTGGAGAGGTGAGTAAACAGCTCCAGCCCGTTGCACCCGTTACTGTGTTATACCCCATTTCCTGGGCCGATGAGGAGAAAGACCTTACCGCATGGCTGGGAAATGAGCTTCAGGATGAAGCATTCAGAAAATTGTATGATATCAGAGATGCCGTGATGCGCTGTAACCGGCCGGATGTTCTCCGGGATTGGGAACGCCTTCAAACAAGCGATCATTTCTACTATATGTGTACAAAATGGTTCTCAGACGGAGAAGTTCACAAATATTTCAACCCCTACGCATCCCCCTATGAAGCCTTCATAAACTATATGAATGTACTTTCCGATTTTACCATTCGGGTAGAAGAAGGAAATGAATCAGTGCCGGAACCTCAGCAATTGTCTGACCCAAAACCAAAACCGGTGCCAAAGGCTGAACCAAAACCACCTGCAAAGAAACCCACTGCGAAGAAAGCGACTCTCCCAAAGAAAACCGCTCCTTCAACGAAGCCAGTAAAAGCGACATCCGGGAAGAATACAACAAAAAAACCAGGGAAAACAACAAAAAAATAACCAGGAGTAAGATATGGCTATGAAAGAACAACGGGTTGTCAATCCCGACTACCTTTTCGAGACCAGTTGGGAGGTGTGCAATAAAATAGGTGGGATCTATACAGTGATCTCTACCAAAGCATTGACACTGGTTAACGAGTTCAAAGACAATTATATTCTTATAGGGCCGGATGTTTGGAAGGAGACCTATGAAAATCCATTGTTTCAGGAGGATAAGTTTTTGTATAAATCGTGGCGCCAGCAGGCAGAAAAGGAAGGGCTTCGCATAAAAATTGGCAGATGGAACATCAGCGGCCGCCCGATTGCCGTTCTGGTCGACTTTACCAACTTTTTTACCGAGAAAGACGCCATCCTGTCTAAATTTTGGGAAAGCTACAAGCTTGACTCACTTCCCGGAGGATGGGATTACCTGGAACCCGCACTTTTCGGCTATGCAGCTGCCAAAATCATTGAGAGTTTTTACAATTACAACCTCTCACACCAGGATAAAATTGTTGCCCAGTTCCACGAATGGATGACAGGAACGGGAGTTCTTTACCTTAAGGAAGAGGTGCCACAGGTAAGTACTGTTTTTACTACCCATGCCACTGTAATTGGCCGGTGTATTGCGGGAAACGGGCTTCCACTGTACAACGACCTCTCCGTGTATGACGGGAATGAAATCGCTCACCGTTTTGGCGTGGTTTCAAAATATTCCCTCGAAAAGTTGGCTGCACGTGAATCAGATTGCTTCACCACCGTCAGCAGCATAACCGACAATGAGTGCATCCAGTTTCTTGGGAAAGGGGTAGATGTGGTCACTCCTAACGGTTTCGAAGATTCCTTTGTGCCGGCAAAAGAGGCCTATTATGCGAAACGGGATATTGCCCGGGAAAAGTTGTTTGAAGTGGCTGAAGGGCTCCTGAATCAGGAGCTTTCCAGAGAGAGTATTCTCATCATCACCAGCGGAAGATACGAGTTTCACAACAAGGGGATCGACTTGTTTATTGATGTCATGGGTAAATTAAATGCCCATGAGAAGCTGGGAGCCCCGATTGTCGCGTTTATTGCAGTTCCTGCTTATCAGTCAGGACCCCGGCAGGATCTGCTCGCCAGGATGGGAAAGCACGATTTTACAAATCCTCTTCAACAGGAGTATCTCACGCATGGACTTCATGAGCCGGAGAACGATAAAGTTCTGCAGGCTATCCATCAGACCGAATTGTTTAACCGGGTGGAAGACAGAGTGAAGATCATTTTTATCCCTGCCTATCTGAATGGCAATGACGGCGTATTTAATCTCGATTACTACGATCTGTTGATTGGTTTTGACGGATCGATTTTTCCTTCCTATTATGAGCCATGGGGATACACTCCGTTGGAGAGCCTGGCATTCCACATCCCTACGATTACAACAACCCTGGCTGGCTTCGGTCAATGGGTAAAAGATCTTTTCCCCTCTGTCAAAGAGTGTATCTCAGTGGTAGAACGAACGGATACGAATGCTTCCGAGGTGGTTGATGAGATGGTGAAGAATGTGATTCTTTGTTCGAACAAGACAGAGAAGGAGATCATCAAGATCAGGATCAAAGCCTATGAAATTTCACGGTCGGCATTATGGAAGAACCTGATCATATATTATAAGGAAGCCTTCTCCAGGGCGCTTGAAAAAAGTGAGTTGAGAGCTGATAAGTTTCGCAGCAAACAGCCTCAGGCGATAGCTCCTAAAATCACTGCGATTGATGATATTAAGCCCGAGTGGAAAAAAGTGCTTGTTCAGCAGCGGATTCCTGAGAACCTTGACGGGCTGGAACGGCTTGCCAGAAACCTCTGGTGGTCGTGGAATTATGAAGGGAGTGAGTTGTTTGAGCAGATCAACCACGACAGGTGGTATGAGTTGAAATTCAACCCTGTGGCGCTTCTCGAATCACTTAACTACGAAGAACTTCAGGCACTCAGTAGCAATGAAAAGTTTGTAGCACGACTTCGAAAGGTTCTCGCAAAGTTTGATAGTTACCTGGCGCAGGGAGAGGAAAAGCCTAAAGAGATGATTGCCTATTTCAGTATGGAGTATGGCTTGCATGATACGATTAAGATCTTCTCAGGAGGACTAGGACTGCTTGCCGGTGACTACCTGAAAGAGGCCAGCGACTCGAATGTGAACATGGTTGGGATCGGGTTGTTATACCGCTACGGCTACTTCAGGCAGAGTCTTTCTTTGTTCGGGGATCAGATTGCTACATCGTTTCCGCAGAAGTTCACACACCTGCCACTGAATCCCATCCGCGACGAAAACGGGAACTGGCTGAAAGTCTCCCTGGTGCTTCCGGGCCGAACCTTATATGCCAAGATCTGGCGTGTTGATGTTGGACGTATTCCTCTATTTCTGCTGGATACGGATATTGAAGAGAACATCGAATCGGATCGCTCCATTACGCATCAGTTATATGGCGGAGACCAGGAACATCGTCTGCGACAGGAAATCCTGCTGGGCATCGGAGGGATCAGGGCGCTGGATGCACTGGGAATGAAACCAAATCTCTTTCACAGCAACGAAGGACATTCGGCTTTTATAGGCCTCGAGCGAATGAGAAAATTCATCCAGAATGAACGACTCACCTTCCTGCAGGCTGTTGAGGTTGTACGTTCTACCACCCTTTTTACTACCCACACACCTGTTCCTGCCGGACACGACACCTTCCCGGAGGATCTTCTGAGGAGATATCTGGCTCATTTTTCCGACCACCTCAACATCAAGTGGGATCAGTTCATGAATCTAGGCAGGATGGTGGAGAATGATCCCAATGAAAAATTCTCCATGAGTGTGCTGGCAGCCAATTTCTCTCAGGAGATCAATGGTGTCAGCAAAATCCATGGCCGTGTCTCACGCGAGATGTTCGCCAAGCTTTACACGGGATATTACCCGGATGAATTGCATATCGGCTATGTCACCAACGGTGTTCATTATCCCACCTGGACTTCCAAATCCTGGCAGCAGCTTTACCTGAAGGTTTTCGGAGAAGCATTTCTAAAGGATCAGTCAAATCCTGAATTCTGGAAAAAGATCCATTCGGTAGACGATGAAACGATATGGAATACCAAGCTGAAACAAAAAAATCAACTTTCGGAATACCTGCTGAAACGTGTTTACGACGATATGACCCGCCGAAACGAAAATCCGAAAGTGATGTTCAAAATCCGGGAATCCCTGCCGAAAAATGCCATGACTATTGGATTTGCCCGTCGCTTTGCTACCTATAAACGCGCTCATTTGCTTTTCAGCAATCTCGACAGGCTCTCCAGGATTGTAAATAATGAAGAACGACCCGTTCAGTTCATTTTTGCCGGAAAAGCACATCCTCACGACAAGGCTGGCCAGGACCTGATCAAACGCATTTTCGAAGTGATGCATTTGCCTGATTTCCTGGGAAAAATCCTGTTTGTTGAGAACTATGACATTGAGTTGGCGAAATACCTCATTCGTGGGGTGGATGTGTGGCTCAATACACCTACCCGTCCGCTTGAAGCCTCTGGTACATCCGGTGAAAAGGCCATTATGAACGGGGTCATCAACTTCAGCGTACTGGATGGCTGGTGGGCTGAAGGATACCGCAAAAACGCGGGATGGGCACTCCGGGAAGAGGAGACATACGACAACGCTCAATTTCAGGATGAATTAGACGCCGAGACCATTTATACCGTTCTTGAGGAGGAAATCATTCCACTCTATTACCAGCGCGATTCAAAGGAGGTGCCTGTTGAATGGGTCTCCTACATCAAGAATACGATTTCGGAGATTGCCCCTCATTTTACCATGAAAAGGCAGTTGGATGACTATTTCGAGCGCTACTATAACAGAATGCTGAAACGTTCAAAAGTGATCATCGGGAAAAATTACGAGATGGCCCGGCATATCGCTTCCTGGAAAAGGAAAGTAATGAGAGGATGGGATAGTATTGAAGTGTTGTCGGTAAAAACGCCTGACTCAACTCAGAAGCCACTCGAGTTGGGACAGACATTTAAGGCGGAGATCATACTTGACCTGAATGAGCTTTCCGGCACGGACATCGGAATCGAGGTTTTGTTTGGTAAAAAAGTAAACGATGTGGTAAAGGAACCGATCTTTATACGTGAGATGCAGCTTGAAAAGGCAGAAAGAAACATTGTTTCGTTCACATGCGACATTGCTCTGAACCAGGCCGGTGTTTACGATTATGTGTTCAGGCTTTTCCCAAAAAACCCATTGTTGCCTCACCGTCAGGATTTTCACCTCGTTAAATGGATCTAATCAAATACCTATAATCTATGAAATTATTAGAAGGAAAAACAGCATTGATTACCGGCGCAAACCGGGGGATTGGAAAAGCAATTGCTGTCAGGTTTGCTGAACAGGGCGCAAATGTTGCTTTTTCAGACATTGCATACAACGATGACTCAAAGGAGCTGGAAAAAGAGCTGGCGGCATTGGGAATCAAAGGGAAAGGGTATGCTTCTGATGCCAGTTCGCTAAGTGGGAGCGAAGAGTTGATTGCCCTCGTGCTCAAAGACTTTCAGTCGATCCAGGTGTTGGTTAACAATGCCGGAATTACCCGGGATACCCTCCTGCTCAGAATGAGTGAATCGGATTGGGATGCTGTGATCAATGTAAACCTGAAGTCTGTATTTAACCTTACCAAAGCAATCCAGAAACATTTCCTGAGCCAGCGTCAGGGAAGTATCATCAATATGAGCTCGGTGGTTGGCTTATCGGGGAATGCAGGCCAATCAAATTACGCTGCATCAAAAGCCGGCATCATCGGTTTCACCAAATCTATTGCCATGGAACTGGGAAGCAGGAGCATCCGTGTGAATGCCATCGCTCCCGGATTTATTGAGACGGAGATGACCGCCAAAATTCCGGAAGATTTCCGCAAGGCATGGGTCGAGAAGATACCGTTGAAACGTCCCGGTCTGCCTGCCGATGTAGCTGATGTATCTGTTTTCCTGGCCTCTGACCTCAGCGCTTATGTAACAGGACAGGTTATCAGCGTTTGTGGCGGGATGCATACATAATCTAACTTCCGTTGGGACTCCTCACAGAATATCCTCCTTGGTTCATTCTCTTATGCCTGTTATTGGGAGCTGCATACGCATTCTTCCTCTATTTCAGGTCCGACAAAGGGAGCGTAAGCCTGTGGCTACGATGGGTCATGGTATTCCTGAGGTTTTTTACAGTATTTGTCATCTCATTTCTGTTGCTCTCTCCATTGATCAGACAATCGCTGACTGTTGTTGAGAAGCCGGTCATCATCGTGGGGCAGGATAACTCCGAATCATTGCGCCTGGGCTCCGATTCAGCTCTTATCAATCGTGAATATCCTGAAAAACTCAACGAGCTGATTGCGAGTCTGAAAGATGCCTATGAGGTGAGGACATACTCCTTTGGTGATAACGTGATTTCTCCTATGGCATCCGGCTTTGAAGAGAAAATGACAGATATCTCACGCTTTTTCTCAGAGATATCTACCCGATATGAAAACAGGAATGTGGGAGCCGTTATCCTGATATCTGATGGTATCTACAACTTCGGCATGGACCCTTTTTATGCAGCAAGAGACCTTCCTTACCCGATCTACACGGTAGCTCTCGGCGATACAACTGACCATCGTGATATTCTGATCAATAAGGTGTTATATAACCCTCAGGTCTTCATGGGGGATGATTTTTCTATAGAGATACATGTTGATGCTTTTCATTGCGACGGTGAGAGAACTGCTCTGAGCGTGAAAGAGAATAATAAGGTGGTTGGTACTTACGACCTGCTAATCCGGGGCAATCGCTTTTCAAGACAGATTCCAGTTCAGCTGAAAGCCACGGAACCGGGATGGCACAGGTATTCCATTTCTGCCACATCGGTTGAAGGGGAGATAAGCCAGGAGAATAACCGGCAGGAGGTTTTCATTGAAGTGCTGGATGTGCGGACAAAGGTCCTGCTTGTTTATGATGCTCCCCATCCTGACATTGGATCCATCCGGGATGCCCTTGTGACCAACGAAAAGTTTGAAGTGATCGAGCGGTCGCCGGAAGAGTTTCTCCTGACGTCGGATAGTGCTGCCCTCGCCATCTTCTACCAGGTTCCCTCAGTTCGTGGAATACGGATCGCCCAATCGGTGATGGACAAACTCCCATCTGCTCTCTTTGTACTTGGCTCCCAATCAGATATACCTGCATTCAATGCGTTGAATGCAGGAATGATTCTCTCCATGACAAGGCTCTCTTACAGTGAATCATATCCCATTATCAACGAAGCCTTTCCCTATTTTTCAGTGAGCCCGTCTCTGATCAGGCTGATTCCGCAATTTTCACCGCTACAGTCTCCATTCGGAGCATACCAGTATTCATCTCTTACCGAAGTCCTTGCTTATCAACGAATAAACGGCGTCACAACTCGTTTCCCTTTGGTTTCCTTTACTCACTCAGCGGATCAAAAACGCGGCTTCATCACAGGTGAAAATTTCTGGCGCTGGAGAATTACAGACTATACCCAGTCGGGAGATCACCACACCTTTGACGAGTTGATGCAGAAGATCGTTCAATACCTCTGTGTGAAGCAGGACAGGAGCTACTTCAGGATAAAAATGAAGTCTGAATTATTTGAAAACGAGTCGGTTGAAATTCAGGCAGAAGTGTACAATCAGAGTTATGAACTGATCAATGAACCGGATGTCAACATGGTGATCACGGATGAAGAGGGGAACAACTATCCCTATACCTTCGGACAAACGGGTTCAACCTATTTTCTCAATGCCGGAACATTCCCTCCGGGTGTTTATGTATACAGGGCAGCAGTAACCACCGGACAGGATGCCTTCGAGAAGAGAGGCTCATTTGTTGTCACTCCTGTAAATATCGAGGCTGTCAACCTTACTGCAAATCACAATCTGTTATACAGGATAGCAGAAAGCCACCGGGGAAAGTTGCTATATGCTGAAAATATGTCTGAGATTCCTGAACTTTTAAAACAGAGTGAGGAGATTCATTCCATTTCGTACGTACAAAAGATGTTCTCGGAGTTGATCAATGCCCCCTGGGTATTTCTGTTAATCCTATGTCTTCTCACAGGAGAGTGGGCTCTCCGGAAATATGCTGGTTTGTGATGAGTTCGCTGGCAATGACATTTTTTTATCTGATCCTCAGTATTCTTGCGGTTGATTTTCTCCTTGAACGGTTTCTGGAGTATCTCAACACCACCCGCTGGAGTGATATGCTCCCAAAAGAACTCGTTGGAATTTACCAGGAGGATAAGTACAGGAAATCCCAGCAATACCTGAAGGTGAAGCAGAAGTTTTCATGGATTATTTCCTGTTTCTCGTTTGCAGCCATGATGACCCTGCTGGCGTCAGGCGGATTTGTCTGGCTTGATCATCTCATGCGGAGTTTTTCTGACAACCCCATCATCCTGTCACTTCTCTTTTTCGGCATTCTGGGAGTTGGCTCATCCATCGTTCTGATCCCTTTCGAGATTTACAGCACATTTGTCATTGAAGAGAGATTCGGATTCAATAAAACCACCATGAGGACATTCATCCTGGATAAGCTGAAAGGATGGTTACTCGGGGCAATTATCGGGGGAGGACTCCTGTCATTGATCGTGTGGATATATTTATCTATGGGGAACTATTTCTGGCTGGTAGTATGGGGCGTGATCACCTTTTTCATGGTATGCATGACCCTGTTTTATTCCAATCTGATCGTTCCTCTGTTTAACAAGCAAACTCTATTAGAACCCGGTGCGCTGCGTGACGCAATCGAATCTTTTGCAGCAGATACAGGATTCAACCTTCGGAATATTTATGTGATTGACGGCTCCAAACGATCCTCAAAAGCCAATGCCTATTTCACCGGGTTAGGGATGAAAAAGAGGATTGTGCTGTATGATACGCTGATACAGGACCATACGATCAGCGAGCTGGTTGCCATCCTGGCTCATGAGATCGGGCACTACAAAATGAAACACACGCGTCAAGGTATCGTGATCGGAGTTCTTCAGACCGGGCTGATGCTCTTTGTTCTATCGTTGTTCATCGGGAAGGACAGTTGGCTGGCTGCTGATCTCTGTCAGTCACTTGCTGGGTTTTCGGAGTATAAAGCAGTACCCTCGTTTCAACTTGGAATTCTTGCCTTCGGGATGTTGTACAGTCCATTGTCGCTGATACTCGGGCTGGTTAACAATGTGTTGTCACGGAGAAATGAATATGCGGCAGACAGGTTTGCAGGGGAGAGATACAATCCGGGAGCGTTGCAGGAAGCGCTAAAGAAATTATCTGTGAATCAGCTCAGCAACCTTCGGCCACACCCTTTGTATGTGTTCTTCCACTATTCCCACCCACCGCTTCTTTCACGATTAAAGTCGTTAAACCATCTGATCAGTGGGGATTTGCTGGAGACCAAATAATCTCCCCTTCTAGCTTTCTTCGTCCTTCTTACTTCTAACTTCTCTATCGTACTTCGTAATTTGTACTTCGCTTACAGGTCCCTCTTATTGAAAGTCAGGTAAACGATCCCGATCATCACAGCAGCGTAGATCATTGGAACTGCACAGGCAAGCAGGGTAACCTGGTCCTGAAGTTGAAAATTCATCAACTTTTTCAATGCAGGTATAGAGGGGTATTCGACAATGCGTATCACGGAGTTCACAGGCAGATACGTGTATACGGTGTTTTCCCAGATAAAAGGAGCGCGGAGCAAGAAGTAGATAACCGGCTCAATGATAATCGTGTACAGGGTAAAAAGAGCAATTGCCAGTCCAGTGTTTCGGAGCATAAATGCAACAAAGAAGGCAAAGCAGAGGTAGGTCAGCATCTGGATGAAGAAACCGATGACGAAAGAAAAGCCGTTTAGCATCAGCGACAAGCTCTGGCTGTCTGAATGAATCAACCCCAATGTTAACATCACCAGCATGAGAATCACGGTAATAATCAGTGCAAGCATAAAAACAACCTGGAGTTTAGAATAGATAAATTCGCTCCGCGACATTCCGTTTACGATGTTCTGCCTTACCGTTTTATTTGTGAACTCATTCGTAATCAGAATGATGACAATAATTGCCGGAAAGATCAGCACGAACCGGATGCTGGCAAAGAAGGTAAGGTTCTGCCAGATGTCGGGAAAATAGAACAATACCGCATGGGGGAGGGGGATGGGCAACCGTTTGTTCACATCGTCGACCATTGCATTGACAATGTATTCTGCCATGATGATGCCCAGGGCAAGAAACAGGAAATAGAGCCCGATGATGATCCAGAAGGTTTTATAGGGCAGGATCTTCTTTAGTTCGATGGAGAGCAGCTTCATGATTCGTTGTCTTTCAATAGTTCCAGAAAATGTTGTTCAAGCGTCCGTTTCCTCTCCGTCAGATGGGATAGGGAGATGTTCTTTTGATGAAGGTATTCACTGATGGCTCCAGGTCTTACATCTTCTGAAAATACGACCAGAAGGATTCCGTCGGATTCGATAATGGAATGAAATGCCGGATGCGCTTCAATAGCAGCTTTCAGGGCTGCATTGTCAGCTGAAGCAAGTTCGATGCAGTCGGAGATGGCCAGTACATCGTGGACCTCCCCTGAAAAGAGAATGTTTCCTTTGTTCAGAACAGCTACATAGTTACAGATCTTCTGAACTTCATCCAACAGGTGGCTGGCCAGAATGATGGTTATCCCTTCACTGGCAACCTGGAGAATCAACTCCCTGATATGTGCAATTCCCTGGGGGTCGAGACCATTGGTTGGCTCGTCAAGGATCAGAATATCAGGGTTGTTAAGTAAGGCAGAGGCCACAGCCAATCGCTGTTTCATGCCGAAGGAATAGGTTTTGAACTTGTCATTTTTGCGATCATACAAACCCGTTGTACGCAGCACCCTCTCAATATCAGAATTGTCGTAATCTTTCACTTTTGCGACAATCTCCAGATTTTTCCGGGCACTGAGATAAGGGAAGAAGTTCGGGGTTTCAATGACGGCTCCGATACGTTTTCTGCTCTCTTTGGATGGATGTTCGCCAAACCAGGTAAAGCTTCCTGAATCGGGTCGGATCAGGTCGAGGATCATGCCCAGCGTGGTTGACTTTCCACTGCCGTTTGGACCAAGAATTCCAAAGACCTGTCCTTTGACAACCTCCAGCGACAATTTATTTACCGCCTGAATGCGGCCATATCGTTTGGAGAGTTGATTGATTGAAAGAATTGTTTCCAATGGATTTTTTAGTTTACTGAGGTATTGTTAGACGATCAGACAGTATGTTTGTTACAGGCCGGAGTTGATTATCTGTATAAGAGAAAGACTGCCGGTTTCTTGTGTAGATGTTCATTCCTTTTCTTCCACTCTGCGATGGTTCGGACCTCAATCGATTCATTTTCTGTGGTGACTTCTAGCGCAATGCAAAGCCTTGTTGCCTGGTTACAGGTCTGAATAAGTGCCTCAAAGATAGCTTTATTACGGTACGGTGTTTCAATAAAAATCTGGGTTTGATCCTTCTCAACAGCAGCTCTCTCCATCTCCCTGATTTTTCGCTGACGCTCGTTGCGGTCGATAGGAATGTATCCATGAAAGGTAAAATTCTGACCGTTAAACCCTGATGCCATCAGCGCCATCAAGATGGAGTTTGGTCCAGAAAGAGGAATTACCCGGATGCCATGCTCTCTTGCAATCTCTACTATTTCTGCACCAGGATCGGCGATGCATGGAGTCCCGGCTTCTGAAAGAAGTCCTGTGTCGGTTCCGGCCAGCATTGGCTCAAGAAACGCAGCAAGATCATCCCTGTTGGTATGTTCATTGAACACCAGCAATCCTGTCCTTTCAAAATCACCCTGATATCCTGCTTTTCTGAGAAACCGCCTGGCGCTTCTAAGCTCTTCCACAATGAATGAGTTCAGTGACCGGATTACAGCCAGTGTTTTCTCAGGCAACACATCTTCGGGGCGTGTATCTCCAAGGGTGGAAGGAATCAGGTATAGAGTGCCGCGTTTCATATGATCCAGGGTAATTGATCAAGGTCGGCATTTCCGCCGGAGAGGATGATGCCTGTCTTTTTATTGCGAAATAGCTCTGGATTCTCCATGATGACTGCAAGGGGCACAGCCGAAGAAGGCTCAACGATCACTTTCATTCGCTCCCACAACAACCTCATGGCAACGATGATAGATGCTTCACTTACCGTAACAATCTGGTCGACAAAAGCTAAGATAATGGGGAAGGTGAGACTTCCCAATGATGTTCTCAACCCATCGGCAATGGTATCTGGATGAATGGAAGGAATGAATGTTTTTTGCGTAAACGATCTGAAGGCATCATCTGCCTGGGCAGGTTCAGCAGCGATTACCTTGATATTGGGTGCCAGATAATGACATGCAAGAGCCGTTCCGCTTAGCAGTCCTCCGCCTCCGACAGGTGCCATCACGATCTCCAGATCATCCTTATCCTCAAGCAATTCAACAGTAGCTGTCGCCTGACCTGCAATGATCTTCAGGTTATTATAAGGATGTATCTCAAACGCACCGGTTTGTTCGATGACCGAGGCAAGGGTTGACTCCCTGGCTTCCAGGGTGGGTTCACAAAGGGTGATGTTACCTCCGTAGGAACGGACGGCATCAACTTTTACCGTACTCGAATTGGACGGCATCACGATATGGGCTTTGATACCCGCAAGACTTGCAGCCCAGGAGAGGGCTTGTGCGTGGTTTCCTGAGGAGTGGGTGGCAACGCCTTGTTTTAGCTGAACGGGCTCAAGTGAACGTATTGCGTTTGTGGCTCCCCTGGCTTTGAATGCTCCCACTTTCTGCATGTTCTCGCATTTGAACCAGATCTTGCAACCCACCATATGGTTGATGCCTTCGCAGCTGAGTATTGGCGTTCGGTGTATAAAGGGACGGATCAGGCGGTGAGCATTCTCGATGTCCAGAAGTGTTGGTGCCGGAGGAGAAGATGGGTTCATCTGTCTGGTTTTGGAAAAAGTGACTCCGCGAATCGTCCGCATGCTTCATCCAGCTGCTCATAAACAATCTCAAAAGCAGAGAAATTGTCGTAATAGGGATCCTTCACAGGCTTGTTTTGGCCCGGATAGACCACGTTGCGGATAAAATCGACTTTCTCGCGGTGTTTTTCATGCTGTGCAACACGCATAACAGCCTGGTAGTGATACGAATCCATCACATAGATCTTATCGAAGGTCTCAAAGTCCTCAATCCTGAATAACCTGGATGAGTGACCAGAGATATCAATCCCGTTGGCCCTGGCTACTTTTTGTGCCCGGTGATCGGGAGGATCCCCGATATGGAATGATTCGAATCCGCACGAATCGACCTTTCCACGGATATTCAGCTCCGAGTATTTTTGCTTGAGTATTCCTTCAGCCAACGGCGACCGGCAGATATTTCCGGTACAAACAAATAAAACGTTCATGAGAGAATGGGCGTGAGTTACAGTTTGATGCGTTTGTCAAGCTCCTCGACAAATTGCCGGAACTGTTTATCCGTTTCAACCAGGTTGTTTACAGTCCGGCAGGCATGAAGTACAGTAGCATGGTCCTTATTTCCGCAGTGGAGGCCAATACTTGCCAGAGAAGCCTTGGTGTGCTTTTTGGAAAAATACATGGAGAGCTGCCTGGCCTGAACGATTTCCCGTTTGCGTGTTTTGGAGTGAATCATCTCAATCGGGATATTGAAATAATCGCACACAACCTTCTGTATATAGTCGATAGATATTTCCCTGGAGGTGTTTTTGACAAATTTGTCGATCATCTGCTTGGCCAATTCCAGCGTGATCACCTTTTTGTTGAGGGAGGATTGTGCCAGCAGGGATATCAATGCCCCTTCCAGTTCACGGATGTTCGTATTTATGCTGTATGCCAGGTACTCAACGACTTCCTGAGGGACGTCAATGCCATCATTGTATAGTTTCTTACGAAGGATGGCAATCCGGGTTTCAAGATCCGGGATCTGCAGATCGGCTGAAAGACCCCATTTGAACCGAGATAGAAGCCTGGGTTCCAAACCCTTCATCTCAACAGGAGGCTTGTCTGACGTGAGGATGATCTGGTTGCTCTTCTGATGGAGGTGGTTGAAAATATGGAAGAATACGTCCTGTGTCTTCTCTTTTCCCGCAAGATTGTGAATGTCGTCAATGATCAACACATCAATCATCTGGTAGAAGTGGATGAAATCGTTCTGGTTGTTATTCTTAACCGAATCAATGAACTGATTGATAAACTGATCGGTAGTGACATACAATACCGTCTTTTCAGGGAAGTTATTTTTCACCTGAAGTCCAATGGCATGGGAGAGATGGGTTTTACCCAAACCTGTCTGGCTATATAAAAGGAGAGGGTTAAAGGCAGTCTTCCCGGGATTTTCAGCGACAGCAAAACCAGCGGACCGTGCCAGCCGGTTGCAGTCACCTTCAATGAAATTGTCAAAAGAGTAGCTCTCAATAAGCTGTGAGTTAACCTTGATCTTTTTAAGGCCGGGAATAATAAAGGGGTTCGGGATCTCTTTGGATGCCCCACGGTTCAAATCAATCGGCATGGAAACGGCTGGATTGGCAGTTGCTTTTCGCTCTGTTGTAGGAACATGTATGGCGAAAGGGCCAGGCTCGTTGTCTGAATTATCCATGATGATACTGTACTCCAACCGGCCCTCTGTTCCCAGTTCTTTTTTAATCGTTTTCTTCAGTAAGCTGATGTAGTGTTCTTCGAGCCATTCGTAGAAGAACTGACTGGGTACCTGAATTGTCAGTACGTGATCCTGGAGTTTAAGCGGTTTGATCGGAAGAAACCATGTTTTGTAGCTTTGATAGTTTATATTGTCTTTGATAATCCTGAGACAATTTTCCCAAACTTCTGCTACATTCTTTTCCATTAACACGTATACCTGTGGGGTTTTACTGTTTAAACTTATCTATCTTGCTTTATATCAAGCTGTTGGATCTATTCCGCAAGTCAAGATCCTGTAGGAGCTGGGGAGAACTTAATTGTTAACAAAATTTTAAAAAAAATGTTGAATAAAAAAATATTTTAGGGTTGAATTTGAAAAAAAATGACAGTTCAGTTGATTCAAAGTGCCTGTTTTGCTTAAAAAAACGAAATAATAGATTTATATATATCAGAAATACAGGTATTTAATATTAAAGAAAGACTATTATTAAGAATGATTATAAATATGTAAGAAGCTGTCAATCTGATGTTTATGATATATATTTGGATCTTAAAACTAAAGAAGACTGAATTAAAAAAGTAACTGCATGATATTGATATTGATCATTCATATGTAAATATGTTAGCGAGAGAAGAAAGTTTACTTTGAACCAAATCCTGTTTGGATTTTCTGATTGAAAAACGGATGGAATATTGCTCATTGTAATCCTGAGAATGGATTTCGGCCTCCTCCTGCTTCAGGATTCTCATCACTTCATTCATCTGCAAGACAGGAAATGTGACACAAATTTGCGAAGTAATCACTTTTGTGATGATCCTGTTTTGATCCAGTGTATCTGAAGCCGCAGATTTGTATGCATGTATGAGTCCGGGAATCCCCAGCTTTGTTCCTCCAAAATAGCGTACTACCACAACGATGAGATCAGAAAGCCCCTTCGACAGAATCTGTCCGTAGATTGGCCTTCCTGCTGAACCAGAAGGTTCGCCGTCATCATTGATTCTGTATACGTCAGCATCCGGGTGTCCTAACCTGTAAGCGTAACAATGATGATTGGCGCTGTAGTATTCCTTTTTCAACCGTTCAAGGACGCTTTTTACCTCCTCTTCATTTGTTACCGGACAGGCAAACCCAAGGAATCTGCTGGCTTTATCCCGAAGCGAACTCTGCGACTCCGTTTCAATGGAGAGATATGTATCAGAAGATTTCATACGTACAGCGAAGTTATTTATTTTCTAATTTCGTCCTGTGAAAAACGGGAGAAAATCGGCAAATGACATGGTTTTGCTCTTCCGGCAGGAATTAGCTTCGCATTATCCTGAGGAAGAAATCAAAGCGATTCTGTACAACTTGTTCGGTTCCCTGATGGGATGGAGCAGAGCAACAGTTCACCTGAAAAAGTCAGTCTTGCTGACCTCTGAGATTGAAAAGCGTTTCATGGGTTCACTCGAAAGATTGGCGGCTGGTGAACCCATACAATATATAATAGGAACGACAGAATTTTGTGGTCTGATTTTAACAGTGCAACCCGGTGTTCTGATTCCCAGGCCTGAAACTGAAGAGTTAGCTGTGATGGTTACCCGTCAGAATTTGCCATTCAGGAATCAGGAAATATCGATTCTTGATATTGGTACAGGTTCTGGCTGTCTCGCCCTTGCCCTGAAAAAAGCCTTCCCCACATCGCAGGTTACCGGTACTGATATTTCACGGATTGCGCTCAGCACTGCCAGAAAGAATGCGGAGAACAATCTGTTGGAAATTACACTGCTGGAGAACGATGTTCTACAGCCATCCTTAATCCGATTTCCGGATATGTTCCATCTCATTGTGAGCAATCCTCCCTATATCCCTGAACAGGAGAGAGAGACGATGAGCCGTCATGTGGTGGAGCATGAACCTGAAAGTGCACTCTTCGTCCCCAACGAAAATCCATTGATTTTCTACGATGCCATTGCAGGATTTGCAAAAACCAACCTGATGCCTGAGGGATTTGTTTATGTGGAGATTCATGAAGATCTGGGAGAGGAAACAGTGACCCTGTTCCGGAACAATGGTTTCAGATCGGTTGAATTGTTCAGGGATTACTTCGGGAAGAACCGCTTCGTGAGAGCTTCATTTTTTATCTAGGAATACAGAGACAGGACTGTTCTCAAGGAGGATTTGTTTCACATCCACGAAAGGTATCAGGATATCAGTAGGACCATTCACATAGGGAGCGATTTCGTAATGGTTGTAAACGAACCCAATTCCGCTGGCGGTGATGTAAAAATTGTTGTTTGGAGCTACATCGTCAACGAAAAAGCCATTGTCAGTCAGTTTCTCGTTCTGATTTATGCCTGTCATTACCTTCAACTTGCGTGTTAGCAGTACCGTAAGGTGAGTTTCAAATCCGGGTTTGAACAGATCGGTCAGGGTAAGTTTTTTCCCGGTCCTGGTGCTGGCTACGGTATAATCTTCGGTCTGCAAACCATGAGCACCGCCAGTATAGGCATAGTTGACAACGTAATAGGAGAGGAGATAGTTGTCGTTATATAAGATGTGAGTGAACTTCAGCAGGGTCCAGTTCAGACTGCCGGCATCAGGCATCGTTTCATACAGGCTTTCATTGCTCGACAAATAGTTCCTGATAAATCGCTCCTCAATACGTTGAATCGCCCTGTCTGGGTCTTTCAGGTCCTTATTCTCTCCGCTAAAACTCGCTATCATCAGGGTTCTTAGTGAGTCGGAAAGAACAGGGTTGCTGGACTCGCCGGGAAGGATCAGGCACTGACTGATCTCAGCTTCAGGGGATTGAGGCTTTTCAACAAGGGGTCTGACATAATGATGATAGTAAGCCAGTAAGGGAAGGGAGCCTTCCGGGTAACTCTCGACCATCACTACAGGTTGACTCGCTTCTCCATCAGAAGTTTCGTAATTGCCGGATATGGATTGTCGCGTTATAAACCGACCTTTGAAAACCATCCCCGTGTCACAAAAAGGATATCTCAGGATGAAATTCCCCGCTTCATCCACCTTTCCGGAAAGGACCGAAAAGTTGCACTGCTTGCCTGCAAAAACGAGGTCTGCATACAAACTGTCATTCATTTTAACAAGGTTCATCGTGATCTCCTGCGAATCATCAATCCTCCCGACAAGATGCATGTATGCTTTTTTCGGAAGATATACCTGCGACATAACCGTAATTGCTGTGGCCATGACCAGGATTACCTGAATAACGATGAATCGTACCATGATTTTTATCTTTTAATAGTTTCCGGAAGCTGATTTATCGGGATCCGAACAACATTGTTCCGATCCTGATCAGTGTGCTGCCTTCCTTAATTGCAAGCATATAGTCGCTTGTCATTCCCATGGATAACTCCTTAAAATCAGCTGACCCGCTGAAATACCTCTCCTTGAGTTGTGTGAATATGGTGCTGAGCTGACGAAATTCCCGGCTCACCATAGCCTCATTTTCAGTATAAGTAGCCATCCCCATAACACCGCATATATTCACAAACTTCAACCCTGAAAACTCCCCGGAGGATAGCATGGACTCAGCCTCTTCCATGTTCAGACCAAACTTGGTCTCTTCAGTGGCGATATGAAACTGAAGAAGGCAATCTATTCTTCGCGAAATCTGTGAAGCCTCTTTGTTAACTTCCTTTAATAGTCTGAAACTGTCAATGCTGTGAATCAATGAAGTGATCGGAACGATAGATTTTACTTTATTCCTCTGGAGATGTCCGATAAAATGCCACTTGACATCAGCGGGTAATTGAGGCTGTTTGGCAATCAACTCCTGCACCCTGTTTTCTCCGAAATTTCTCTGGCCTGCATCATACAACTCACGGATGACCTCAACCGGCTGGGTTTTGGATACCGCAACCAGGTTGACTCCGGGTGGAAGTTCAAGCATCAGGTTTCGCAGTTGTTTCTGGAGGGTCATGAATTCCTGCTCTTATTTATAACAAAGTTAATGATTTGATCGTTTCGTACAATCAACTAATTTTGCCTTTTCCGAATTATGAAGCAGATTCTTGGCTCTTTCTTTCGACAACTTCTCTTTTGGATTCTTTTCTTCAATCTGACGCGTTTTATTTTTGTCATTTACTATCTTCAACTGATTCGTATTGAACAGATTCCTCTTCAGGAAGTGCTGTCTCTCCCATATCATGCATTTAAACTGGACCTGGCCACCGCATGCTATTTCATGGTGTTGCCATTTTTTCTCCTGATGATACAGTCCCTCTATTCTCCAAAATGGATGAATTGGGTAAACAAAGTATACGCCGCCATTATGGTTGTTTTTTATGCCCTGACAGCAACGGGAGAGATAGGTATATACAGTGAATGGAAAACAAAGCTGAATTACAAGGTGGTCAAGTACCTTGACCATCCTGGTGAGATTTATAACTCGTCGGGCACGTCAGATTTTCTGATCCTTTTGCTGCTGCTGCTTGTCATGAGTGCTGTGGGTATTTTTTGCTACAACCGGTGGTTCAATCCCTGCCTTGTCAGGGTAAAGCGAACATGGTGGTTCTCACTGCTATTCCTGATAGCGACCCCTCCCTTGCTTGTACTTGGTATGCGGGGTGGGATTCAGGCCATTCCAATCAACCAGAGCGAAGCGATCTATTCGAAACACAATATCATGAATGTCGCTTCGGTGAACAATGTATTTAACCTCTATATCAGTGTTTTCGAAAACCTGCAGAATTTCAACCGTAACCCGTATGTCTTTATGGATGACGCGTCGGCCAGATCTTATGTGGATCAGATATTTAAGGTTGAAAAAGATACGACAATCCATATTCTGACGACTCGAAGGCCAAACATTGTATTGATCATTCTGGAAAGTTGGTCGGCCGATCTGATCGCCGACCTGGGCGGAAAACCCGGGATCACTCCCGAATTCAGGAAGTTGCAGGAAGGAGGGATCTTATTTACAGATATCATCTCTTCAGGTGCACGTTCTGAACAGGGGATGGCCTCTATTTTCGGAGGTTTTCCGTCGCATCCGATCTCATGCATCACTGTTCAGCCTGATAAATATAAAAAGGTGCCCAGTCTCTCACGCGATCTTTCCAAAGCAGGATATTCAACGGCGTTTTACTTTGGCGGACAGCTGATTTACGGAAATATCAAAGGGTATATTTACTACAATGGCTTCGAGAAAATCATGGAAGTATACGATTTTCCGGATAGTTTCCCTCAGGGGAAACTGGGTATCCACGACGAATTTACCCTGGGTTATATGGCCGATGATCTTGACCAGATGAAACAGCCTTTTCTTGCAGCTCTATTCACAGTCAGTACCCATTCTCCATGGGATCAACCCTATGAAAAACCATTGAAGTGGGGAGACAATGAGAGGGAATACATCAATGCTGCGCTCTATACCGACCATTGTCTCGGCGAGTTCTTTCAGCAGGCTTCAGAAAAACCCTGGTATGACAGCACGCTATTTATTGTGGTAGCGGACCATAGTCATAACTCATACTATAACTGGCATCCCCATTCGAGAGAATACCATAAGATTCCCATGCTCTTCTATGGAGAGGTAGTCAGGGAGGAGTACCGTGGAACGACCTGGAATAAACTGGGCAACCAGCACGATATTCCGGCAACATTGCTTGCCCAGCTGGATCTTCCGGCTCGTCAGTTTCATTGGAGTAAAAATCTTTTCAATCCGTATGTTTCTGATTATGCCTATTTTACAAATGAGGATGGTGCTGGGTGGATTCGCCCCGACGGCTATTTCTCCTTTGATCTGGGTAATCCAAACTTCTACTTTCTGGAGCCATCAGAAAAGCGCAGGGATACACTTATCCTTGAAGGCAAAGCTTACCTCCAGGAGGTGTTCGGTGAATATCTCAGGTAGTCAGGTTGGACAAGTTAGACAGGTTAGACAGGTTAGACAGGTTGGACAGGTTGGACAAGTTAGTCAGGTTAGTCAGGTTAGTCAGGTTAGTCAGGTTAGTCAAGGTGGACTAGTGATTCAGCATTTAGTCCAGCTGGTGCACCACCAGTCCGCTTCTTAGTTTGGGCTCGAACCAGGTCGTCTTAGGTGGCATGATGTTTCCGGTATCTGCAATGTCGATAAGCTGTTTCATGGAAACCGGATAAAGTGCAAATGCTACTTTCATTTCGCCGCTGTCGACACGTTTCACCAACTCTCCAAGCCCCCGGATACCTCCCACAAAATCGATCCGTTTATCTGTGCGCAAATCTTTGATTCCAAGGATATTATCAAGAACAAGCTGTGAAAGGATGGTTACATCAAGGACGCCGATAGGATCGGAGTCGTTATACGTTCCTGGCTTCGCTGAAAGCGAATACCATTTCCCGTCGAGGTACATGGAGAAGTTGTGCAAACGGTCGGGTTTAACGATCTCAGAGCCTTTAGGTTCGATGGTAAATACAAGCTCCAGTTTCCTCAGGAACTCCTCCTTGCTAAGTCCGTTCAGGTCTTTAACTACCCTGTTGTAGTCGATGATAGAGAGCTGATTGTCGGGGAAGTGAACCGCCAGGAAGTAGTTAAACTCTTCGCCTCCTGTGTAATCCGGCTTTTGCCTTCTCTTTTCATTTCCCACCAGTGCAGCAGCGGCAGTGCGATGATGACCGTCGGCGACATAGGTATAGGGAACCTCTTTGAAGAGTTCAATCAGATTATCTCTCGTTGCATCATCTTCGATCACCCAGAAATGGTGTCCGATGCCATCCACTGCCGTAAAATCATAAACAGGAGAGTGTTGGTTTACATACGCTTCAACAACGGTATCAATCGCCTTGACAGCAGGATAGGTGAAAAAGACAGGCTCCATGTTTGCATCGGTAATACGCACATGCTTCATGCGGTCTTCCTCTTTTTCGTTGCGGGTAAGTTCATGCTTTTTTATGATGCCGTTCAGGTAATCATCCACCCCGGCACAACCAACAATACCATACTGTCTCTTACCGTTCATGGTTTGAGCGTAGATATATAAACGCTCTTTGTCATCCTGAACAAGCCACCCGTTCAGTCTGAACACGTCAAAATTTTCCCTGGCTTTCTCGTAAACCCTTGCGTCATGTTCATCCAGATCAGCCGGAAGATCTATTTCGGGTTTGATAATGTGAAGAAGAGAATAGGGATTCCCTTCTGCTTCAACGCGTGCTTCCTTTGAGTTCAACACATCATAAGGTCGGGACGCCACATCCTTTGCATGTTCTGCTGGTGGTCGAAATCCTTTGAATGCTTTTAAGATAGCCATAATATAAAATCAATTTTACAAGTTGTAAAAACTTAAATGAATAAAAGGGGATAAATAAAATGAGGCTTAGTCGAGATCATCGTCCATATCAGAATCACTTGCTTTTACGCTCCGTTGCAAGCTTCCAATAAGTGCTCCTATCATCTTTGTCATCTCCATCAGCTGGTTTTTTGAGTATTCAAAATCAGCCTCATTGATAAATGCCCTGGTTTGGCCAATTGAAGAGATAACAACACATTCCCGAACTGAGCTCTTGGCCATTTTAAGGTAATAGACAAATTGGCTTTTGTTTCGGGAAGAGCCTTCTGCGATGTTCAATGTAATGCTGTGTGCAGAAGCCAGAAAACGGTCAAAGAACGATTTGGCAAGTGGTTCATCCTGTACCGAAGTGGCCAGCGAATAGAGCCAGTTGATGTAATCAAGAGATTTGTGATAGATTCTTAGATCTTCAAATCTGAAAAAAGTAGTGGACCTTTCCTGTTCATTTTCCATAGAAGAGAGGATTTGATAAGCACGAATATACAAACATTTATTTATTTACCTGAAATGTTTTATCCCCATTTCGCAGGAATGCCACAATCTGCTTTGCAGCAGCGATTCCTGCATTAACATTAGCTTCTGAAGTTTGTGCTCCCATTTTTTTTGGGGTACAAAATATTCTGGATGAATAATTTTCCTGAAAATCAGCAAGATTGGAAGGAGCTACATCCGATAGGTAAGCAATATCATCCCGTTCAGCAAAGATTTTCAACAGATCGGCTTCATCAATCACCTCAGCCCTGGCAGTATTTACAAGAACCCCTTTTTTAGGCATCAGCGAGAGAAGTGCATGGTTGATCGATCCTTTGGTTTGTGCATTTGCCGGAATATGCAGTGAGATATACTGGCATGCCTTGTACAGTTCCTCTACGGTAGCCACCCATTTCACGTCGTCTTTCTCAATCTCCTCTTTCGGAATAAAGGGATCAAAAGCGTAAACATTCATCCCAAATCCTTTGGCAATTCTGGCAACATTCTTCCCCACCCAGCCATAGGCATGAATCCCCAATGTCTTGCCCATGAGTTCTGTGCCGGATTTACCGTTAAAAAAACCTCTGGCATAATAGGTCATCATCCCCAGAGCAAGTTCTGCAACCGCATTGGAATTTTGCCCGGGTGTGTTCATCACCACAATTCCTTTATTGGTAGCTGCCTGGAGGTCTACGTTGTCGTAACCTGCCCCCGCACGAACGATAATCTTGAGATTCTGGCCTGCATCAATCACATCTTTATCCGCTTTGTCACTACGAATGATCATGGCATCGGCATCTTTCACGCCATTGAGCAGCTCTTCCTTGCTGGTGTAGCCTTCCAGTAATCCGAGTTCAAACCCGGCCTCTTCCACAACTTCCCGGATGCCTTTAACAGCAACGGGTGCGAAAGGTTTATCAGTGGCAATCAATACGTTTGTCATAGTTTACATATTTTCATTTTCAAACTCATGCATACAGTCAACAAGGGCCTGCACGCTCTCAATAGGCAAAGCGTTGTAAGTGGAAGCGCGGAAACCGCCTACCGACCGGTGTCCTTTGATACCCACCATCCCTTTGGTTTTTGTAAACTCCATGAAGGCATCTTCCTTCTCTTTGTAGTCTTCTTTCATCACAAAGCAGATGTTCATCAATGACCTGTCTTCACGTGCAGCGGTGCCCACAAACATTGTACTGTTGTCGATGGCATCGTAAAGCAGATTAGCCTTCTTTTCATTCATGGCCTGGATCGTTTTAAGACCACCCAGTCCCTTGATCCAACGCAGAGTCTCCATGCAGGTGTAAATGGCAAAACAGGGAGGTGTGTTGAACATCGAGCCATTGTCGATCTGGATCTTGTAATCCAGGATCGAAGGAATCTTCCGGTCAACTTTACCAAGGATATCTTCACGGATAATGACAAACGTAACGCCTGCCGGACCAAGATTTTTCTGTGCACCACCATAGATCATAGCATACTTGCTGACATCTGTAGGACGGCTCAGGATGTCGGACGACATATCCGCAATCAGTGGTACTGGGGAGTCCATGTCATGTTTGATCTCTGTTCCGTAGATGGTGTTGTTGGTCGTGATGTGGAAATAATCGGCATCTGCGGGGATGGAATACCCTTTTGGGATATAACTGAAATTCTTGTCTGAAGAGGATGCCACAACATTCACGTTTCCAAATAGCTTTGCCTCCTTGATCGCTTTTTTAGCCCAAACACCGGTCTCTAGGTAGGCAGCCTGGGTTTGCAGAAGATTGTAAGGCGCCATCACAAACTGTGTGCTCGCTCCTCCTCCTAGAAAAAGTACATGATACCCGTCCGGAATATTCATTAACTCTTTGAAAAGTGCCGAAGCTTCGTCGATAATTGCTTGAAAATCTTTGTGTCTGTGGGATATCTCCAGAAGTGACAGACCGCTTCCGTTGAGGTCCAGGATAGCTTTTGCAGAGTTTTCCACCGCGATTCTAGGAAGAATAGAGGGACCTGCGTTGAAATTGTGTTTTTTCATACAATCGTGATTTGATCATTTATTAACAATAGAAAGTTCATGCAATATTAAGTTAAATTTCATTTGTTTCCTAACATTCCGGAGAGATCAAAAATAATACATATTTGAGGTAAAAACAAGCGTTTCCTGAGGGTTGAAACTTATTTTATCTCCGGATTCCGGGCATCAATTTCCTGGATAAAATTCCAGCAACCATCCCTGAATAAAAATCCGTCCATCACATCACCTGCAGGAATATAGTATTCAAACTGTCCTTCCAGCTGAGGGTTCGCAGGAATCAACCGGTCTGATACAATCATCCATGCCCTTTCATTGGTGTATATGAATTCCTTACGTCGGGCATTCCACTTTTTGCTGATGACAACGGATTGCTCTTCATAACGAAGGGACATTGTTACGTTGGCACTGTGCCTGAAAAGGATCCGCGTGGGTTTGACTTCAGCAAAATCACAAAACACCTTTTTACCGAACCGGATTTCATTTTCCGGCAGGAATGCCAGAACGTCAATGAGTCGTGAAGTCATCAGCATGTTCTCTCCCCGCCACCCCAGAAGTGTATAAAACACCTGCCCATGAACCGTTTGGTGAGGGATCAGTTTATAATAAACTGCTCCAAACCACTTTTCGGGAGATAGCACCTGATGGTCAGGATCTTCAATTCCGTCTATCTGATCTACAAGATCGACCACTGCCAGGGAATCTGTTTTGTCCGGTTTCAGTTGAATGATCCCGTAAAACTTGTTCATCCCGGAATGGAGAGGAATATTCCATGTGAAAATCCTGAACCTTTCATCCGGAGAAGTTAGCTTCGAGAGATATGGTAACAGGGGAAAGGGATGTTCAAACGACCCATCCAGAATCAAGGCATTGTGAAGCATCGATGAATATTGAAGACCCAGGCTGAGGCGTTCTTCATCGCCTGCAGTGGCATTGATGGAGTCGAATAACGCGCTCAACTCCTCTTCAACTGCTGCAAGCGGCTGCTGCGTTTGAGCCTGAAGGGAAAGGGTGTGCGGGAACAGGATTGCAATGTAGGTTACGATGACAATACATTTCAGCGATATCGATCGACACATAGGACAGGGTAGTCAGATTTCTCTCAGGTTCGGTTTTGAATGTGTAAATTTGCAAAAAAATCGCCGAACATGAAGCTCGAACAGCGAATTTTTTCCTTTTCCCGCTTGGGGGAAATCCTTCGGTCCCAATTGCCGGACCATCTTTTTAAAGCGATGGAGGAGGCAGAAACAGAGAATCCATGGTTCACACCTGAAAATGTTCTTCTGGCGATTCGATATTGGGGAAGCAGTCTGAATCAATCAACACTCGATCGCTGGCTCGATCCCTACAGAGCGAGAATCATGGCAATAACAGAGCCTAAAAGGGTAGGAGTGGTGATGGCAGGAAACATCCCGATGGTTGGGTTTCACGACATGCTCTCCGTTCTTGTCACGGGACACCACCTGATCGCACGGCTCTCCTCTCAGGACTCAAAACTCATCCCGGCGATCGTAGAACAGCTTATGAGCATTGATCCGGAATGGAAAGAATTCCTTACTCTAACAACAAGTGAAATTGAAAGACCTGATGCCATGATCGCAACAGGCAGCAACAACACCTCCCGTTATTTCAGCTACTACTTTGGGAAATATCCCCACATCATCCGTAAGAACCGAACAGGTGTCGCTGTCCTCGATGGATACGAATCTGTGGCAGAGCTAAAAGAGATTGCATCGGATATCTTCTCCTATTTCGGGCTCGGATGCAGAAATATTTCCAAGTTGTACCTCCCTCAGGGATATGATCTTAAGCCTCTGCACGAAGCCTTTTTACAGTACCAGAAAATCTTCCACCATCCCAAATACAGAAACAATATTGATTACTACAAATCAATCTGTCTGGTTAACCGGAAACGATTTCTCGACGGCGTGTTTTACCTGCTCATGGAATCAGATTCAACTGCAACCCCTGTGGCGGTTCTTCATTATGAATATTACAAGGATATCCAGCAGGTCTCTTCGGCCCTTTCAAGGAAGGAAGACGAGATTCAATGTATTGTAGTCCGCGATGGACTGGTTGCAACGTTTAAGAATTCAGGGATGGTCTCACCGGGAGAAACCCAAAATCCATCCCTTTCTGATTATGCCGATGGCGTGGATACAATGAAATTTCTTCTGGAAAAAATTTGACAGAAGCGCTGGTAATTGGAGAAAAATCATTATTTTTGCACCCTCATTTATAAAATCTGCCTGAAAATGAAAAAAGATATTCATCCGAAAGATTACAGACTAGTTGTATTTAAAGATATCTCGAACGATTATGCTTTCATGTCGAAATCGACTGTCAAAACGAAAGAGACGATTGTATGGGAAGACGGGTTGGAATATCCTCTTGTAAAACTCGAGATTTCACACATGTCTCACCCATTTTACACAGGCAAAATGAAGTTTGTGGATACCGCCGGTCGTGTTGACAAATTCAAGACCCGCTATCAGAAACATCTTGATAAGAAAGAAAACAAGTAACTTGTTGAAAATATTTGAAAAAAAAGCCTCCGATTTTTTCATTCGGAGGCTTTTTTTCTTGCTTAATTCATACATTTGTCAGTAAGAACCAAGGAATTATTAAATGAACTACATTCTTTTTGACGAGAGCATCGTAAGAACCAACTTGCTGCCACTAACTTATCTGCGACCGGTCGCCGACATCCGGGTTGGAATCCTGACTATTCGGGAGAAATGGGAAAAGTATTTGAATGTAAAAACCTCTTCGTTAACTGAAGGGTACCTCTCCAAGAAATTTCCCTTTGTAAAACAAGATCACAATATTCTGATCAATGGTTCAGTGTGCCCAGATGCTGCAATGGTTAAGGCGATTAGGAACCTGAAACACGACCAGACCCTTGCTTTCAATGATACCATTCTCGCACTTCACGTGACAGCTGAAGACCTTGATTCTCTCGGCGATTCGGCCTCGGACGGAATTGAAGAGATCGTTTTGGAAGATGCTCCATTAAAGATCAACCATACATGGGACATCTTTACGAAAAATGATCTGGCTCTTCGCGAGGACTTCAAACTGATTACCAAGGGAAGGAAATCCCAACCTATTAGCACTTCGAACAGAGTTACCGGAATCGGCGAGATCTTTCTTGAACAAGGGGCTCGTGTGGAAGGCGCCTACCTGAATGCGACGAATGGACCAATCTATATCGGAGCCAACGCTGAGGTTATGGAAGGGGCAATGTTACGCGGCCCCATAGCAGTATGCGAAGGAACCCAGGTTAAGATGGGAGCCAAGATATATGGTCCGTCAACCTTCGGCCCTCACTGCAGAATTGGAGGAGAGGTGAACAACTCTGTATTTTTTGGCTACGGGAATAAAGCGCACGATGGTTTCGTCGGACATTCTGTCATCTCCGAATGGTGTAACCTGGGAGCTGACACCAACACCTCCAATCTGAAAAATACGTACGATGATATCAGGCTTTGGAGCTATGGTAAAAAGACCTTCATCAATACCCATCTGCAGTTTTGCGGCTTAATTATGGGAGACCACTCCATGAGCGGTATCAATACCATGTTCAATACGGGTACCGTTGTTGGGGTTAATGCAAACATCTTTGGAACAGGTTTCCCAAGGAACTTTATCCCCTCCTTCACCTGGGGCAGCACGGCGGGACACTCCAATTATAAGCTGGACAAAGCTATGGAGGTAGCAGAAGCAGTCTACAAACGCCGAAACAGGGATTTTGATGCCATCGAACAGGACCTGATGAAAAGTGTCTTCAATATAACCTTGAAAAACAGGAGAATCTGATTCCTGCCAATGCTGGCACAAATCTTGTCTATACCCCTGCCAGACTATATTATTCACTTGTTGTGACAAATTGACCTGTGTGATCATGGAAAAATCACTTGAAAACAATATATTGACCGTTTCAGATCTTCTGGATTCTGAAACCGAATTTATCCCTTTGCTCTCTTCCGAAGATGAGGAGCAGATGAATGCAGAGGATGTTCCCGAAATACTGCCGATTCTTCCGCTTCGAAACACAGTGCTGTTTCCGGGTGTGGTAATTCCCATTACGGTTGGGCGCGACAAATCGATCGCCCTGATCAGGGAGTACTACAAAGCAACTCGGATCATCGGTGTAGTGGCTCAAAGAGATGCAAACATCGAAGACCCTGAGTTTGAGGATCTCAATGAGGTTGGCACCGTGGCTCAGATCATCAAGATCCTGCAGATGCCTGATGGCAGTACAACAGCCATCATTCAGGGAAAACGAAGGTTTCGCGTAACGGAACTGATCCAGTCGGAGCCTTTCATCAAGGCACGTGTGGAAGCTTACGGGAATCCTGATAAGTTATTCAATGAGGATAAGGAGTTTGGTGCATTGATCTCCTCCCTGAAAGATCTCTCGGTTCAGATCATCAATAAATCTCCGAACATCCCTTCCGAAGCGGCTTTTGCCATTAAAAATATCGAGAGTACCTCCTTCCTTGTCCACTTTATTTCATCCAACCTTAATGTTGACCTCTCCGAAAAGCAGCAGTTGCTGGAGGTTTCAGACCTTCATGAACGCTCTAACCTGGTTTTAAGGCATCTCACCAAAGAACTTCAGGTTCTAGAACTGAAATACAACATTCAGGAAAAGGTCAAAACAGAGATGGATAAGCAGCAACGGGACTACCTCCTGAATCAGCAGTTAAAGACGATACAGGAGGAGCTTGGAGGCGGACCGAACATGCAGGAAGTGAATTCGTTGCGGGAACAGGCCAAAAACAAAAAATGGTCGAAGGAGGTTGCCGATGTGTTTGAGAAGGAGATCACCAAGCTGCAGCGGATGCATCCGGCAGCGGCCGAATACTCGATTCAGATCAACTACCTTGAGACACTGGTTCAACTCCCCTGGAACGAATATACCAACGATAACCTGGATCTCTCTCATTCGAAAAAGGTCCTGGACAAAGACCATACCGGCCTTGAAAAGGTGAAGGAACGAATCATTGAATACCTGGCAGTTATACAGCTCAAACGCGATCTGAAGTCGCCGATCCTTTGCCTGGTAGGACCGCCGGGGGTTGGAAAAACCTCTCTAGGGAAGTCGATAGCACGCGCTCTCGGCAGAAAGTATATCCGGATGTCGCTTGGCGGACTTCGTGATGAGTCGGAACTTCGCGGGCACCGGAAGACATACATTGGTGCCATGCCAGGAAGGATTATTCAGAGCATTAAGAAGGTGAAATCTTCAAACCCGGTCTTTGTGCTTGACGAGATCGACAAGGTTGCCGGCATGAATTACAGTGGAGACCCCCAGGCTGCTCTGCTGGAGGTGCTTGATCCTGAGCAGAATGTGGCGTTTTATGATAACTTCCTGGAGATTGAGTACGACCTTTCCCGTATCATGTTCATTGCAACGGCCAATACGCTTAGTACGATACACCCGGCACTCAGAGACAGGATGGAAATCATTGAGATCCCTGGCTATCTGTTGGAAGAAAAAATTGAAATTGCCACTCAACACCTGATCCCCAAGCAATTGGGTGAGCATGGTTTAAAGAAAAGCCAGGTCGTATTTCCAAATGATATCCTATCCAAGATCATTGAAGATTATACGCGTGAATCGGGCGTCAGGGGCCTTGAAAAATCTATTGCCAAGATCATCCGCTCCCGTGCCACCAACGTGGTGATGCACGACAAGTTTGCCAAGACCCTGAAGAAGGATGACCTGACAAAAATCATGGGCGCCTCTCTTTTTCAGGTGGATAAGCATATCAACAACGAACAGGCAGGAGTTGTAACAGGACTGGCCTGGACTGTTCACGGAGGAGAGATTCTTTTTATTGAGGTGAGCCTGCATAAAGGGAAAGGCGATTTTACACTGACAGGAAACCTCGGCGATGTCATGAAAGAATCAGCCTCCATTGCCCTGGCATACCTGAAAGCGCATGCATCAGATTTTGGGATCGATCCTGATATTTTTGGAAAATGGAACATTCATATCCATGTTCCTGAAGGCGCCACTCCGAAAGATGGACCCTCTGCCGGGATCACCATCTTTACAGCTCTGGCTTCTGCATTTACCCAGCGAAAGGTGAAGAAGAACCTGGCCATGACCGGTGAGATTACCCTGCGCGGGAAAGTGCTGCCGGTAGGAGGGATAAGGGAAAAGATCCTCGCGGCAAAACGGGCACGCATTACCGATATTATTCTGTCCAAAGAGAATAAAAAGGATATCGACGAAATCAAGACCGACTATGTGAAGGGATTGACTTTCCACTTCATCGAGGAGATGAAGGAGATCAACACCGAAGCGTTGCTGAAGATCAAGGTGAAGAATCCGCTTGAATTTAATTAGCGAGACAGCGAAGTAGTGAGAAGTGAAATTACCTCTTCACTAATTTTATAGTTTGGACCTTTGCTCCGGACTCCATGTTGCAATAGTAAATTCCTGATGATAAATTCTCCCCTTGCAGTGTAACGCTGTATTTCCCAGGCATATGTGATCTGTCAACAAGAGTCTTGACTGATTTTCCGGTATTGTCGAGCAGGATGATTCGGATATTGCTCTCACGATCCGTTGAATAGGATATGGTGGTCTGTTCCCCAAAGGGATTAGGGCTATTCTGGTTCAGAAAAAAACCGGAGGGTTCCATTTCCCTTTCCGCCACCACAGTGGTCCCGTGTTTAAGCAAAATATACCGGTTGGGATCAAAGGTGACATTGATGGGATACTTGTTAAAGATCCACTCCAGCGTTTGCTGGTTGGTATCATTCCACCCGGTCACGATCGTATCTGTTCCGTCGTTGAAATCTACCTGAACTTCTATCGGCATCCTGAAAAACACCGTATTGGTTTGGGTCTGATTCATCTCGAGGATAATCTTGAATTGTCCACCTCCAAGGTCTTCCATTTCCCAAACATTTTCGTAGAAAGGATGATTAGGTGCGTATACCCATTCATCGAAAAACCAACTGTAGTCTTCTCCGGTAACGTTGTTGGTTATTGCCACAAAATCTTCTGTAACAGCACATTTATAAATGAAATTGGTATCCGTAGAATAGGCATTCATCACCTCCCAGAAAAGGGAGTCGCCAAGCACGTAACGCAGTTGAAACAAGACACAGGCCCCTTTATTATAGGATACAGCCACATTGTACAGGGAGTTGGGGCCCGGGGTATGGATAGCCCATTCCGGATTGTATAACGGCCATCCCGGATTGCCGCTCAGATAGCTGTTGGCCAGGGAGTTCATCTTGCTTTTATAGGCAGAATATCCATTCTGTTCCTCAACCCATAACTGGGCGCAATAGGTAGCAAACCCTTCGTTGAGCCAGATATCGGCCCATGTGCCGCAGGTAATCAGGTCGCCAAACCACATATGGGAGTGTTCGTGTGCAATTAACGCTTCATTGCTGTATCCGTTGGGCATGAGGTTTACCATGGTTTGATTTTCCATCCCACCCCATGGAAAGGTAGTAATGGTCGCAAACCCGATCTTTGAAAAGGGGTATACCCCGAATTTCTCTGCAAAAAAATCGGTGATCAAAGGGATGCTGGCAACGGCATTGGTAATATTTTCCGTCGGTTTTTTATAGAGCCAGATCGGTATGCTGTCATTCGGGTTGTAGGTATTGTTCCAATAGGACACATTGATGTTCCAGTTGTTGTAGGATGTCCATGTGATCAGGTAGGTTGAAACCGGGTTGTCAGATACCCAGTGGTACCACAGCGTATCGGCAACAATCGTGGAATCGGCAAGGTAACCGGTTGAGCCAAGCCTGACTGTAACAGGCACCTTGGCGGTCAGGTCCCAGGTGGCTTTGTCGGAGGGACGGTCCCAGCAGGGAAACACTTTGCGGGCCCCTTCGGGAGGGAAATCCGTAAAAACAAACCCGGCAGATACGTAAAGGCCCTGGTCGGCAATGTCAAGATGATGGTACCACACTTTCACCTCTACCACATCTCCGGGGTTATACGTCTGGTTCAGAAACAGCGTCAGGGTGTCGTTGGCGTGGCTGAACGAATTGGCAGCAAGTCCCACGGCATCAATCCCCAGTGATGTATTGATGGCATTTAGCTGAATTGAATTCAGTGCAGAATCCACCCTGAATGTGATGGTCTCAACCGCGGTGAAGGTTTTGGGGTAGGGGGCTGCATAGTTGTCATACAAATCGACCTCCAGTTTATACTGCAGAACATCGTAACTATGCTCCATATACCAGTGAGCAGTGTCGGTTGTAATGGCCGGTGTACTGGCAAAAACACCAAAACTGAGGGTAAGGATAAACCCCAATGAAAGGAATGATCTATTCATGATATTTTTATTGAAGAACAACCAGTTTCCTGGCAAACCGTTCACCGTTTGCAGTCAGAATGTATTGATAAACTCCCGGTTTAAGTGAACTGCAATCTACTGTAACTTCATACATTCCTGCCGGTTTCATTCCATTGGCAAGTACCTTCACCTGTTTTCCCATCATGTCAAAGAGTGAAAGATTTGCGGACATTGGTTCGTCAATCTGGTATTTGATAATCGAAGTTTGATTTGCCGGATTTGGAACATTCTGGTAGAGATGAACGTTCGAAGCCGCCAATTGGTTCTCAGGCACGCCCAATATGGTTGATTGTTGCTTGATGACGATGTTGTTGTTGGGATCAAACTGGAAATATACCGGTCGGATATCAAATACCCAGCTGAAATATTGGCCGTTTGCATCATTCATCACGGTCACTATGGTATCCGTGAGGTCCATAAACCGGATCTTAACCTCCATGGGCATCTTGAAGAACTCGGGATTCGTTTGAATCTGCTCCGTGAAAAAGTTCACTCTCCACTGACCTGTTCCAAGATCCTCGAAATTGTAGGTATTCCGGTAATTGGGATGGTTGGGTTCATAGATCCACTGGTTGAAGAACCAACCGTAATCTTCTCCTGTAATATCATTTACGATTGCCATGAAATCGGGAATAGTAGATGAATAGTATTTCAGATCAGGATCGCTTGAATAGGTTTGCATAACATCAAAAAAGAGAGAATCTCCCAATACATAGCGAAGCATGTGGAGAATAGTTGATCCTTTGGCGTAAGTAATGGCATAGTTGAACATGACATTGGAAGGAGGCGTAGTAACAGCCCATTCAGGTTCCGATATGGCCCAGCCTGGATTGTTGTTGAGATAGCTTGTAGCATTGCCGTTGATGTCTGCTTTGTATGCATTGTATCCTGCATAGCTTTCATACCAGAATGCTTCACTCCATGTGGCAAACCCTTCATTCAACCAGATGTCGGCCCAGGTGGCACATGTGATCATATCACCAAACCATTGGTGGGCAAACTCATGTGCAATGAGACTTTCTCCCCAGCAATTGGGGCAAAGCGAGGTCAATGTCTGATTTTCCATCCCTCCCCATGAGAACTCGTTGTTAAGTGTTGCAAAGCCATCTTTTTGGAAGGGGTGTTCGCAGAAATTCTCGGAAAACCAGTCGGCCATCGGCAGTATCATCTCTTCAATCGGAAAAGGATTTTCTCCGTCGTTGTAATAGAATCGGATAGGCGTACTGTCGTTCGGGTTGCTCAGATGATGCCAGTATACGATATCCAGGTTGTAATTTACCTTCCCGGTAAGTACCATGATGTATGTGGCAATATTGTGTTCACTCACCCAGTGGTACCAAAGGGTATCTGCCGAAAGTGTGGAGTCGGCCAAAGCACCGTTCGAACCAATCTTTACGGTACTTGGAACCTTCACTGTCATGTCCAGTTTGGCTTTGTCGGATGGTTTATCCCAACAGGGAAACCACCTCCTTGCTCCTTCAGGTTCACAGTCGGTAAAAACAAAGCCATTGTTGGCGTAAAATGCATTGTCTTCTACGTCGTTGTGATGGTAGTCGATGCCAACATCTACCGTATCTCCGGGGTTGTAAGTTTGATCCAACTGGATGGTAAGCAAGTTTCCGGCATGGGTAAATGAGATTCCTGCCATGCTTACTGAATTGATTTGCAGTGAAGTGTTATTCGCGTTCAGGATAATGGAGTTGAGCGTGGAGTCAACCTTAAAGGTAATAATTTCAGTTGCATCGAATGCATGGGTATAGGGTGCTGTAAATGAGTTGTATATATCCAGATTGAGGGTATAGTTCAGTGCGTCGAAGGTATGGGTTGGGCCCATTTGGATGGATCCGGTAAGTTCGGGAAGTAGAGTCATCTGAGATTTCTTCTGGGAACAGATCTCGGATCCTTTCATGGTGGAAGTTAGCTGGGAATAACCAAGGATGGTTATGCATGACAGCATCATCGTGAGTAGTGACAGTCGTTTCATAATAGCTATTGGTTAAGGGAGGTTTGTATTTGCAAAGATACGCAAAAGGGAGATATTGGATGAGGAAATCAGGGTTGGGGAAGGGTAAAATGAATGGTGGAACCTTTCCCTGTTTCGCTCACTGCCCAAATCTCCCCGTTGTTCCGGTTTACCAGTTCCTGGCAGAGAATCAAACCAAGGCCTGTGCCTTTTTCGTTGTTGGTGCCAGGAGTTTTGATCATCTGATCAATTTTAAAGAGTTGATTCAGAATCAATTGAGACATGCCTATGCCTTCGTCTTGCACAGTGATTTCAATCATCTCCTGATTGTTCTGTGGGTTGACAGTTCTTCTGTCCATTACCCTAACATTACCTCTTCTTCGGGAAAATTTGATGGCGTTTGAGAGAAGGTTCCGGATAATGGTTTTGACCATGTTTTCATCAGCCATCACATAGGTGTTGAATTCCACAGCTGAAAACAGATGGATATCCTTCGTCTCTGCCTGGCTTCGAACCATCAGGATGCACTCATTTATTACAGTACTAAGTTCAAGGACTTCAGGGTTGAAGGTGATGCGGTTCGTTTGCGTTCTCGACCATTCCAAAAGGTTTTCAAGAAGTCTGTATGTGTTTTGTGCAGAGGTGGAGATGTTTCGGATAAAGTGTTTGCGCTCCTCATGGCTGTATTCATCATATTCGGTATTGAGGATGTCGGCAAAACCAAGAATGGAATTAAAAGGACCTTTGAGGTCATGCGCAATGATGGAAAAGAATTTATCCTTTGCTTGATTGTTCTCCTCCAGCTCTTTACTGAAACGAACGATCTCATTTTCAGCATTCTTCAGTTCGGTTACATCGATTCCGAATACGAGTGATGCCGGAGAGCCCTCGTACATGATGATGTTAGCTGCTACCTGAAGCGATATTTCGCGCCCTGTAAATGAAACAAACCGTTCCTCGGCAACAGGGGCGGGGACTCCTGTTTGGTACATCGTTTTAATTCGTGCCAAAGCCGTTTCACGATCGTCGGGGTGAAGGATATCCAGGGCTTTGGTGCCAATGATCTGTTCCGGTTTTTCAGCTTCAAGCAGATTAAACGCGACCTTATTGGCATATTCGATAATACCATTTCGGTGAATCAGAATCGCTACCGGAGAGTTTTCCACGAGTGTACGGTAACGGTTTTCGCTATCCAGCAATGCACGCTCAGCCTCGATGCGCCGGGATATATCCAGAGCAGTAAAAAGCATGCCTTCAGAGTAATCGTTTGGATTGATGGCTGATGATCTTAATAGAATTTGTTTTAATGATCCGTCTTTGCAGATCCATTCAGTAGCAATTTCACCAACGCCCGACTCCGCAAGCTGCTGGTATTTAACTTCTCCCACATGTTTAAATTCATCTTCACTGGCATAAAGGATTCTGGCGCTCTGGTTGAGAAGCTCGGCCTTCGAATATCCGGTAATCTCGGAAACCCGATCGTTGACATCCTTGAAAATCCGCTCATCCAGTAACCCAATCCCAACCGGAGCCACCTGGTATATCCTGTTGATTTTTTCAGCATCCAATCGAATCTGATGATGTGCGAGGATTTTCTGTAGTGAAATCGTTGCAATAACAACCAGGGTTTCAATATACCTTATATCTGTCGTCGAAAATTGAACTCCTTTCCTGCAAAAAATGGTCAGGTTGCCGAAATTGGTTTCATCAAGGACCAGCCCCATGGTGTATACATGATCAATCCCCAGCAATTTTTCCATTCCCTTGGTAACAGGTTTCGGAATATGCTCAAGAGCAAGTGAATAGATCCCGCCATCAATATGGTTTAATTGCCCGTTGCTGTTCAGGCGCAGGTTGTCTTTGGATATCTCTTTTAGCGGGAATTCAATGGAAAAAATATCCTTTCCGATGAGTTTCTCAATGGCTCCGCGAAATTTCTCAACACCCTTGAGTACATGAATTTTGTAGGAGTTCGACAGTGGAGCTATTACGGTAATAATAATGTATGTATCCGGGTATTGCTCTTTGATTTTTTCTGAAATATTCTGAAAAATCTCCTGCTCGTCGGATGCCTTTTCAAGAAGAAGTGCAAACTTGCTGATGTGGTCGAAAAATAATCCCTGTTCCATTGTTTCCAAGAATAGATCATTCAAAAATACTGCTAATTAACCGAATAGATGCAAAAATTCACCAGATATTACCATACAATTACCTCTATGGGAAGGATGACCCTCTTTAGGTCTATCATCGCGTTGATCAGTGAAACATGACTGTAGCTGACTAAATCTGTATATGTAATCTGAACTGGATGGAGTTCGCCCACGTCAATCAGACGCTGTCGACAGGTCCCGTCAAGAAGCGGTTGGTCGGGTGTAAACCATTTGTTCCCAGATAGAAAGGCGAGATTGCTGAATGAGGAATCGGTGATCAGACCATTTTTTACAAAGATGACTTCATCGAACCCTGGATGCTCTTTTTGTAACTGTTCAATGCCAGATCTGTCGAGGTACTTAAATGGATATTCCAGATGATCAGCTTTAACCAATCTGATGGTTCGTATAACTTTTTCAGAATAAGGTCGGAATTCAACCTCCCGGATCACTTGATCATAGATAATCCGGGATTTAAAGATTCCTGTGCCGGCCGTTTCGGGGATGGGAATGTCATGGATGTTGATCGGCTGTCCAGCGGGAAAATGCACATTCCTGCTGTTATCCATCCGCTTCTGATGGTAACCCGGATAGCAGAACTTACCATCCTTCACCCTGATTGTTTCAAGTAAAAGGCACATACACTTTATCAATCATTTCCCGGTACTCATCATCCGTATTGCTTAGAGAGGTAATCCCTCCGCCGCTCTTAAATACCTTTCCATCAGGCATCTCTTCGATAAATCGAATCATCACACCCGAATCGAGGTTCAATCCGTCAAAATATCCCATGACTCCTGTATAATATCCCCGGTGATAAGTTTCTGCCTCACGAATGATCTCCACCGTTCTCATTTTTGGGGCACCCGTTACAGAGCCGGCAGGCAACAAACGGAACAGAATGTCGCCGATATGACCCGGATAATCGGGTGGCAGGATCCCATTGATCATGGAGCTCGCCTGGAGGAGTTTCGTGAAATTCGTTTGAATTTCTTCAATATACCTGAACCGTTCAACACGAACCTCCCTGGCCACCATATTCAAATCGTTCCTGATGAGGTCTACAATCGTATGGTGTTCTGCCAGCTCCTTCGGGTTGCCAAGCAAGATGGCCTCGGCATCAGCTAGTGAAGCATCGATGGTCCCTTTCATCGGATAGGATGAGATGACTCCTGCAGTTATCTGGATAAAGATTTCCGGAGAAAAAACAACAAAATCGTTGGGCTTTAGTAGTTTATACCTTGCATTGCTTCTGAAAAAGATCTCTTCCAGCGACAATTCTGTCTCAATGTTTGTGGAACAGGTCAGGTTTACCAGGTAGGAGTTTCCGCTCTGTAAATGCCGCATTACCAGGTCAAAAGATCTCTGGTATTCCTCCCGGCCGATGGGTATCTTCTGAAAGGTAAACCCTCCCTTTGCAGCGATTGGTTGGATGTAATTTTTTCTGTGGTGAATCTGGTAAAGAATTCCTGCCTCAACAGCTTCCTGAGGCGTGTAGATCAAAGGTTTCTGGAGATCAAAGTCGATAACGAAAAGAAATGGTTGCGCCCCTGCTCCCAATTCATTCATCTGCTCGAAACCGGCTGGTATCATCTATCCGAATATTCGTAATTTTGATGCAATGTTACCTAAATTTCAGATGCCTTCCAATTCCAGAATACTGATCATAGACAACAACGATTCATTCACTTTCAACCTCTTCCAACTGGTTGAAGAGGGGGGAGGCTGGTCATGCGAAGTTGTGAGATCGGACATTCTGGACCCGGAAATTGTATCTGGTTTTGATAAAATCCTGATATCCCCCGGCCCGGGCCTGCCGGACGACTTTCCACGGATGTGCCGGGTGATCGGTCAGTTTGGCCCTGAAAAAGACATCCTGGGAATCTGTCTCGGCCACCAGGCAATCGCCATGCAGTATGGAGGGACTCTGGTCAATATGACACAGGTGAAACATGGGGTCACAACAACCCTCAACCTTCGCAACCTTGACCATCGGCTGTTTGAAGGAGTAGAGGAAGGTAGCCGTGTTGGGTTGTATCACTCCTGGACCGTTGATCCCAACACACTCCCTGATTGCCTTGAAATAACGGCTGTAGGAGATGATGGATCAATTCTCGCGTTAAGGCATAAATCGTTCAGTGTCAGAGGGGTTCAATTTCATCCGGAATCGTTTATGACCCCTGCCGGAAGAATGATGATAACAAACTGGTTAGCAGGCGAATGAAAAACAAACCACTATTCTTCATTCTTTATTCTTTATTCCTCATTCCGGTGTTTTTCTATTCCTGTTCGCGGAAATTTGATCAGGTTGACGAAAACAAAGTATTTCGCTACAATGAAGCAGCGAACATCTCATCACTTGATCCCGCTTTCGCCCGCGACCAGGCAACGATCTGGGGTACTCATCAGTTGTTTGACGGGTTGCTTCAGTTGAACGACCAACTGGACCTTATACCGTCGATTGCTCACTCCTGGGAAGTCGGTGATGATGGACTATCCTATCGGTTTCACCTGCGCAGGGATGTGAAATTTCACGACGATCCCTGCTTTCCTGATGGAAAAGGGAGGGAGGTGACGGCAAATGATTTCGTCTACAGTTTCAATCGGGTTAAAGATCCGCTAACCGCATCGGCAGGGGCCTGGGTGTTTAATTATACCACCAATGTGAAACCCTTTCTGGCACCCAACGATTCCACCTTCATCATCCGGCTGGCTCAACCGTTTCCACCATTCCCCGGACTCCTCACCATGCCTTACTGTTCTGTCATCCCTCAGGAAGCAATTTCCTTGTATGGTAACGATTTCAGGAAAAACCCGGTTGGTACGGGCCCCTTTCGGATCGGCTTTTGGAAGGAGGGGGTTAAGCTCGTTCTGATCAGAAATCCTCATTATTTCGAGTGGGAAGAAGATCAACACCTGCCGTTGCTCGACGCTGTGGCGATTACTTTTCTGGCGGATAAGCAGGCGGCATTCCTTCAGTTTGTGCAGGGGAAGCTGGATTTTATGTCGGGGATTGATCCAAGCTACAAAGATGAAGTTCTGACACGGGATGGCCGGCTGAATTCAAAATACGATAACCGGTTTCGTTTGATTTCCCAGCCGTATCTCAATACAGAGTACCTGGGAATCCTGGTTGATACCAGTTCCGTGAATGTAAAGGGAACTCCATTGGCAGTCAGCCTTGTCAGGCAGGCAATCAATTACGCTTTTGACAGGAACAAGATGATCCTTTACCTGCGAAACAACATTGGTACACCGGGTGTTTTTGGCATCATACCACCCGGGATGCCGGGTTTTGATTCTTCGCGCAGATACTATGATTATCAGCCTGATATGGCCCGTCATCTAATCGAAAAGGCCGGGTATTCAAATCAGGGAGAGATGCCGCCAATGACCCTCACTTCAACGCCGGATTACCTGGATATCTGTAAATACATCCAGCACCAGGTTGCTGAAATCGGGATAGAACTGGAGATTGATGTGAGTCCGCCTGCCGCCATGAGGGAGATGAAGGCTATGGCAAAGCTGCCATTCTTCAGAGCTTCCTGGATTGCCGACTATCCGGATGCCGAGAATTACCTCTCGCTGTTCTACTCACCGAATTTCTCCCCAAGAGGGCCCAACTATACCCATTACAGCAATAGAGAGTTCGATAGGCTTTTTGAAATGGCCATGACCATTCAGGAAGACTCATTAAGATTTAAGACCTACAGGAAGATGGAGGAGCTGATGATGAAAGATGCACCGGTAGTAGTCCTCTATTACGATCAGGTGTTGCGATTCGTGAGGAATGAGGTTCATGGACTGGGGGGGAACCCGATGAACCTGCTCACGCTGAAGCGCGTTTACAAAACAACAGATTAGCGTTGATGCCTCAGTGTCAGAAGGATGGTTGATGCGGATAGAGTCATGTATAGAAGTGAAGCGGATGGATTTCCTCGATGAAGTTAATCAAGACCGAGGGTCAGTTTGTCCCAGGCAAGGAAAATATTGTCAGGAAGCTCCGTTTCAACATCAGCATACCGACCCATCTGATGGCTGATATGAGTGAGGAAGCCTTTCTCCGGATTGAGATCTTTCAACAGGGAAACGGCCTCTTCAAGGTTCATATGTGAATAGTGTTTTTGTTTTCTCAGAGCATTCACGACAACTACCTTTGATCCCCGGATTTTTTCCTTCTCTTCGTCAGATATCCTGTATACATCAGTCAGGTATGTAAATTCATGGATTCGGAAACCGAATACAAACTGGTTGTCGTTGTAATGAAGCGCCTTGATCGGGATGACTTCCGTATTCCCGATAGCGAAAGGCTTATTGGTAAATGTATGGAGCTCAATTTCAGGCACTCCCGGGTAAGGGTCGCCGTCAAATGCATAACTGTATTCCCGGCGAATCTGCTCCTGTACCTCATCTGTGGCATAGACCGGTGTGGGTTTTCTCAGGATATAGTTAAAGGCCCGAACATCATCCAGCCCTCCGAGGTGGTCCTTATGGGCATGAGTAACCAGGATCGCATCAATGGCTTCAACCTCCTCTCTCAGCATCTGCTGACGGAAGTCGGGGCCACAGTCTACCACAATCCGTTGATCTCCATCCTGTATCAGGATAGAAGAGCGAAGCCTCTGGTCCCTGGGATCAGTGGATTTGCAAACGTCGCAGCGACATGCTATTACAGGAACCCCTTGAGATGTTCCTGTGCCAAGGAAAGTGATGTTCATCTTGCAGAATGAAACACAAATCTAAGAAACTATCATCAAATATATGTATAAAAAATAACGAGTAAACTGTACCTTTGCTCCATGCTCAACAGCGCACGTATTCGTATCGGGAATTACCAATTGAAGCGGAAATCAGCCCATATGAACCGAAACCGGTTCATGTTCAATCTGGCAGGAGCCAAGCGTATTGGGATCATTTATCCCATATTCACGCCTTCCGATTACAACGAAGTTGAGGCTTTTGTTTCAGAACTCCAAAAAGAGCGCAAAGAGGTCAAGGCGCTTGGGTATCTTCCTCACAAAGAGATGGTAAGCCATTTCATTCCCAGGTTATCGTACGACTTTTTTTCACAGGAAGAGGTGAACTGGTATTTCATGCCAACGAGTGCCAGGGTTTCCGATTTTATACGGACAGATTTTGACTTGCTGATAGATCTCACCCTGGAGGACAATCTTTCCCTGAAGTTTATCGCCGGACTCTCGCAGGCTCGGTGTAAAGTTGGCCGGTTCAGCGAAACAAACAACAGGTATTATGACCTGATGATCAAAGTGGATGCACCCCTTCCTCTGACAGAATTCATCAAACAGATACAGCACTATCTAACAATCATTCAACAACATGAATAGAAAAACCTCACTCTTTCGGGGAACCGGTGTTGCCATTGTTACGCCATTTACACCCTCAGAAGCCATCGATTATGATGCTTATGAGCGGATGATAAACCATGTCGTAGCAGGCAACGTTGATTACATAGTAGCACTTGGAACTACCGGTGAAACGCCTACTCTTTCAACGCTGGAGAAACAGGCACTCATTGAATTTACCCTGGCTAAAGTGGCGGGCCGGATACCAGTTGTGGTTGGGATTGGAGGGAATAACACAACCGAAGTAGTTCGTTCCATCGAAACGATGCCTCTTGAAGGAGTTGCCGGGATTCTTTCTGTCTCTCCCTACTACAACAAACCCAATCAAGAGGGCATTTACCTCCATTTTAAGGCCATTGCTGAATCTACCCTGTTACCGGTTATCCTCTACACGGTTCCCGGACGTACAGGAGGGAATATCTCCTCTGAAACGACCATCCGGCTCGCTCGGGACGTTCAGAATATCGTGGGCATCAAGGAGGCATCCGGTAATCTGGATCAAATTTATCAGGTATTGAAGCATCGTCCCGATAATTTTCTTGTCATATCAGGCGATGACGGACTTACCTTGCCAATGCTTGCAGCAGGTGCAGACGGTGTGATCTCGGTTATTGCAAATGCCTATCCGAAAGAATACTCGGCAATGGTAAGAAGTGGGCTCGAAGGAGATTTTACAACAGCCAGGGATGTCCACTTTCAACTGATTGACATGATTAACGCTATTTTTGCCGATGGCAGTCCGGGTGGCATCAAGGCACTCCTTCATCTGAAAGGATTATGCGGTGAAGGCGTCAGATTGCCTCTGGTAATGGTTAACCAGCCAACCCGTGACCTGATCCGTAAACTTGAGCAGCAAATAGATAAACTATGATGAAAAGTGTACTTGGTTCTCTCGTAGCTCTTTGGCTATGTTTGCAAGGGTTCTCTCTCTACTCACAAAATCAGCAATCTCAACATTCAGGAGAAATCTATTTTTCGTTTGAAATCGCTTCACCGTTTGAACTGGAAACGCTGACACGGATCATCTCGATTGATAACGTGACAGGTAACCTGGTTCGGGCTTATGCCAATATGGTTGGGTTCCAAAAAATCGCAGAGATGGGATATGTCTGTGATATTTTAGCTCATCCTGGGGATCTGCTGACGAAAGAACAACTCCGGCCGCCGGGTTCGGGTAAAGGTTCCCTGACTAATTGGGATTACTACCCTACTTACCAGGAGTACATTGATTTCATGTATGATTTTGCAGCTACCTATCCCGACATATGCATCGTCGTACCCATCGGAACGTCAGTTCTTGGCCGCGAAATCATTGCCCTGAAAATCAGCGATAATGTAAACGATTCCGAGGCTGAACCGGAGTTTTTTTATACCTCATCCATTCATGGGGATGAGACTACAGGATATGTGCTGATGTTGCATTTGATTGACCATCTCCTCTCAAATTATGGAATTGACCCACGGATTTCCGAAATGGTTAACACAACGGAGATCTTTATTAATCCTCTCGCAAATCCCGACGGGACCTATTGGGGAGGGAATAACTCGGTATACGGAGCGCGACGATTCAATGCGAACGGGATCGATCTCAACAGAAACTACCCGGATCCTGAAGATGGTCCGCATCCGGATGGGAATGCATGGCAGGCGGAAACGATTCATTTTATGGCATTTGCAGATAGCAACCATTTTGTAATGGGAGCGAACTTCCATGGCGGAGCAGAGGTCTTTAACTATCCCTGGGATACCTGGGCGAAACTGGCAGCGGATGATTTATGGTGGCAATTCGTTGGCCGTGAGTATGTTGATACAGTATACCTCTATGGTCCCTGGAACTATTTTTCGGGATTCAACAATGGCATCACCAACGGGTATCAATGGTATACAATTTCAGGAGGCCGGCAGGATTTTATGAACTATTGGCATGCCGACCGGGAAGTAACCCTTGAAATCTCCGATATCAAACTGCTTCCTGCCAGTCAGTTGCTCAATTACTGGGAATACAACTACCGTTCACTCTTAAATTACATGGATGAGGTTAACTACGGAGTTCAGGGTGTCATAACCGACTCGGTTACCGGGGAACCACTGCAGGCAAGGATCTTAATTCCCGGGCATGATAGTGATAATTCGTATGTTGACTCAAAGCTTCCATCCGGTTTTTATTCAAGGCTGCTCTATGAAGGAACATACGGGTTGAGATTCTCTTCAACAGGGTATTTCCCAAAGACGGTCTATAATGTTTCTGTCACCAATCGTGAAACCACATACCTTGATATTGAACTTGTTCCATTGAATGTGGCGCAAAATGAGCCCCGTACAGAACGCTTCTCCATGGTTTATCCAAATCCTTCCGACGGAGAGATTGAACTGACCTTGCCCGAAACCGGTAGGTTCAAGGCAAACGTTTCCTGTTTCAGCATGAACGGAAACCTGGTTTTTTCGACTGAACTGGATGTATCTGATGGCCAGGCCGCTGTCAGGCTTGATATCGGAAATCTCAGCGCCGGACTCTATCTGGTCAGGTTGGTGCTTGGAAATTCAAGCTATACCGACAGGGTAGTCATTCGTTAAAACCTTATACCCACGCCAAAAATAATCCTGAAAAGGATCAGGAGAGCAATTGCAAGACCCAGGGATTTCCAATAGATCTTTGTCTCATTCTCCTCTTCATCAAAGAAAAGATCCTGCATCATACCCGCTTTGATATAAACCGGGATGAGTAACAGGATAATCGATGCGTTCAGAAAAATTTCATACAATGTAATGCCCGGAAGTTTTACCAGAAAAATGATAATATTTCCAACCGCAAATGGGATCAGGTACTGAACCAACGTAAATCTACGTGCCATACTGCCGGACAGGACGTTCAGATAGGTGTTTGCGGTAAAAAGAAGCTGACGTCCCATCATCAGGCCAAGAAGGAACATACATGACAATGCAAACAACGTAATGATCATTTTTCCTGTATCCATAAAATAGAGGTACATGATCACATAGCCAAATCCTTTGCTAAAGAGAGCTCCCATCATCATATCCCCGAAAAAGAACATTATGCAAAGCAATAACATCCATACAACCAGAAGTTTAAGTATTCCTGTCTCTTGAGTCACTTTGGTATAAAGGATCCAGAGCAGGATGCCGGAAATGAAAGCCAAAATAGGTCCGGTGCTGAAAATGCCTTTTACCGAATCGGATGTCCAGTCGTAACTGCGGACGAAAAAGAGAATCTCGTTGTATTTAATTTCTGACGTGATATCAAATGCTGAAGCCGATAGGAGGGTAGCCAGACTGGTGAGGCTGAACACCACAACATAGGCAATCAGAAAAAGAACCGTGGAGTTAATGCTAATAATAAGCTGCTGCTTCCCGGTCATTGTTGGAATTAATATTTGTCGGCAACGTCGGGAATGGTTCCCGTGCTATATTTGCCGGCATCGAGTTTCTCCCTCACCTCAGCGAAAGCAGAAATGGTATAATTGACGTCTTCCAGTGTGTGTACAGCGGTAGGAATAAGCCGGAGCATGATAACTCCTTTGGGTACAACCGGGTAGATGACAATGGAGCAGAAGATGCCGTAGTTCTCACGAAGATCTGCTACAATCTGGGTTCCTTCAAAGGGACCTCCCTTAAGAAATACCGGTGTAACAGGGGAGGCTGTTTTTCCCAGGTCAAATCCTTTGTCGCGAAGTCCTTTCTGCAAGGCGTTTACAATGGTCCAAAGCTGAGCCTTGAGCTCCGGCCTGGTTTTGAGCAATTCAAGTCTTTTCAGGGCGCCGATAACCATGGGCATCGGAAGTGATTTGGCATAGATCTGGGAACGCATGTTAAAGGCGAGAGATTTGATGACTGCTTTATCCGTTGCAACAAAACCGCCAATTCCAGCCATTGCTTTGGCAAAGGTCCCGAAATATACGTCAACACCGTCCATCACCTTTTGTTCTTCCGTCGTTCCAGCTCCTGTAACTCCCATGGTGCCAAATCCATGAGCATCATCCACGAGTAACCTGAAACCGTATTTATCTTTAAACTGCAAAATGCCCGGAAGGTCTCCCAGGTCTCCTGCCATTCCATAAACACCTTCTGTTATAACCAGGATGCCGCCACCGGTTTGGTCGGCAAGTTTCCGGGCACGTTTGAGTGAAGCCTCAAATTTTTCGAGATCGTTGTGCGGGTATACAAAACGTTTGCCCAGGTGCATGCGTAATCCATCAAGGATACAGGCATGAGCCTCTGAGTCGTAAACGACCACATCATGACGGTCAATCAGGGAATCGATGATGGAAACCATTCCCATGTAACCGTAATTGAGCAGGTAGGCAGCCTCTTTGTTTTCAAATGCAGCAAGTTCCCGCTCGAGTTGCTCGTGGAATGATGTTTGTCCCGACATCATTCTGGCTCCCATCGGATACGCCATTCCATACTGTTCAGCAGCCCGGGCATCGGCTTCGCGAACCTCAGGATGATTGGCCAATCCTAAATAGTTGTTTAAACTCCAGACAATCATAGGTTTACCACGGAAAGTCATCCGATTGGAAATTTCGCCTTCAAGTTTTGGGAAATAGTAATATCCGTAACCTGCATCGGCATATTGGCCCAATGGACCCATGTTCTTAGTCACTTTTTCAAATATATCCACAGTTCTCGCGTTTTAAGTTAATCCCGGGAATTAATTAAGGTCACAAAAGTATTCAAAAATTTGTAATTTTGCAGCATGAAATGGATCAAACAAATTGCTTTTCTAATCCTACTCACCACTACTATTATTTCGTGTAAGCATAGCAGGTTGTTGAAAAATCCGGACCTGGATACCAAATACAATGCGGCCATTGCTTATTACAACGAGAAAGACTATTCGCGTGCACTGCAGTTGTTTGATCAAATGATGGGAGCAATCCGCGCCACAGACAAAGCAGAGGATCTTTATTATTATTACTCCTATTGTTATTTCTACCAGAAAGATTACTCGCTTGCATCCTATTATTTCAAACGATATTATACCAGTTTCCCAAATACCGCCAGGGCAGAGGAGTGCCTCTTTATGAGTGCCTATTGCAATTATTTAAGTTCCCCATCGTATAGCCTTGATCAGACCAGTACCTACGAAGCCATCAAAGAGTTGCAGCTTTTCATGAATATCTACCCCAAGAGCAAGCGGGTTCCGGAATGTAACGACTTGATTGACAAGATGCGTGCAAAACTGGAGATGAAAGATTATAAAATTGCAAAGTTATATTACAGGATGAAGGATTATGCTGCATCCATCATGACTTTCCACAATATTCTGGAAGAGTTTCCGGAAACCATTCACCGCGAAGAGATCCTGTTTCTTGTGGTAAAATGTTATGCCAAATATGCCACTCTGAGTGTAAAAGAGAAACAATACGAGAGATATACCAATACCACCATAGCGTTTCAGGATTTTTACAGAGAATTTCCTGCCAGCAAATTTGCCGGTGAAGCAACCGAGTTGAACGATAAATCACGTGAGGAGCTTCAACGAATGGTGGATAAAAATAAAGACATTATTGAAAAAGAGAGTAAACGAGTAAGATTAAAAAGCAATGGATTATAAAAAAGTGAAAACAGACGTAATTGCAGTTACCCGAAATGTGGAAGATTACACGGAAGGTACTGGAAATGTTTACGAAACGGTTTCTGTGATTTCCAAAAGGGCAAATCAGATATCTGCAGAGATGAAAGAAGAGCTGAACCAGAAGATCTCAGAGTTTGCCACTACTACAGATAACCTTGAAGAGGTATTTGAGAACCGGGAACAGATTGAGATTGCCAAATATTATGAGCACCTGCCAAAACCTACCCTGATCGCCATTCACGAATACCAGAACAAGGAGATCTATTTCCGCAAACCTGAGCCTGAGCAGAAAGACGAGATCATTTAATCGTTTCCTGATGCTGAAAGGGAAACATATTGTTATCGGCATCACCGGCGGCATCGCTGCGTATAAAATTCCGTACCTTATCAGGTTGCTTGTCAGGGAAGGTGCAGTGGTGCGTGTGATCATGACACCTGCTGCCAAAGATTTTGTGACACCGCTGACTCTGGCAACGCTTTCCCAAAACGACGTGATATTCCATCCCTTCAATCATGAAACGGGCGCGTGGAACAGCCATGTAGAGTTAGGCCAGTGGGCCGACCTGATGTTGTTTGCCCCGACAACGGCCAATACACTGGGCAAGATGGCCAACGGAATAGCTGATAATTTCCTGGTGACCGCATACCTTTCTGCCAAATGTCCGGTCATGATCGCCCCTTCCATGGACCTCGACATGTATCAGCATCCGACAACCCGTAAGAATCTCGACATCCTGAAGGGTTATGGGCATATCATCATTGATGCCCAGGTTGGGGAATTGGCCAGCGGATTAACGGGTCCGGGCCGTATGGAAGAACCTGAAAATATCCTTGAACAGATCACCTCTTTTTTTTTTCAACACGAAGAGCTAAAAGGTAAGCGTATCCTTGTTACTGCAGGGCCTACCTATGAAAAGATCGACCCTGTAAGGTTCGTCGGGAATCACTCATCCGGTCAAATGGGGTTTTGTATTGCCGAAGAGGCTGCCGGCAGGGGAGGAGATGTTGTTTTGATCTCCGGCCCTGTGAACCTTCATACAAATCATCCCTCCATCCGGCGTATCAATGTTACAACGGCTTCGGAGATGCATCAGGCTTGTATTGATCACTTTTCCTCATCAGATATCCTGATTATGGCAGCCGCTGTAGCGGATTATACAATCGAATCACCTGCTTCAGGGAAGTTGAAGAAGAAAGCGGAAGAGTTCACCCTGACGCTGTCACCAACTGCCGACATCCTGAAGGAATTGGGAGAAAAGAAAAGGGCTGATCAGTACCTGGTTGGCTTTGCCCTGGAAACGGACGATGGCCTGGAGAGTGCGAAAAAGAAACTGAAAAACAAATCCCTGGATCTGATCGTTATGAATTCATTGAAAGACGATGGAGCAGGTTTCGGGGGGGCAACAAACAAGGTAATCATGATTTCCAGTAATGGTAACACGGTTACTGGTGAACTGAAACCCAAAAGAGAAGTTGCTTCAGATATTGTGGATGCGATTCTGATATCACTCAACTCAAATCAATCATCATGAGAAAGACCATTTTATTTCTCTTTCTGACACTTTTTATCCTGCAAGCCAGGGCACAGGAACTTGACTGTGTGGTCAGTGTCACCTCTCCAACACTGGAAGGAACTGATAAGCAGATCTTTGAAACATTGCAGTCGGCCATTTATGAATTCATGAATAACCGCACCTGGGCGAACTACAGTGTAAAAATAGAGGAGCGGATCGAATGCACGATACTGATCACTATCAATGACAGGCCTTCCGGCGACGACTTCAGGGGCACCTTGAACCTGGTTTTGCGCCGCCCTGTATTCAACTCAGCTTACAATACAGTGCTTCTTAACTTTGTTGACCGGGATTTTAGTTTTAAATATATTGAATATCAGACACTTGATTATTCTGACGGAACATTTTCTTCCAACCTGACCTCCTCCCTAGCTTTTTATACCTATATGTGCCTGGGTTACTACTTCGATTCATTTGCCCCCCTGGGTGGGACTCCATTTTTCGAAAAGGCCCAGGACATTGTCAACACAGCTCAAAGCCAACAGACCTCAGGGTGGAAAGCCTATGAAAGTGATAAAAACCGGTATTGGATGGTTGCCAATATTCTGATTCCCGCCAATTCTGCTCTTCGTGAATTTTCTTACGTCTATCATCGCCAGGGTCTTGACCAGATGTATGACCGGGTTGATCTGGGCAGAAGCAAGGTCGTTGAAAGTTTAGAGTTTTTAAAGAAAATCTCTGTGGCAAAACCTGGTCTCTATAGTCTTCAACTTGTCCTTGACGCAAAAAAAGATGAGTTCGTCAACATCTTTTCCGATCAACGGGTGCCTCCCATGGAAAAGAACAATGTGGTGACAATCTTAAAAGATATCGATCCTGCCAATAGCTCGAAATACCAGGCAATTCTGGAAGGAAAATAAATAATAATTAATTGTTTCACATGCTATTAAGGCTATTCATTGAAAATTATGCTTTAATACAGAAGTTGGAGATCGACTGGACCGAAGGCTTCTCTGTTATTACCGGTGAAACCGGTGCCGGGAAGTCCATTCTGGTTGGCGCTTTCTCCCTTATCCTGGGTCAGCGTGCCGACACAGCCGTGTTATTTGATAAAAAGAGTAAGTGTATCGTTGAAGGAACCTTCAACATCTCTTCTTATGGCCTGGAGGATTACTTCACCGATCAGGAGCTGGATTATGATGACACGTTGCTCCTCCGGAGAGAAATTGCGCCTTCGGGCAAATCACGGGCGTTCATCAATGATACCCCTGTCAATCTAAATCAGTTGAAAGAGTTGGGAGACAGGCTGGTAAACATCCATTCACAGCATTCGATCACGACGCTGAATCAGGCTAATTTTCAGCTTGAAATTCTCGACGACTTCGCGTCCGTTCAACCCCAGGTATCTGAATTTCGTGTAAAGTTCGCTGATTTGAAGAAAAAGCAAGCAGAACTTCAGAACTTGAAAGTGGAAGAAGCACAAATGCGGGGAGAGGCCGACTACTTGAATTTCCTGCTGGAAGAGCTGGATAAGGCGTTGCTCGTTGAAGGAGAGCAACAGGAGCTGGAAGAGAAACTGGCTCTGCTGACACATGCGGAAGAGATCAAAAGCGGGCTGAGCTATTCCTCGCATCTTCTGGAGGATTCAGACTCGAATTTGTTGAAAATCCTCGGAGAAACAATAACAACCCTGAGAAATGCCTCCCGCTTTCATACTGAAGTTGCTGGGATTGTCGGGAGGTTGGAAAGCAATCTGATCGATATCAAAGACGTTACGAAAGAGATTCAGCGGCTGGAAGATTCTGTTCAGGTGGACCCACAGGAGTCGGAACGGGTTTCCAATCGGTTAGACCTGATTTACAGGTTGCAGAAAAAGCACCAGGTTAGTACCATCGAGGAGCTCATTCGCATCAAAGACGAAGTGCAGGAGAAGCTTAGGGAAACGAAATCCCTGGATGATCGGATTATCAATCTCGAGAAGGAAATAGGTCTGGCAACCAATGATTTAACTAAATCGGCTGAATCCATTTCAGTGGCCCGTCACCACGCGGTTCCAGCGTTTGAAAAAGAGATCATTGGATTGCTGGCAGAATTGGGGATGCCCTCAGCCAGTTTCGCGATCAAATGCACGAGAGAGGAACGACTGACTGCCGATGGTATCGACTCCATCAGGTTCCTTTTCAGTGCAAACAAAGGGGTGGCACCAGTCGAGATGCATAAGATAGCATCTGGTGGAGAGTTGTCACGCTTGATGCTGAGTGTCAAATCCATGATCAGCCGAAAGAACCTCCTTCCTACTGTAATCTTTGATGAGATTGACAGTGGCGTTTCAGGAGATATTGCCGGAAAAGTGGGTAAAATTCTGAAGCGGATGGCAGACAACATGCAGGTCATCGTGATTACCCACCTGCCACAGATAGCCGGCAAAGGGAGAACGCATTACTGGGCGTTTAAGGAGGATGATAACGGAACAACCAGATCTAAATTCAAAAAGCTGACACAAGAAGAGAGGGTGGAGGAGATTGCCAAGATGGTTAGTAACGACCGGCTTACCGAAGCCTCATATCAAACAGCTAAAGAGTTGTTGATCAATTGATATTTTGAAAGAAAGGTAAATTATGTCACATCATCTGTTAAAAGGAAAGAAAGGGATCATTTTCGGTGCACTCGATGAAAAATCGATCGCATGGAAGGTCGCCGAGAAAGCTCATGAAGAGGGAGCTGTATTTACCCTGACGAACACACCGATCGCACTTCGTTTCGGAACCCTTACTGAACTGGCAAAGAAGGTGAATGCAGAGATCATTCCTGCTGATGCGACAAAAGTGGATGAGCTTGAGACTGTTATGAATCGATCTATGGAGATCCTGGGAGGAAAGGTGGATTTTGTTCTCCATTCGATCGCCATGTCCATGAATGTGCGGAAGAGCCGGACGTACGACGACCTGGATTACAACTACTACCATCAGACAATCGATATTTCAGCCATGTCGTTTCATAAAATGCTTCAGGTAGCCAAAAAGCTCGACGCCATCAACAACTGGGGTTCTGTTCTCGCTCTCTCTTACATTGCTGCTCAACGAACGCTCTACAGATACAACGACATGGCTGATGCCAAAGCGATGCTGGAGTCTATCGCCCGGAGTTTCGGATATATCTATGGCCGTGAGAAACAGATCCGTGTGAACACCATTTCTCAATCGCCTACCATCACAACGGCAGGAAGCGGCGTAAAAGGAATTGATGCACTGCTCGACTTTACCGAAAGGATGTCGCCCCTGGGAAATGCAACAGCAGAAGAGTGTGCCAATTTCTGTATTGTCCTTTTTTCGGACCTTTCACGGAAAATAACCATGCAAAACCTCTTTCACGACGGCGGATTTTCCAGTATGGGTATGAGTCTCAAGGCAATGACACAGTATAATAAATGCCTGGATGGGGATGATTGATTTTTTTTAAATTTGCAACCACAACCAAACTTACAATTGTATGAAAATATTAGTTTGCATTAGTAATGTTCCTGACACCACTACCAAAGTCAAGTTTGTTGACGGCTTGAAAAAGCTCGACGAAACCGGCATCCAGTGGGTTATCAATCCATGGGATGAGTTATCCCTTACACGGGCCCTGGAGTTGAAAGACGACGCTGCCAACAACATTGAGAAAATCACGGTTGCTCACGTCGGACTAGTCGGATCAGAACCAACCATCCGAAAAGCACTGGCTATTGGAGCAGATGATGCCATCCGGATCAACGCCCTGCCCGGTGATGCCTATTTTGTTGCTGCCCAGTTGGCTGAAGTCGTTAAAAATGATTCGTACGATATCATTTTCTGCGGGATTGAATCCAGTGATTTCAACGGATCAACGGTAGGAGGGATGCTCGCTGAACTTCTTGGAATCCCGTCTGTTTCTGCTGTTTCCAGCCTGCAACTAACCAATGGCGAGGTATCGATGACCCGCGAAATCGACGGTGGGAAAGAGACGGTAGCTGTTACGTTACCTTTTGTAGCCATTGTTCAGAAAGGAATTGCCAAAGAGCCCCGGATTCCTTCGATGCGCGGCATTATGATGGCCCGCAGCAAACCCATCAGTGTTACGGAACCTGCAGCGATTGACTCACTCACTGAGATTGTTCAATATGAGATGCCGAAACCCAGGGCTGCCTGCAAATATGTGGATCCCGAGAATCCGGCCGAATTGATCTCTCTCCTCCAGAATGAAGCAAAAATTATCTAAAAAAAATACAGACTATGTCAGTTTTAACATTCGTTGAAAACTGGGACGGAAAATTCAAAAAACTCACCTTTGAACTCGTCTCTTATACAGCCAAAGTGGCTGAAATGATGAATACAACCGCCGTTGCTGTCTCAATCGGAAAAATTGAAGCGGGAGAATTGGAGAAACTCGGGAAGTATGGCGTAAAAAAGATCATCCATATCCAGAACGAGGAGCTCAAAGCCCTCGACAACCAGGCCTACACGTCAGTCATCGCTGAAATAGCCGAAAAGGAGAGCTCTACGGTCGTTGTTCTTGCAAACAACAATACAGGAAAAGCTCTGGCTCCCCGTTTGTCGGTGAAGCTAAAAGCAGGAATTGGTGCCGGCATCAGTAAGTTACCGCTTAGCATTGATCCATTTGTTGTTTTTAAGAAAGTCTATTCCGGCCGTGCCTTTGCTGATCTTACGATTAAATCTCCCGTTCGGATCATCACCCTGGCTCAGAACTCCTTTGAACTGATCGAAACAGCGAATGAGGCTTCCATTGAGACAATCACCGTCCAGGTTAATCAGGACCTTATAAAAACCGTGATCAAGGATGTGCAAAAACAAACCGGAAAAATTCTTCTGACAGATGCCGAGATTGTCATTTCCGGAGGCCGCGGAATGAAATCGGCCGATAACTGGGGACCGCTGGTTGAACTGGCCGATCTTCTTGGAGCCGCAACCGCATGTTCGAGGCCCGTATCCGATGAAGGGTGGCGCCCTCATGAAGAGCATACGGGACAAACAGGAAAAATCATTGCCCCGAACCTCTATTTTGCTGTCGGAATTTCCGGTGCCACACAACATATTGCAGGGGTGAGTTCTTCCAAATACATCGTAGCGATCAATACCGACAAAGATGCACCTGTATTTGAAGCAGCTCAGTACGGTATCATTGGTGATGCCAGTAAGATTCTTCCGAAACTCGTCGAAGCCGTTAGAGAGCTCAAATCGAAATAGGCATGACCAAACAGCTGATCTTTGCCCTTACGCTGCTGGTAACTATTGGGGTATTTACATTTACCATCAGCCGTATTATCAATTATTTCAGATTCACCAAAGCCAGCTTTCCAATCAGGAATTTTGGCCGGCGTTTTGGAGTGATGATGGAAGTTGCCTTCGGGCAGACGAAGATCTTCCGGAAACCTTTCTCCGGGGTTTTGCATGCCCTGGTCTTCTGGGGATTTTGTGTGATCCTGCTCGGCAGCATCGAGATGATCATCGATGGCCTCGTTGGAACAGAAAAGTTGTTTAAGTCTTTTGGCGTTGTTTATGACATCATCACGGCTTCCGGAGATATTTTTGCTGTGTTGGTGGCCGTTGCGATCATCATCTTTCTGATCCGGCGGATTTTTCTTCATGTCAAACGCTTTGAAGGCATCGAGATGAAAGCCATTTCCCACATCGATGCCAACATTGCACTCACGTTGATCCTGCTGCTGATGCTCTCCCTGACGGGGATGAACATTGCCTACATCGACTACCAATACATCAAAGGAGAAGAGATCGTCGGGGTCTATCCTGTAAGTATTTGGTTGACGGGACTTTTCTCAGGAATCTCTGAAAAGGGACTCTATTTCTGGTTCGAAGCCTTCTGGTGGATCCACATTTTATTGATCTTTGTTTTTGCCAATATCCTCCCTTATTCAAAACATTTCCACGTATTTATGTCGGTGCCCAACGTCTTTCTTTCAAGGCTTGATCCATTGGGCAAACTCCCGAACATGGAAAGTGTTACCAAGGAGGTCAGACTGATGCTTGATCCCGCTACCGCTTTTGCCGTGCCGGCTTCTGACGAACCCATCGAACGGTTTGGGGTGAAGGATGTCGAAGATATCAGCTGGAAAAACTATTTTGATTCCCTGGCCTGTACCGAATGCGGAAGATGTACTTCTGTTTGCCCTGCCAGTATCACCGGGAAAAAACTATCCCCGAGGAAGATCATCATGGATGTTCGTGCCAGGATGAAAGAGAAAGGCCCGGGAATGGTGAAGAACGGGCGCGATTTTTCCGATCAGAAATCGTTGCTGAAAGACTATATTTCCGTGGAGGAGCTCTGGGCTTGCACCACGTGCAATGCCTGTGCCAAAGAGTGCCCGATCAATATCAATCACCCCACACTCATCATTGATATGCGCAGGTACCTTGTGATGGAAGAGGCATACGCTCCGGGTGAGATCAAAGCAGTATTCAGTAATATTGAGAACAATGGAGCTCCATGGCAATATTCTCCCGAAGATCGGTTGCAGTGGGCTGAAAATCTTGAAATGACAGTGAAATAGAATGGAAACAAGGAAGCTGGAGATACCCGTGATTGCCGACCTTTTTGCGCGCGGTGAAAAGCCCGAATACCTCTACTGGGTTGGCTGTGCCGGCGCATTTGATGATCGCTATCGCAAAGTAGCACAGGCATTTGCAAAGATTCTCACATTCGTTGGAGAAAATTTCGCGGTGTTGGGAAAAGAGGAGACATGTACAGGAGATCCGGCGAGAAGGGCAGGCAACGAGATGCTCTACCAGATGCAGGCATTGCAGAACATTGAATTGTTTAAAGGCTATGAAATCCGGAAAATCCTGACGATATGTCCTCACTGTTACAACATCTTTAAAAACGAATATCCCGATCTCGGCGGAAACTATGAGGTGATTAACTACCTGGAATATCTGGATAATGCGATCAATGAAGGGAAACTGAACGTAGATCTTTCTGTATTCGGAGAAGAGAGGGTCACATACCATGATCCTTGCTACCTGGGCCGATCAAACGATATCTATCACGAACCCAGGAAAATTCTCCGCCATATGACAAAAAATGTGGTTGAGATGGAACGCAACAAAAGTTTTGCACTCTGTTGCGGGGCCGGGGGAGGTCAATATTTCAAGGAGGCAGAGAAAGGGGAGAAGGAGATCTATATGGAGCGCACCGAAGAAGCTTTGAGAACAGATTCCAGTATCATTGCAACGGCTTGCCCCTTCTGCATGACGATGCTGACAGACGGACTAAAGTATAAAAACAAAGAGGAAGAGGTCAGGAACCTGGACGTGGCAGAAATGATCGTTCAGTCGCTGGGGCTCTGATTGGATTATAAACCTGGTATTATTTAAAACGAAACAATGGAAAACGGAAAAGTATTGAAAAGTGGAGAATTTCTGGTAGAAGAAGTAGAGGCGAATGATATTTTCATACCTGAAGAGTATAACGAAGAGCAAACGATGATTGCAGAGACAATCAAGGATTTCCTTGCTGTAGAATTGTATCCGAATGTGGATCAACTTGACTCGCCTGATATTCAATTGATGAAGACGATTCTGAAAAAATCAGGCGATCTTGGTTTGATGGGAATCTCAATTCCGGAAGAGTACAATGGTTTTGGCCAGGATTTTGTCACTCAGATGCTTGCAGCCGAGACTGTTGGGGCAGGATACTCCTTTTCTGTTGCTTTTATGGCTCATTGTGGTATCGGTACGTTGCCGATCATGTATTATGGCAACGAAGACCAGCGCCAACGTTATGTTACCAAGCTGGCGACAGGTGAACTGTTGGGAGCCTACTGCCTGACAGAACCTGGTGCAGGAAGCGATGCCAATTCAGGGAAAACCCAGGCTAAACTGTCCGAAGACGGGAAACATTATGTTCTCAACGGTCAGAAGATGTGGATTACCAATGCAAATTTTGCCGATGTGCAGACCGTTTTTGCCAAAATTGATAACGACCGTGTTCTGAGTGCCTTCATCGTTGAGCGTGACTATCCCGGAGTGGTGATCTCCCCGGATGAGAAAAAGATGGGAATCAAAGGTTCTTCAACAGCCCAGATCTTTTACAACGATGTGAAAGTCCCTGTCGAGAATTTACTCGGGAAGCGTGGTGAGGGATTCAGGATTGCATTAAGCATCCTTCATATGGGTCGTATAAAGCTGGGTGCCAATGTTCTGGGCGCTTCAAAAAAAGCAATCAACGACTCTGTTCAATACGCCAATGAGCGGAAACAGTTTGGCGTTCTAATCTCAACTTTTGGGGCGCTGAAACACAAGATGGCCGAACAGGTTATTCGCACATTTGCTCTTGAATCATCCATTTACCGTGTAAGTAAAGATATTGACCGTCAGATCGAGCTCAACAAAGCAGCAGGCATGGATAAGGGGAAAGCAGCTGTAGAAGGGATTGCACATTATGCCGTTGAAGCGGCGATTTTGAAAGTCTACGGTTCTGAAGCCCTTGATTTTGTGATCGATGAAGCGGTCCAGATCCATGGCGGCATGGGTTACTCTGCCGAAATGGCAGTTGAACGCGGGTATCGCGACTCCAGGATTAACCGCATCTTTGAAGGAACCAATGAGATCAACAGGTTATTGGTTGTGGATACAGCCATGAAACGCGGTATGAAAGGGGATTTTGATCTGGCAGGGAAAGCAGAGGAACTCAAGAGCAATCTGGATACCATCGTTGAGAAAGCCGCAGGTGAGGAGAGTTATTACGATGAGAAGATGAGGGCGCTTCGTAACTTTAAACGTGCGATCCTGCTGGTAATGAATGGCGCCTCCAATGCGTTCGGCCGTCAGCTTGTTCAAGAGCAGGAGGTGCTGAATAATTTGTCGGATATGATCACGGAACTCTATGTGGCTGAATCAACTGCTCTCAGGGTCAAGAAGATGGAATCTATCAAAGGGGATGCATCGATTGCTGTTTACCGGCAGATTTTGGATGTATTGGTCTACGACGCAGCCAGCATTGTAGAGAAGAATGCCATCGATGCCGTCAACTCATTTTCCGCGGGCGACGAAGCAAAAGATCTGATTACAGCTGTCAAAGCATTGTCATCAGTGCAAGGAGTGAATGTCAAGATAGCCAGAAGAGTGATCGCCGATAAGTTGATTGATGACAACAGTTACAAATTCTAATAACCGAGATGGTCATTCTTGCAGGAAGTGGGGGAGCATTTGACGGGGGGTTTCTTACCCTCGTGGTAGTTATCGTTGCGATTTTCGCCATTGCTTTGTTTGCCATTTTCCTGAAGAAGAATACGTTTCCTATCCTGAATCTTATGATTATCAGGATATTCAAGGGGAAGTACAGCTTTGAATACCTTGAATTCTTCAAAAAGAATGACCTGCGCAACCCACTGAATAACTGCATCAAGGATGAGATTACGTTACATATCTCTGTGTTCTTCAAGCGGTTAAATGGCGCAACCAACTTTACTACAGAAATCCCTATTGAATTCAAGGATGTCCCCTTTATGACGCCATACAAGAAACTGGTGAAAGATTTTGGCGTACCGGATTGCATCAATATTGCACGGTTTGGCCAGCAGCGGGTGAAAGTTGTTGGGTATAATGAGACCTTCCAGCAGAAAAAGATGAAGTCCCTGTTCTATTTTCTTGAGGAGGAGTTTTTTATGGGTGAATTTATTTTTTCAGAAACCCGTAGGATGGACCCGACTCAGGTAGTGGAGGGGATCTCAGAGAAATATCTCAGCGGAATTCCACTGGAATCGGATACATTTTATATCGAAGGTCCTCTTGGAAATGCTCTGAACTACCACGACAATGGTTTTTATGCTTCTGTCAAATACCTCTATCAGGGAGATTCACGTATCAATGAGATCCTCAGTAAAGTCTTTTTACTTTCCGGTCAGAAAGGGCAGGCTTTTAAACAGGCTATGATCCAGGAGGAATCACTTAACCGTTTCTGATTCAGCAGGTTTCTCCGGATTTTTATCCGTTTTCTTCGCAGGGGTAGTGATTTCAATCACGATCTCTTCCTTTTCGGGGTTAAAGCCAACCTGAATGAGATCATTGGGCTTAATCTTTGTTTTAATGATCTCTTCGGCAAGGGCATCCTCGACATATTTCTGAATAGCGCGTTTCAGCGGGCGGGCTCCAAATTGAGAATCCCAACCTTTTTCAGCGATAAAGTCCTTGGATTCGGGCGAAACCTCAATCGTGTATCCCAATCCTTTGATTCGGTCGTAAAGATGTGTAAGTTCAATATCGATGATCTTATGAATATCTTCACGCTCCAGTGATTCGAAAATCACCACATCGTCAATCCGGTTAAGAAACTCTGGTGCAAAGGCTTTCTTCAATGCATTCTCAATGACCCCTCTGTTATGCTCTGAGGAGGAAGCCTGTTTTGCTGAAGTGGAAAAGCCTACACCCTGACCAAAATCCTTTAACTGCCGGGATCCGATGTTGGAAGTCATAATCACAATGGTGTTCTTGAAGTCGACTTTGCGTCCGAAGCTGTCGGTTAACACACCATCATCAAGGACCTGCAACAGAATATGAAATACATCGGGGTGTGCTTTCTCAACCTCATCGAGCAAAACGATGGAGTAGGGGCGACGCCGGATCTTTTCCGTGAGTTGTCCTCCCTCTTCAAAGCCCACGTAACCCGGAGGGGCGCCAATCAGCCGTGAAACGGCAAATTTCTCCATGTATTCGCTCATGTCGATCCGAACAAGGGCGTCCTCGGTATCAAACAGATACCTGGAAAGAACTTTCGCCAGGTGGGTTTTCCCTACACCGGTGGGTCCCAGGAAAATAAAAGTGCCAATCGGTTTGTTTGGGTCCTTCAACCCAGCGCGGTTTCTCCGGATGGCCTTTACCACCTTTTTGATGGCATCTGCCTGTCCAATGACAGAGTGTTCCAGCTCCTCTTCCATATGAATGAGCCGTTCTCCTTCATTTTTGGCAATCCGTTTCACAGGAATGCCTGTCATCATGGCAACAACCTCTGCCACATTCTCTTCACTTACTGCCTGCCGGTTGATTTTGGCCTCCTCTTCCCACTTTCTTTTTTCGCGTTCAAGAGTCTCCTGCAGTTTACGCTCAGAATCACGGAGATCAGCTGCCTCTTCAAACTTCTGACTGTTGATGGCTGCTACCTTCTTTTTCTTCGCTTCTTCAATTTGCGCCTCGATATCGATGATGTTTTGAGGAACGTTGATATTGGATATATGGACTCTGGCGCCGGCTTCATCCAGTGCATCAATTGCCTTATCGGGAAGGAACCGATCTGATATGTAACGGTTTGTCAAGGTCACACAGGCTTCAATGGCATCATTGGTATAGGAGACCAGGTGGTGATCTTCATATTTCTCCTTGATGTTGTTCAGGATCTCCAGGGTCTCCTCCGGAGAAGTGGGATCAACCAGAACCTTCTGAAACCTTCTCTCAAGGGCGCCATCCTTTTCAATGTACTGACGGTATTCGTCGAGTGTTGTGGCTCCAATACACTGGAGATCTCCGCGGGCGAGTGCAGGTTTGAACATGTTGGATGCATCCAGCGAACCGGAGGCATTGCCAGCTCCTACAATCGTATGAATTTCGTCAATAAAGAGGATGATATCCGGATTTTTCTCAAGTTCATTCAAAACCGCTTTCATCCGTTCTTCAAATTGTCCCCTATATTTCGTTCCGGCAACGAGAGAAGCCAGGTCCAGTGATACGATACGTTTGTTGAACAGAGCCCTGGAGACTTTCCTGTTAACGATCCGAAGGGCAAGACCTTCTGCAATAGCTGATTTACCTACGCCAGGCTCACCGATAAGTATCGGATTGTTTTTCTTTCTGCGGCTCAATACCTGGGCAATGCGTTGCAGTTCCTGTTCCCTCCCAACGATCGGGTCAAGCCTGTCCTCTTCAGCAGCGCGAGTTATATCACGGCCGAAGTTGTCGAGCACAGGAGTTTTCGACTTCGACTCAGAAGGCCGTTTGGCTGAACTGCTGAACTCTTTGCCTCCCTCATCGAGTTCCTCCTCGTCATCGTCTTTCGGCAGGATATCTTTCGGCTTAAAAAAACCCTCTTCACGCACGTTGGTAAGAATGGCTTTCAACTCTTCCGACACAGCGCTGTAGTTTACGCCATAACCGTTAAACGTCTTGGTAACAAGGTTGTTCTCATCTTTCAGAATGGCGAGTAACAAATGCTCGGTGCCAATCAGTTCGCTGTTGAATATCTTTGCTTCCAGATAGGTTATCTTTAGCGCTCTTTCCGCCTGTTTGACGAGGGGAAGATTATCTCCTGTAATCGATTTTTCCGTGTTATTGGCAACGGAGGTTTCTATCCGTTTTCGTATCTCTGTGAGGTCGATTCCCAGATTGCGTAAAATCCTGACAGCAAGGCCTTCGCCTTCCCGGATAATACCCAATAGCAGGTGTTCCAGCCCAATGTAGTTGTTCCCCAGGCGTTGCGCCTCTTCTCTGCTAAAGACCAGAACATCTTTAACCCGTTGTGAAAATTTTGCTTCCATAATTTCTCCAAATGTACAAAAATCAAACCACCGTAAAAAACATGCTAAAATGGCTTGTTTCCAAAAATACGACCGATTGGTATAACAACCATCAGCAGCATTAGGAATTATTAACAAAAACATGTTTATAAACGTCTAAAAAAGATGGTTTAAACCCATGGTTTTCTCGTGAAAAAATGGTATTTTCGTAAAGTTAATAGTATTTATATATCTATCTGATAATCAGACACATAATATCGATAAATTCATGAGTGAAACGGGAGAAAGAATCGTTCCGGTAAACATTGAGACCCAGATGAAGAGTGCCTACATCGATTATTCGATGTCGGTGATCGTGGCGAGAGCGTTACCTGACGTAAGAGATGGACTGAAACCGGTACATCGCCGGGTACTTTTTGGCATGTCAGAATTGGGGGTTTCTTCCAGCAGGTCTTACAAAAAGTCGGCAAGGATAGTAGGGGAGGTCCTCGGTAAATATCACCCTCACGGAGATACGTCCGTGTATGATGCCATGGTACGAATGGCCCAGGATTGGAGCCTGAGATACCCTTTGGTTGACGGACAGGGAAACTTTGGCTCCATGGATGGCGATAATCCTGCTGCCATGAGGTACACGGAGGCCCGGTTGAAGAAAATTGCGGAAGAGATGCTGGCCGACCTTGATAAAGAGACTGTTGACTTTAAGCTCAACTTTGACGATACGCTGGAAGAGCCTACCGTGATGCCTGCAAAAATCCCCAATCTGTTGATTAACGGCGCTTCAGGGATTGCTGTTGGGATGGCTACAAACATGCCTCCTCACAATCTTTCCGAGGTGATTGATGGAATTGTTGCATATATTGACAATCGTGAGATCACGATCCCCGAACTGATGAAATTCATCAAAGCACCTGATTTCCCTACCGGAGGAGTGATTTATGGATATGAGGGAGTGAAAGAGGCATTCGAAACCGGTCGGGGCCGGATTGTGATGAGAGGAGAGACCAAGATTGAAACCCTTGAGAACGGCAAAGAGCGGATTATTGTCTCTTCAGTACCTTACCAGGTGAATAAAGCGGAGATGATCAAGAAGACTGCTGAACTGGTAAATGATAAAAAGATCGAAGGGATCACTGATATCAGGGACGAATCGGACCGTAACGGCGTCAGGATTGTTTATGAACTCAAAAAAGAGGTGATCACCAACGTGGTGCTTAACAAGCTGTTTCAATACACTCCGCTTCAGAGCTCCTTTAATGTCAACAACATAGCTCTTGTCAACGGCCGTCCGATGATGCTCAATCTGAAAGATCTCATCGTTCATTATGTTGATCACAGGCATGAAGTTGTAACTCGCCGTACTGAATATGAGCTCAGAGAGGCTGAAAAGCGGGCGCACATATTGGAAGGATTGCTGATAGCTCTTGACAACCTGGATGCTATTATTGCATTGATACGCGGATCCCAAACACCGGAAGAGGCACGTTCCGGCCTGATGGAGAGTTTCAGTTTGTCGGAGATCCAGGCAAGGGCAATCCTTGACATGAGGTTACAGCGACTGACAGGGCTTGAACGGGATAAGATCAGGGAAGAGTATGACGAGCTTTTGAAAAAGATTGAAGGATACAAGCTGATTCTTGGAGATCCTGTTCTCAGGATGGAGATCATCAAGACGGAATTGCTCGAAATCAAAGAGAAATATGGAGATGAAGCCAGATCACAGATCGTGTATGCTGCTTCCGACTTCAAGATTGAGGATACCATTCCCGATGAGGATGTCGTAATCACCATCTCTCACCTGGGTTATATCAAACGCACCCCATTGACGGAGTATCGGGTTCAGCATAGGGGTGGAAAGGGGCACAAGGGCTCCGAAATACGGGATGAGGACTTCCTGGAGCACCTGTTTGTTGCCACAAACCATAATTACCTGTTACTCTTTACTGAGAAAGGGAAATGTTTCTGGCTCAGGGTGTTTGAAATCCCGGAAGGGGCTAAGACATCCAAGGGAAGAGCAATACAAAACCTTCTCAGCATTGAAAGCGACGATAAAGTGAGAGCGTATATCAATGTAAAGAACCTGAAGGACGAGGATTACATCAACGCCAATTTCATCATTCTTGCCACAAAACGGGGTACCATCAAAAAAACCTCCCTGGAAGCCTATTCACGTCCCCGCCAAAATGGCATCAATGCAATCACCATCAATGAGGGGGATCAGTTGCTTGAAGCAAAACTTACAAACGGAGTAAATGAAGTGGTATTAGCCCTCAAATCTGGCAGGGCAATACGGTTCAATGAAACCAAAGTTCGACCGATGGGAAGAAATGCAGCAGGAGTAAGAGGAATATCGTTCAGCGGATCTACCGATGAAGTGATTGGCATGATATGCGTACCTCAGGATAAAAAGTGTGAGATTCTGGTTGTTTCAGAAAACGGATATGGTAAGCGATCTAATATCAATGATTACAGAGTAACCAACAGGGGTGGTAAAGGTGTGAAAACCATCAATATTACCGAGAAAACAGGTAATTTAATAGCCATTAAACTGGTTACTGATCAGGACGACCTGATGATTATCAACCGCTCCGGAATCATTATCCGCATGGCTGTTGGAAATCTCCGGGTAGTAGGGAGGGCTACCCAGGGGGTTCGGCTGCTTCAGATCAAAGAGGGTGACAGCATCGCCGCAGTGGCAAAAGTTGAGGTAGAAGATGAGGAGGATGTAACGGAGGTTATTGAGGGGTCGGAAGAGTTGACAGAGCAGGCAGGTGATGAAAATCCTACTGAAAATAAATGATAAGAAATTAACAATTCCAAATATCATTGTTTATTTTTGCACACTGATTGACAAACCGTAGTAAGGAACCAAAACTATATCTCGTATGAAAAGATTTGCATTTCTGATGGTAATGGTACTCTCCGTCACCATCGCTTTTGGACAGAAAAATGTTCGCCAAACAGCATCTAATTATCTGAAATCAGGGAAGTTGGATAAAGCTGTAGAGGCGATTAATGAGTGCGTGGCAAATCCCGCAACACTGGAGGATGCCAAAGCATGGGCTATTCGGGGCCATATATACCTCAAGATAGCCAACTCAACCGATGAGGCGTATGCTGCGCTTGATCCGGATGCCTTAAAAAAAGGACTTGAATCCTATCAAAAAGCCATTGAGTTTGATCCCAAAAAGGAATATTTTGATGAGATCTTCGTTCAGCTTAGTTTGGAGAGAAATAATTTGTACAATTCTGCTGTTGACGCATACAATAAAGGCGATTTTGCCAAATCCATGAAGGATTTTGCCAGCGCTGTCGATGTGATTGCGGTATCAGGAGTGGCCGATACCGTTGCCATGCTTAACACCGCTTATTGCGCCTCTCTTGCAAAAGACTATGAGACGGCCAAGAAGTATTATTTAATGCTCCTGGAACAGGGTTACAACACGCCTGCTTTATATGTAAGTCTTTCAGATATATACAGAGTGGAAGGAGATAAGGAAAACGCCATGAAATATATTCAAATGGGCAAGGAAGTCTATCCGAATGACCCGGATGTATTTTTAGGAGAAACGAGTGTTTTTCTAACATTTGACCTTACAGACAGGGCTCTGCAGAATCTTCTTACTTACATCGAGACCGACACAACCAACTTTTCCGTCTATTTTGCTCTGGGAACCATCTACGACAAAATTGCAAACGACTCAGTATCGGACGAGGTTAGGGAAGATGCAGTGAACAAAGCGGTAGTTGCTTATATGAAATCTCTGGAACTCAATCCGGAGTATTTTAATGCGCTTTACAATATTGGAGCACTCTATGTGAATACAGCCGCGACGATAGAAATTAAAATGAATGCATTGCCGCTTGACAAGGAAGCTGAATACAATAAGCTGAAAGCTGAATTGACAAATTATCTCGGATTGGCAGCACCGTACCTGGAGCAGGCAACCATTATGCAACCTGAGGATGGGAATACGCTGCAAACATTACGACTGATTTATTCCCGGACAGGGCAGAACGAAAAGCTGAAGGAGGTCAATGCTAAAATTGATGCATTAAAATAAGAGGGGAGAAGTATAAAGGGAGGCTATTTCCAGTCTCCCTTTATTATCAATATTTCTATTTGACATAATATTAATTATAGGACAATGATGTTGTGCGTCCAGCTTGCTGGTTAACATAAAATCAGATATCGGCCCTTAAGACGGTCTCCGGTACGAAATTATTATTTACCCCCGACAGGTAAAACGTAATTGATACCAAAAGTTAATCCGCCATAAGCATTATGCGATGGGTTGTAGTTTCCATCTTTGTTGGTCATCTGCCAATCAGGGGCATTGATATCAAGAAAACCGTAAGCCATTGTCATTCCCGCATTCAGAAACAGGTTTGGAATGATCTGGATGTCAACGCCAAAATCAATACGCGCCATAATGTCCATTGAGTTATAGCGATTTGTGATGGTTGATTCTCCGATAACTATAGGTTTCGTCCACCCTCCCGGTGTATAGTTTTCGTCCCAGATATTCTCGTGCTTCAGATATTCTTGTGAAGCGGAAACAAGGATATTTAACTGAGGGCCAGTCATTATATAAAATTTAGCCACATCACCCCCCGTCCTGAATTTAAACAACAAGGGAATTTGGAGGTAATTAATCTTCACGTTCCGGGTGTATGATGTGTCTTGATGAACGTCTTCATATTTCTGACCAAGTTTCGCCCAGCCAATCTCAAGTTTCAGCCCTATATGGCTGTTAAAGTCGAAACCTATGTTTGCATTGCCTCCGCCACCAAAGGTGAGCACATAGTCCATCTCGAATGGAAGTCCATAATTGTTTTGGTTGACGATGACGGAGCTAAGTCCGGTACCTGAAAGACCAAAATAGAGTCGTTTCTGAGCCAGTAAAGGGCCTGTAGTCATCATCAGGAATACAAGAACTGCGGTTAGAGTTTTTTTCATATTGATTTGGTTTAAAAATTTGCGGCTAATTTATGAAAATAGTTCACTGATTAGGCTGCAAAATATTCTTCAAGAACCTTCAGGGTGTCCTGATTCGTTTTCAAATCGTGTACAATCCTGATTTGAGTCGTTGGATCGAGGCTGTTGAATGGTTCATCAAGAACAATAACTTCCGGCTTTGGCATAAGTGCACCGGCAATACCAATACGCTGCCTGTTACCACTGGAGAAATCACGGATCAGTTTTTTCTTATTCAGGATATCGTTGCCAAAGAATTCCTCGAAATCACTGTAGAAAGAAGCCAAATCACCCTCTTTCAGGCCGTAAACATCAGCAACAAATGTGAAATACTCTTCCGGTGTGAAAAAATCGATCAAAAAACCATCATCCAGATATGAACCGGTAAACGTTTTCCAGGACCTACTGGCAGCAATGTTCACTTCTTTTGATGAAACAGTTCCACTATCAGGCCGTATCAGGTCCAAAATACATCTGAACATGGTCGTCTTACCAGCTCCATTATTCCCTACAAGGCCAAAACTCTCCCCAGCAGGAATCTCTAACTCAGGAATGTTTAAAACGGTAACCGGTCCGTAGTTTTTTGTAAGATTTGCTATCTTTATCATGAATGAATACATTAAAGTAATAATTTAACTTCTTTCTCTAAAAGCACTAGCCATTATGTATTTACGTTTTGATAAAATTTTATATATAATGGTTAACAATGGTTTGTTTAAGATCAGTCCGAGAATTCCCATAGCAGCAACAAACAGCAGCCCGGTATTGGGAATGCCCATTTTTTTAAAGGGTATTTGAATTAACACCGGCAACAGAAAAGCGGGAAAAATAGCCAACCAGTTCATTGCCCCTATTCCCTGGTAGTTGGATGCTCTTGCTGAAAATCAATATTCTTAGTTAACAATGCATCGAAATAATTGCTTTCATAACCAAATGCATAATTGGTATAATTCAACATCATCCCTCCTGTCATGAAGACACCAATAAAAAAGATCATAAAATCCTGTTCACGGTAGGCAGTTTGGAAGTAGAAGAAAAGGCCATATCCAAGAAAAATCGGGAGCATATAAATCATTGTCCTGGTGCGCTTATGACGCCAGTAAAGCTTCATCTCCAGCATGATAATCGTACCTGTTAATCCAAACGACTTCAGCAACCTGTTTCCCGACGACGTTTCGATTTCACGCTCTCTCTTAACCATTACCTCATCAGGGTACAAGTGTGATTTTAAGAACTGATAATGAAGTAGATACATCAGTATCATCCAGAACGTCGGCAGTGCCAACCATGCAGGATCACTGAGGATACTTCCAAATGCCTGACTGGAAAGTAAGGCAACGGATATCATTCCGGTTTTATCCATTGTAAACAGAGCTCCGATCACCAGGGCGAGCAGAAGTACAATCAATGGTTTTGCACCAAACATTCGTTTGATGTAAGCGGCTAAAAATGTATTTCCCAGTATCATTAGGATCAGTGCGACTATCCATGTCAGCACCTGAAATGATCCTGTTCCTGGTAAAATGAGTCTGAAAAGGACAGGTACAAAGATGAAAAGTGGAATCAGATTGAAAAAATTCAGGATGGTACGCCCTACCATATAATGGATGATGGTAGATTTTCGGATGGGTAGATGGAGAAATGAATCCAACGAAATCTTCGGTAATGATTGCATCATAAATCTGATAAACAGATCAATAACGAAATAATAGATCAAAAATCCATTGAAGATCACCACCGGGTTCTCTCCAGGATAAAGTTCTCGAATGATCTCTCCGATAAAGAAGCCCAATAAAAGAAATAAAGCAACATCAGGGTAAGGAAAAACCCAATAACCAGGTTTAATGCCAGGTTTTTTTGCCATATGGAAGCCCGTCTGGCGGATTTCCATTCGAGTGAGAGGAATGTTACAAACATTTAACTGATCGTTAGAAAAAGATGGGTGGCAAGATATAAAAAAAGGTTGTCCGTTCCTTGAAGAATAGGACAACCTTTCGGTGAAACTAGATGAACCCGGTTATTTAATTGGGAAAAGGACCTGCGTATTCCATTTGGCGGTGTCGGGTTCAGTCATTGGATCAGTTACATAGATCTCCCATGGATTTCCAATAATCTCCAAACCTCCCTGTGAGGTATATTTTTCCAAAGCTTTGTATACCGAAGCAGTTTGGTCGTATGGGCCATAATAGTCGGCCATGACCACTTTTTGGGCAGGAAACTCACCCACCGTAATTCTCCCTTTTCCACCATCTGCAAATTCGACGGCCATTCCAAGGTCGAATACTGAAAACTGGGTTACTGAGTCCCATGATTGATAGACGGCAAAGGGATGGCCTTTGGGAGTAAGTTTCTTCCGTTTGATAAAATTCGAGAGTTCCCAGTACCCTCTTCCCATTACCTCTCCATAGGTCTCAGGACCTGCCGAATCGCGAATCAACAACACAATTTGTTCTTCCATGTATGTCTCTGTGATTGGAGGCCATCCGTGACGTTCCTCCGCTACCTCTTTAAGTTTTGCAAGTCCCTTTTCAAAATCAGGTCCCATCATCTTATCCATAAAGAGTCCCATATACCTGTTCAACGGATTGAATCCCAGATCTCCTTCATCCGTCCAGATAATCAGAACAGAATCGTTGGCTTCAACGTATTGGAATCCTCCTTTCGATTGATATTTACCATCATCAAACATCAGGTCATAACCAAAATATTCTCCCGGAGTCGATTCAGTAACAATCAGTTCTCCATTTCCAAGAATCTCACCATTCCATTTCCAAATCGTTCCAACTTCACAATCATTTCCCGACAATTCAAACAAGGCCGTCGTGTCGACACGATTATTCCATGGAGTCCATAGATCCCACTTTTTCATGTTGCATGTCAGATCATATACCAGAGCTTTGTCAGCCCCGATTGTTACACTTCTTTCCACTTTGTATTGGCGTGGAAGTAGATAGGCAATTATTACCAGCACAGCGATAATAATCAGCAACCACAATACGATTTTTCCGAATGTTCTCATTTGAAACTGATTAGAGGGTTAATCGTGTAAAAGTACAATAAACCCAATCGAAAATCAAACAGGGCTAAAAAAAATTCATAAAAACGGACCGAAAAAAGGCTATCCCATGCTTCTTTGGGTCTCCATTTTTCGTTTCAATACTTACCGGCGACGGTTGATGATCATAAACAATTGTATGCGGATCATACTTCTCAGCATAATACTTAATTCGCTTTTCCATGATGCGGTAATATTCACCTTGTTCTGTGTTATTATTTAAGTTTTTCATTGAGATTACATTTAAGTATGCTTTATTTTTTTAATGGATAAAACTAGGCTGCATTTATAATCGAAACAAATTATTTAACCAAAATATCCAACTTAAATGATTCTACTTAACCACCAATTAAGTTAAGTTAAGCACTTAATTAAGCTTAAATTTGCTTAAGCAGTAATTATGCCGTATATTTGCTTAATTAATTGGATAGGTTGTGTCAAAAGAGGTCCTTTCCTTACGTGTTTTATCACTGATTCCCGGATTAATTCCTGGAATAGAGCAAGTAGTTCTTGTTCATTATCAGCACAATAACACACAATCATCGGGCTTCCTTCTAAAAAAGGATGAGAAGGATTACAGGATTGATCAGATCAAGTTAGAGGCCGGCTCTTCTGTGTTTTCTGACTTGGGGAATTCGTCTCAACCTTACCATTGGTTTCAAAAAAACCAGTTACCATTTGAAATTATTAATAAAGATAAAGTTCAATTAACTATATTTAGTGAGCTGAAAAACAGCGTATTATTGATTTTATATTCAATTTCTGGCTCATTTTCATCCGATCTTTTCTTCATTTATTTCAATGACAATCTGAGTAATTTTCTTTTAGACAAAGTGAGTGAACCTTTTTCTGCTCAACACAAGAACATGGTAGGGTTTCTTCTCTCCCATTCAATCAATACCCTGTTTCATACTTCCGATGCGCAGAATCAACTGACAGCTACCTTTGACGAACAAATTCGTCACATAGTACGGGAGCGTGATCAGTTGAAAGAAGAGTTGGAACAGCAGGGACAAAAAGTCAGGGAGGGAATTTTGTCACTTGCCCAATATTTTCTTTCCAGATATGCTGAAAAGCATGGAACTAGGGCTTCCCTGACAGATTCAGCCAAGATTAAATTGAAAATGTTTACAGGAGAATTGTCTCAGTTGGAGCAAATCATAAACGACGCACTTGAATTTGCTGGGGCGTTGTCCTCCCCTGCTCAATTTTCTCAGATACTGTTGGCTGATTACCACATCAGATTTCCGGATCCTGTGCAACAAAAGATTTCAGACCAGGTCATTGACGGGCTTCCCCAGCGGATGATTAAAACCCACCTGTTACTTGACCGACTTGAACTTGCGGCATCAGGCATCAAACAGCGAAAAGACAATTTAACGAGCGCGAACGTGGGAAAAGAGTTCCCTACCCCGATTTCAGCCCCGGCAATTACAGATGCATTGCGCAAGCATCAAAAACGGATTATTCAACTTTTTGATCAGTATCCCGAAAAGTGGGAGATCATTCGGCATGAATTCCGTCCCATTCAGAATCTGCTGAATTCCTCTCAGAATCATCAACTATTGTCTGCTTAATAAATATTTCTATTTTTGCATCGATGAAAATAGCTGTAACCGGAGCTAACGGCCATGTTGGCTCAAATCTTTGCAAAGCCCTTCTTCAGGAAGGTTATCAGGTTAAGGCCCTTACGCACAAACATACCAAAGCAATCCAGGATCTCCCCATTGAAATAGTCAAAGGGAATATCCTTGAGAAGGATTCGATCAGGAAGTTGATGCAGGATACGGATTATTGTTTTCATCTTGCAGCCTTTATCTCCATAAAAGGCGATCCCGACGGCATGGTATGGAAGATCAACGCTGAGGGAACAAAAAATATCGTTGAGATAGCCCGTGAACAAAAGATTAATCGGTTAATCCATTTTAGCAGCATTCACGCATTCCAGCAACACCCTGCAAATGAAGTTCTTGACGAAACGCGTCCAGTGGTAGGCTCCGTTGGTTTTGCGTATGATGTGTCAAAAGCTGAAGGAGAACGAGCGGTTCATCAGGCTGCTGCTGAAGGGCTCGATGCCGTAATCCTCTGCCCAACAGCGATTATCGGTCCCGACGACCCCGAGCCAGGTTTGATCGGAAAAGCGCTTCTTGAACTTTACTACAACCAGATTCCCGCTCTTGTCCCGGGTGGATACAATTGGGTAGATGTGAGGGACGTTGTTCAGGGCGCTATCCATGCCATGACGATGGGCAGATCAGGCGAGAAGTACCTCTTATCAGGCACCTGGCATAGTTTGCTGGAACTTTCTCAGATCGTTGCCAGAGTTACCGGTTCAAAAACTCCCCAGACCGTGATGCCCATGTGGGTGGCAAAACTGGGTCTTCCATTTATTACCCTTTACAGTCTTATTGCCGGAGTTGAGCCGTTATATACAAAAGAATCCCTCCAGATCATCTCTGAAGGAAGCCGTATGATCTCCAATGCCAAAGCTCAAAGGGAGCTGAATTTTTCATCAAGGGACCTGGAGGAGACTGTCAGAGATACATTCTCCTGGTTTACGAAGCACGGCTACATTCATTAAACTGATAATTCATGAGTAACTCAACTTTTTATTTCATTGTATACGTATGGATTGGCATTGCATTGGTGATTTTTCCCTTCGTCCTGCGAATTACGGCACCTTACGGTCGACATACAACGAAACAGTGGGGAGTACTTATCTACAACCGGCTAGGATGGATTATCATGGAGTCTCCTGCCCTGCTTCTTTTTGCAGGACTTTTCCTGTTTGGTTCGGCTAAGCATAATCTGGTTACATGGATATTCTTCGGATTGTGGATGTTTCATTATATCAACAGAACGATTATATTTCCATTCAGACTACGGACCAAGGGAAAAAAAATGCCTCTTGCCATTGTTTTTATGGCATTGGGATTCAACTTTGTCAATGGGTTTATCAATGGTTATTACCTGGGCTCTCTTGCCTCCTACCCGATCTCCTGGCTCTCAGATCCCCGCTTCATCATCGGCATTTGCATGTTTTTGGGTGGAATGGCCATCAACTGGCAGTCTGATAACATCCTCATCCATCTGAGAAAACCTGGTCAGACAGGCTACGTGATTCCGCAAAAAGGATTGTTCAAATACATCTCCTGTCCCAACCATTTTAGCGAGATCATCGAGTGGTTTGGATTTGCCATGATGACATGGTGCACCCCTGCACTTGCTTTTGCGATTTGGACAATGGTTAATCTCCTGCCAAGAGCACTGCATCATCACCTGTGGTATAAATCCACATTTCCTGACTATCCGGCCAACAGGAAAGCGTTGATCCCTTTCATCCTCTAGTAGAAAAAATCAGGGTCGCAACAATAAAGCCTGTATTTATTCGTAATTTTGGACACCAATTGTACAGAATCATATTCAAACACGTATACTATGAAAAAACTTACTTATTTTTCTATTGCCTGCATACTCATTGTCGCATCTATATTTTCCGGATGCAAAAAGGATGATACGAATCCTCCTGACCAAAAAGAATTTGCATTTTCTCTGATTGCTGCTGCGGGGTATACTTCGGGAGATGTTACCCTGACAACCGGTGAACAATTTAAAGTTGGGTTCAATGCTACTGCAGCAACCGGCTTCACACTTTCCAATCTGAAGGTAACGCGTATATACAACGAGAAACCGGACGATATTTTTGATACAACCTTGAATCTTACAGCATTAAACTATATTTTCTACGGAATCTCACTTCATGAGGCAGGTGTTGAGAACTGGATATTTACAATCACTCAGAGCGACGGCAACACCCTGGTTAGCAGTTTCAACATCACAACTGAAACGATGGTGGGCCCGATTTTTACGTATAATCAGCGCATTCTCGGAGCTCAGATAAACATTATTGGCAGTTCATTTGCGTCGTCGAATGGTGAAATATACAACCTCGCCAATGCTAAAATTAATGCAGCCATGATTGACTGGCTATATTATTACGGCTCAACGAATCTGGCAACCATAGCCTCCCCTGATGATGCCGATGCCGCTACCGTATTCACAGATGGTGGGACAGTTTCAACGCCCGGCCCGAACGCATTGGTGAATTGGAGTGTAAGAAATTCAACCAGGTTCAGAATTATTATGGATGCCATTGACTGGGATGCCATCCAGGATGATACTGAGCTAATCAACCTGACTCAAGGTGCTACAGATCCAATGGCCGGAGATCTGAAGCCTGGCTATTTTATTGCTTTTGTTACTGTCAACGGCAAGAAAGGACTGATCAGAGTCAACAATATTTTCCAGGAAGAGGATGGAACCGTCGACATTTCTGTTAAGGTTCAGCAATAACAAACTTTCTCTAAACAAAAAAGGGATGATTGAAAGATCACCCCTTTTTTTATATACCCTATAAAACCGTAATGGGAACCCTATCTGGCCGACAGAGTTCCCATCCAACATCCTTGCGACCGTGGCCGCCTGGCGTGTCAAGTTACGGTTATTGTGGCTGCTGGCTCTCCGGGCTTCCCCTTCCTTCCATCCCGCTCACCGCTCCTCCTTCCTTGCGTCAGTCGGTATCGGAAGCGCCTTGATTATGAAACCTGTTACCCGAGCGAGTCTTGCGGATTCGCAATTGCGCAGGCTTGGTTCAGGAGTGCTGTCACCTTGCGGATCCCGCTTTCACATCCCCAACTTCTCAAAGGGCCTTTTATCCCTCACTTGTAATATCAAATATACACTATGCAGAACCCGGATGTCAATTTTTTTGAAGGATTTGTATTCACATGCTATAAACATGAGTTATTAACAAAATGTTAATAACTCACTACCCAATAAGGTGCGGAATATAAGCGTTTTAGAATTATCGAAAAATCATGGTGTTGAAAAGGTGTTGATAACCTGGTCATTTTTCAAGGGAAACGGTCAATCCCCTTTTCGACATTGCATCATGAAGGGGTTTAAGCTCCTGAAAAGATCCCTCCTTTACAGCGCATTTTCCCTTATAATGAGCAATCCACGCACATTGTTCAGCCTGCATCGGGTCATGCTTGCAAATCTCGACAAGCGTCTCAATCACAAAGTCAAACGAGTTCACGTCATCGTTGAATAAAATTAGCTGACTCAGGTGTTGAGCTAAATCATCCTGATGTTCAACCGGTTTTACTTTCTCTTTAACCATTGCTCTGGGCTTGGATTGCACAATTATACTAATTTTTTCACGAGTAAATCGTAATTTTGATAAAATATTTATCCGATTGTCGTTCAACCAAATCATATCATCGATCACCATTGCTCTATCACATCCACTTCCCGGACTAAAGGCCCAGGTACGGATGTCATCCATGAGGCGAATCCAGGAATTAACCGGATCCATCTCTTCAGCAAATGCTAAACCAAGCAGTGTTCTTTTGCTACTTTATCCGGTCAACAGTAACTTGTATACAGTCTTTATCCAACGTCCCAATTATGGAGGTGTGCATGCCGGGCAAATTAGTCTGCCTGGAGGCAAGCGTGAACCAGGCGATTCCAATCTTGCCGAAACGGCTTTGCGTGAATCCCGGGAAGAGGTTGGGGTTGCACAAGAGAATGTTCGGATTCTGGGGAAATTATCTGACCTGTATATCCCCCCAAGTCGGTTTCTCGTGACACCGTTTGTTGGATTCTGTGAGAAGAGGCCTGATTTTATGAAAGATCCGGCTGAGGTTGATGAGATCATTGAGATTAAACTCAGCGATCTTCTCAGTGACCAGGCTGTTCAGGTAAAGAAGCACAAAATAGGATTGGGAATTCACATAAAAGCTCCCTCATTTGTCGTGAACGGACATGTTATATGGGGTGCAACTGCAATGATCCTCAGTGAGTTCAAAGAGGTAATCAAGACCGTACCTATAAATTTTTAAGCTGGATCTCCCAAGAGATATCGCAGGATTTTCTCAGCATGGCACTTACGCCGCAATAGTTATCGCTGGAAAGTTCAACAGAGCGTTTAATCTTTTCATGTAACTCCTGATTGCCTTCAAAGTTTTCTCCCGTAAACTGGTAAATAAGGTGGATTTTGTGGTAGTATTTTGGATGGGTTTCCGTCATCTCGGCATGAATCAGAATCCGGAAATCACCAAAAGTAACACGTTTCTTGGAAAGTATTGAAACGACATCCATGCCTGTACATCCTGCAAGTGACGATAGAACCATAGGTTTTGGCCTGGATCCGAAATTGCTTCCACCATGCTCAGGACTGGCATCCATGTTGATTGGGAATCCATCAACCTCAGCTTCAAATTTCATTTGTCCCATCCACCGGGTTTCAACGAATTCTTCCATAACTAAAAAATATTTATTTTTTGGAGATTTGCGTTTCGCCAAAGCAGAAAGAGCTTGGGATTCTGCCGGTCTCCCACGAATTCAGCTGGGCCCCTGTTGAAGAAGAATATTGAAATGCATCGCCAGACTGTACATAATCGATTGCATCGGTAGCAAAAATAGTTCCGTCAACAGGATGTATTGCCATCCCGTAAAAGAGATGGTTTGCTGATGAGACCAGGGGTTGAGAAGGCGCAGATGATGCAGTCACAGGCATCTGGTAAATTCCATTTTGCAAATAGTAGATCGTATCCCTTGAAGGATTGATATCCAGGCGACTTGGGATATCGGCAGAAGAGAAAGAAAAAGCTTTCTCAACCTGCCTGAGGTCCGGGTTAACGCGGATAAGAGCCGGGGCAGCATATCCATCCCACCCTCCGGAGCAAAGAACCCACAACTTCATTTTTTTATCAATGACAATTCCAATTGGTTCAGTAGCTGTTGGAATGCTGTCTATAATTTTATCCTCTTTCGTATCAAGAATCAGCAATTTTGCTTTCCTCTTTGAACTAGGCTCGGTAAATTCACCAATACAGGTTACAAACATGTAGTTATTGTACTTCACCATCCCTTCCGTCCATTCTGGTGTTTGAATCGTTTTGGTGATAGTCATGGTAACGAGGTCAACAACAGAGATATCTTTGTAGAGGTTCGTAACGTATGCTTTGGTTGAATCCACAAATTCAATATACCTTGGGGAGTTGAACCCCTCAATGCTTTTAATCGTTTTAAAATCTTTAAGATCCACTACTTCAACCCGGTTTGAAGCGTTGATCACAATGTATCCACGGCTGTTCATGATCTTCATCGATTGGGCCACATCTCCCAGTGGACGGTGATTGACCTCCTGAAATACATTCTGATGTGCTGTTCCAGTGGAATTATCAATATAGGTTACGGAAGCATTGCCCCAATTGAAGTTGCCTTCATTCACAATGAAAAATCCTTTGGAGAAGGTGGTGGAATCATCGGAGGGAGGATCAATGGGACCGGGATTTGGACGAATTGGATCTTTCGAACAGGAAGATACGACAAGAATAGACAATATCCCGAATAAAAGAACTGAAAACGAAGAAATAAATCTGTTCACGATTGAGTTTATACCCACAGAACCTGATGTTAATAAATAACTCATTGGCCTGATTTCTTTTTAAAATTGCCCCTTAATGTGATGCCGAAATTTCTGCCAGGCATGGGACTATAAGCGATTGATTGATAATCAAGACCAAAAAGATTGTTTATTTCGAGTTGTAAAGATAACATAAAATCTTTCATTTGAAAACTTTTCCCCAAAAAGATATTAGACAGATTATACCCTGGCATATATTCCACATTTTCTTTACTGAGGTATCGCCTGCCTATAAAATGAAAGAGATAGGAAAAATAATATCCTCTTTTTTCAAATCTCAATGAAGCGTTCATAGTATGTATAGGCGTGTATATCAATTGTTTGCCGACAGATGAACCGTTTGGATTCGTCTCCTTCTCGTATGTTGATCTGCAATAATTATACGTTACATTTATATCAAGGTTGCTTTTCCAGAATACAATAGTTGAATTGATCCCTGCTTCGATTCCTCTTGACAAAACTTCGCTGATATTTTCAGGTTTCCATATGAGGCTGCTGGTCGTAGTTGGAGACCACACAATCATATCCTGCATCAGCATATAATAGGCGGAAAGTTCCGTTTCAATAAAGAAACTCTTTGAGGGGTTTAACAGGTTCCATGTAATCCCTCCTTCCGCAGCATAGTTTACCTCCGGTACCAGTTCGGGGTTGCCCCAGAGTTCCCAGTAGAGGTCATTGAGTGAAGGGTAACTATAGTTTCTTGACAGGTTTGCAGAGAGTGAAAGATTGATTTTCCTGAAGGGTTTAACTTCAACACCAACAGCAGGAATGAAAGGCATCAGTTCCCCGTCAACCACATCGTTCCTTGCCATGAGAGTAAAAGTAACAGCATCGGCGGGAGCGTAATTGATTTCAATAAAACCACCCAACACGTTTCTCTGTTTCCGGCTTGTGTATTTTTCAGAGTTGACCCAGTCGTATTTCAGATCAATTCCAGGGCGGATGGTCACTTTATCAAAGCCTGTATAATTTCCACTTATCCGGTTAACGAATGAATAATACTGATGCTTGGTGTCATCCGTGTTACTCATATAATGCAGGTGGTTATACAAAAGCGCTGACGATATTGTTCCGCTGAATTTCCGGTGAATATACTTGTATTCAACCAGGCTTCTGAAGGAATTTTCTTTCATGTTTTCCGCATAATAGGGTGTGATATTAACCGTTTGCGGAGGGTTGTCCCGATCCGAGTAATTGTACCAAACTCTTGCTGTTATCAGGTGCTTGTTATTTATTTTGCCAAAAATATCCTCGGAAAAACCATATTGTGTATACGCCCCGTTGGTTAATTTTTCCCTTTGGCCGGTGTAATCATTGTAAAATGGAAAATCGTTTTTCCCGGTATTGATATTGACCCGGGTGTGCGACTGAAAGTTCTTGTTTCCCACTTCCGTATACAACGTGGTCGTATAGTTATGGAAACTTGCCAGGGTTTGCGAAACGATCAGGTTGAGTCGATTGTTCCAGTCGGGACTGGTTTTCAGGTTGATGATCCCTCCAAAAGCTCCGCTGTTCCGGCTAAGGCCTGCAGCACCATACAAAATCTCGACACCCTGAAATTGTGCTACAGGAAGCATGGAAAGGTCGATCTGACCCAGCATGGGTGAGTTGATATTGATCCCATTCCATTCAATAATCGTATGGTGAGCTGTAGTCCCCCGGAATGCTGGAGTAGCCAGGTTGTTGGCTCCGTATGATTTAATAAAGACGGTGGAATACTGCGAAAGAATGGTGCTCAGTTTAGCATCAAGCCGTGGGAGTAAAATGGTGGAATCGAGTCTCACCTCTTTAAAGCCCTCATTGTGAATCTGAAAACTTGCTTTCACTTCGACCTCTTTCAATTTGAGAGTGTCTTGAATATGCTGCCCTGATGCTGCGTTACATGTAGCGATCAAGAGCAAAATAAGAAAAAGAGGTTCTCTGAAGTGGTTTCCGATTCCCGTCAAGGCGATGTACTTTCTTCTACCTATTGTTTAATTAACGTACGGCGAATTTTCGTTCCGTCCCCAAGGGTAAAAAGAGCAATATAAAGTCCCGATGGATAACCAGACATGTCCAATTCCATGAAGGATCCTACCGGTTGGTCAGAAAAAAAGGTTTTTCCGAAAGAGTTCAGCAATGAAAACTGAATGGAGGAATGAAACGAATGCTCGATATGCAATATATGATGAACCGGATTTGGATATACCCGGATGGGAACCGTCTGGGAGATAACAGGAACACCCTGAGTTTCGATATGAATTATTCCAACGGCGTCTAAGTCAAACCCACCGGTGTTAAAAGGAGTAGGCCATGGATCGTTGATAACATGCCCCTGGGAATCGAACGACTGGTAACCTGATAAGATGCACCCGCCGACATCCACGATCCGAATATGTGTGATGGCAGAAATATCAACGGCAACACTGTCTTTCAAATCGTTAAGATCAAACGGAGTGCCATAAAACACACGGTATTTCCCGGCCAGGTTATGGATATGCGTTGCATTCAGTGTTCCGAACGTAACCACTTGGGGTGTTTCAGGAGTTAGTGATACCGAAGGGAACCGGACAAAATCGAGCCCGTTTGAGCTCACTTCAACGTACCCTAATTCCAGAAATTCGTCCCCAAAACCGTTCTCAAAAACTGCAAAATCAGGGCCGGTACTGTCATACATTGGAGCAGGCAGGGTTAATGTAGCCACTCCCCTGTCTCCAATGCTGATGACAAAATTATCGGGAGGACCAACGGCATCTTCATGAAATCCGTATGCGGCAATGTTTGACCCCATATAATAAATGGAGGTATCAACGAAATTGATATATCCAGGTTCAACGGTACAGCCACTTGCCCACGCACGAAACGCAGAACTATCCTGGTACATTGCTGTAGTACCAGGATATCCGGGAGGGGGAGGATATTGTCCGTAAGAAAAACTGGTTGACAACATGCATGTCATCAACAAAAATGTACATTTACCCATGATTCGATTCAATTAAACCGACACTACCCTGCTAGTTCTTGATAAACTTGGTTGACAACGTTTTGGAGTCTGTTTTAACCGTTACAAAATAGAGGCCGGCAGGATACGAAGAACAATCCACCCATTTTGCAGAATAAGAATGTTCATTGCTTTGGTAAATCGTACGACCAGTAAGGTCTCTGATTACTATCTCGTTCACAGCAGCATCCCCGGTGTACTTTATACGAACCTGGTTTTCAACCGGATTGGGATAGATAGCAACGGTTGCTTCATTGGCGGATTGATTGTCAATACCAACAGGCACCCGGTAGTCAAGTGCGAGGGCATCAGTGTTGAATCCGGTCTGGAAGGAGGTGACAGAATCACCGGTGGAGGTACCGACAACATCAACACCCCAGCTGATTCGGTTTCCGATGTTCATATAGATAAAGGAGTTCACATAATCAGTGGTGAACGAAGTATAATAAATATGGTTCACAACACCGGGATCAGGAAAGATTGAAGGATCTTCAACCTGGTACGTATCCATATTAAATGATCCAATGCCGTTATTCATTGTAAGGTAGAGCAAGTTGTCAATTACTCCGCTGTTCTTCACACCACCGGCACCGTTACCAACAAGGTAGGTTATCTGGTGGTTAGTAAAGGCAGTACTGCTGGGGTTGAATGATGTGATGCTGCCAAATACAGCGCTCCCAAACGGGGTTTCGTTAATGGTATATAGAAGGCCGCCATAGCTATATATATCATTAATACCCACTGCATTGGGACCAAAATTGATCTCACGTGCGAGGGTCCAGTTGTTGTAGTTGATCACAGCCAGTTTGCCTTCCGAACTAAGGAAGCCGCCGTTAACGACAACATAAATGGAGTCTTTGGTATGCACAATCCCCTTGCAATCGCCTGAAATATTCTGAACACGTGCCACGAGGGAGAGGTCGTTTGCATTCAGCACTTCAACGAAGAAGCGCACGATGGGGTACTGTTTTGAGACGATAAGTTTATCATTGAAAAGATAAATTCTGCTAAGACCTGAATCGGCAATAGCCGCCAAACGCTGCAGTGTGTTTGCATCATACATCACAAGGCTGTCCTGAGCAGCAACGTAGATCCTGCCATTGGCAATAAGGACATCCTGTGCTGATTGTGTTTTAATTTCATCGAAAACATATGTGACGCCAGTTGCAGGGTTATAGGTTTGTACAGTGACATAATCGGCGGCTGGAGGTGTTGATTCATATTTATTTCCGTTGGCAACAATCACCTGTTCAACCCACTCAGCTTTTTGAGAAAAGCCAATCAATGGCAATGTAACCATGATAATCAGTAGTGACGAAAGTAAACCAATTCTTTTCATATTCAAGATATTTAATTATTAGTAAAACTGAACAAAGATACTTATTTTCAGGTTTGAGTTTAGTAATTTTATGTAAATTTACAAACCAAACTTTTTGTCATGTCTAAATGGTTAAGCGCGATTCTTTTGATCCTTTTCATTTCGTTCACAATTCCTTTTACGACCTCCTGTTCCGGTTCCAGAAAATCCAGTTGCAGGACAGACAGGACGTATCAGCAGGGAAAGAATAAAAAGAACCGCAGCAACTATGGAACGAAGTACGGGTATAAACAGAGCTCACCCCGTAAAGATTATGTAATTAAGAACCGTAGAAAATAGACACCGGTTTTCTTTATTCGTTGCCTGAAATCGCCTCCCCTTCCTCAAAAAAATCATTATGTGCCGGATAGTACATGGTATCTTTTGCCTGTTCCTCTGAAAACGTGAAATAGGTAAATATCCCCGAGGCACATTTTATCCCCTTTGAATCGAAAAGTTTCACTTCGATATCTGCCAGGTTTCTTCTCATTTTAAGTGGGCGTGCATACAGTTTCAAGGGTCCCTTCTCAACATAAACAGTTTTGTGGTATCTGACCTCAGCACGTGAAGTAAACCCCGCAGTCTTAAGCTTGACATAAACAACCCAACTGGCAATCTCGTCCATCAATGCTGCCTGGATGCCACCATGCAGAATTCCAAAATATCCCTGGAATTTCTTTTCCGGATTCCAGGTAGAAGTCACCACTTCTCCCTCTTCAGCAAAGGTCATGTGCAGCCCGAACGAGTTGTCAGGACTGCAACCGTAACAATTGTATCCCGGCAGTTCAACAAAGGGGTTTACGATCTTACGCTGTTTATTTTGCGATGCCATTTTTGTACTTTGTAACCTTCACAGATTTGCCGGTTTCGTCGTATTCAGTCCAGGGACCCTCTTTGATCCCGTTTTCGTAGGCTCCTATTAACTTTGGTTTTCCGTTCCTGTAATACTCCTTGTACTCTCCCTCCTGAAGGTTGTTCTCGTACCTGCAAATGGATGAGGTCGTATCGTTGTCATAAAACGTACGCTGAGTCCCTTCAAATGAACCATTGTAATAATTGTATACGGCAATAAGCCTCCCTTCACGACTGAACCATTTGGATGGGCCATGTTTTTGATTCTCACTGTAAAATGCCTCTTCCTGAATTTTGCCATCATCGTAATAACTCCTGAACAAGCCTGTCAGCTTGCCATTGTCATACTCCTGCATCTTCAGCAATTTTGCAGAGAAGGAACTGTAGATAAAAACAGCTCCGTGAAGCTGGTTGTTTTTATAATGTTCCACATTGGTAATCTTCCCTTTACGGTCAAATTGAAGGGTAATCCCGTTGCGGCGACCATTGGCGTAAGTCTCAACCCGAAAAATAAGTTCATCTGAAAGGTAGGCCTCCCAGGTTCCGTCTTTCAGGCCGTTAACATAGCTTCCCCTGCTGGTCAACTCTCCATTCCTCTCTTTCCAGAAGCCTATCTTCTGATTATTTTCATTGAGCTGATTTACAGGCTCTTTTACCTGCTGAGATGACTCTTTCTGGGAAAGCCCCATGAGTGGAAACAGAAACATGACAGCAATAAACAATTTCAGAATCTTTTTCATTGGAACAATATTTAGATCTTGCAAAAATAAGAAATGGCAGCAAATTATACCGGGATTTCACCCAGCAAGTCGAAATGATTGGCTTCGGTAATATGAACCGTGTAAAAGGTTCCCGGATGAATTGGGTTACCCGTTTTTCTGACAAATATCTCCTGGTCAACTTCAGGGGAGTCGGCTTCACTCCTTCCTACCCAAAATTCATTTTCCTCCCTGTCTATCAATACGTTGATCTCTTTCCCAACCAATTTCTGGTTATGCTTCAGCGAGATCTGTTCCTGAAGTTGCATCAGGTGAGCCTGGCGTTTTAGTTTGATTTTCTCCGGCAGGTTATCTTTCAACTGATAGGCAGGTGTTCCCTCTTCATGAGAATAGGTAAAAACTCCCATCCGCTCAAATTCGGATGCCTCAACAAACTGGCACAGTTCGTTAAAATCGTTTTCAGACTCTCCCGGGTAGCCAGTTATAAATGTTGTTCGTATTGCCACGCGCGGGATGGTATTTCGGATCCTTTCAATCAGTTCCCGTGATTTATTTCCGGACATTCCCCGCTTCATGGAACGCAGAATATGATTGCTGATATGCTGAAGAGGAATGTCGATGTAGTTGCAGATGTTCGGGTGATCCCTGATGACATCGAGGACATCGAAAGGGAATGCATGCGGATAGGTATAATGCAGGCGAATCCATTGGATCGCTTTAATCTCTGCCAGGTTATTTAACAGGTCTGCTAACCTGCGCCTTCCATATAGATCGATCCCGTAAAAAGTGGTATCCTGTGATATCACCAGCAACTCCTTCACCCCTGTTTCGGCGAGGTATTTCGCTTCTGAGACAATCTCCCCAATAGGTCTCGACTTGTGTGGCCCCCGGATCGACGGAATGGCACAAAATGAACATGTACGGTCACAGCCCTCTGCGATTTTCAGGTATGCGTAATGTGGTGGCGTAGTTATTTTCCTCTCTCCCAGAAGTTTAGTACGGTATTCTCCTCCTATTTCCCGAACAATCTCAGGCAACTGATTGACTCCAAAAATACCATCAGCTTCAGGAATTTCAATGGCAAGTTCATGACGATAGCGTTCTGTCAGGCATCCCATAAGGAAAAGCCGTTGAATTTTCCCTGTTCGCTTTGCTTCTGCGTAGTGTAAAATGATATCGATGGACTCTTTTTTGGCATCGCCAATGAATCCACACGTGTTGACAATAACGGTGTCAATATGATGGAGGGTTTTGGGCTCAAATACGATTCGAAACTTACTGTATTCGAGCTGCTTTATCAATACTTCACTGTCGACAAGATTTTTGGCGCACCCTAAAGAAACCAGACCGATGCCGTTATTTTTGGAAGTTGTCAATGGCTGTCAGTAAAGAGGCTGTCCACAAATTCGGCACGGTTAAATACCTGAAGATCTTCCATTTTTTCCCCTATTCCGATGTATTTTACCGGAATTTTGAACTGATCTGAGATTCCAATCACAACCCCTCCTTTTGCAGTGCCATCGAGTTTGGTCAGAGCCAGGGCATTCACTTCCGTGGCTGCAGTGAAATGCTTGGCCTGCTCAAAGGCATTTTGACCTGTGGATGCATCAAGAATCAGGAGTACTTCATGGGGACCATCGGGAACAAGTTTCTGAATCACCTTTCTGATCTTGGATAATTCGTTCATCAGGTTGATTTTGTTGTGAAGACGGCCGGCTGTATCGATGATTACGATATCGGATTGAGCGGAGATCGCACGATTCACGGTGTCGAAAGCGACGGATGCGGGGTCAGTCCCCATGCCGTGTGTCACAATGGGGACTCCTACCCTTTGAGCCCAGATCGTTAGCTGATCCACTGCAGCAGCTCGAAATGTATCTGCAGCACCGAGCAGCACCGATTTTCCGGATTGTTTGAACTGATAGGCAAGTTTGCCAATGGTGGTGGTCTTTCCAACACCGTTGACACCAACAACCATAATAATATAGGGTTTCTTTCCTTCGGGGATGACGAATCCGGTATAGTCGTCGGTACTGTTCTCCTGAAGCAGGGCAACGATCTCCTCTTTCAGTAGTTTGTTCAGTTCACCTGTTCCCAGAAATTTATCACGGGCGGCCCTCTGCTGGATTCGTTCAATGATCCGAAGAGTGGTTTCTACGCCAACATCAGAGGTGACCAGTACCTCCTCCAGGTTGTCAAGGACCTCATCATCCACTTTGGATTTACCGATTACCGCTTTGGATATCTTTGAAAAGAGGGACGTTTTTGTCTTCTCAAGCCCTTTCTCAAGGTGCTCCTTTTTTTCCCCCGAAAAGATGTTAAAGAATCCCATTGTTTCAGCGACTATGAGTTATTTACGATACAAAAAAAGCTTTTTTCACCCGGAAAAAAGCTTCTTTGAGCGATTGAAAAAATCTCTTAATTCTCTTTTGCAGCGAGGAAATCCTTGATTTTTTCATTGGGAACCATTGTCTCTTTGAAGGTATAGGCTCCTGTTTTCGGAGATTTAACCATCTTGATCACCTTGGTGATATCTTTGGCGGTGGCTCCCTTAAATGCTGCTACTACTTTCTTTGCCATGACTAATTCGTATTATTTAATTTCTTTATGGACCGTCATCTTTTTCAGATAGTGGTTGTATTTTTTGATCTCCAAACGCTCTGGAGTATTCTTCTTGTTCTTGGTTGTAATGTACCTCGACATTCCCGGAACTCCGCTGGTCTTCTGCTCAGTACATTCCAAAATAACTTGAATCCGCTGATCTTTACTCTTTTTCGCCATTGCTTTCTCTCCTGTTTTAAGGCGTGCAAAATTAAATATTTTCCGGTTAATATCAAAACAAACGTCAAAAATCTTTACTTTAGAAGCCAAACTATTCTTCCCGAATCATGATAAAAACCGAAAAGCGCAACAAAACAGGAATCGTTTCATTGAATCATCCGGAAAAACTGAATGCTTTGAGCCAGGAAATGGTGCACGGGTTAGTAGCTTCATTAGAGTCGTTTAAAGAAGATAAGATGAGGGTCATCATCATTCGTGCTGAACCCAATAAGAGCAATGTTTGGTCGGCCGGGCATTATATCCCGGAACTTCCTGAAAACAATCAGGATCCACTTGGCTTTAACGATCCGTTGGAAGTTCTTTTACGGGCAATACAGCGCTATCCCGGACCGGTAATCACCCAGATTCATGGCAGTGTTTGGGGAGGAGCCTGCGACCTTATTATGACATCGGATATTTCCATTGGCGACACGACGACAACACTAGCTATCACACCGGCTAAACTGGGAGTTCCCTACAATGCCTCAGGAATCTGTCACTTTATCGCACGATTAGGCATCAACCAGGCCAAGGAGATGTTTTTTACGGCACGACCCATAGATGCTGTGCTTGCTGAACGATGGGGTGTCATTAATCATATCGTGGAGGAGGATCAACTGGAAGCGTATACCATGGAGATGGCTGAGCATATTGCAACCCTCTCCCCTCTTGCGATCAGTGTCATCAAGGAGCAGTTCAGGATCCTCTCCAACTCCCAGGCTCTAAGTGCAGATGTGTTCGAAAAGATCGAGGGATTGCGAACCATGGTATGGGAGAGCAACGATTACCACGAAGGGATCAAGGCATTCCGCGAAAAGCGTAAACCAGAATTTAAGGGGGAATAGGCTTCATGAAATGGGACTCTTACCTGAATGGATTCAACGCATATCTTCGACTGGAGAAATCGTTGTCGGAAAATACCATTGAGGGCTATCTGCATGATGTTACGAAATTGATCCAATTCCTTGACCAATCGGGAGAAAACATTCAACCTGCCCAGGTTCAGCCTCATCATCTGCAATCGTTACTTAAATGGGTCACTGTACTGAGGATGACACCGCGTACCCAATCGAGAATGGTATCAGGACTGAAGTCTTTCTACAAATTTCTGTTGATTGAGAATATCGTTCAAACCGATCCCACTGAACTGATTGAGGCTCCGAGGATCGGGCGAAAATTACCTGTTGTATTGACAAGCAGCGAGATTGATACCCTGGTTGGGGTGATTGACCTCAGCAAGCCTGAAGGTGAGCGAAACAAGGCGATCGTGGAGGTCCTTTACGGTTGCGGACTTCGGGTCACCGAACTCATTGAGTTGAAAATCTCTTCCCTTTACCTTCCCGAAGGATTTGTACGGGTAATCGGAAAGGGAGACAAAGAACGACTCGTTCCTATCGGGAAAAGCGCTCAAAAACAGATAACAATATACAAGGATTCAGTTCGTCCACTTCAGCATGTAATGCGGGGCAATGAGGATATCCTGTTCCTGAACAGAAGGGGATCAAAACTTAGCAGGGCGATGATTTTCGTCATCATTAAAGATCTTGCCGGGAAAGCAGGGATCAGGAAAACAATCAGTCCACATACGTTCCGTCACTCTTTTGCTACCCACCTGGTGGAGGGTGGAGCCGATTTACGCGCAGTTCAGGAGATGCTTGGTCACGAATCGATCACTACAACAGAAATATATACGCACCTTGACCGGGAGTACCTGAGGAGTACCATTACTCAGTTCCACCCCAGGAAATGATTTGCAATTGTTAATCGTAAATTGTTACTCGTACTTTACTTAAAGGGAGAATCCGGCTCCTTCGCCATGTGATTGTAAACCATTTTATCCATGAACTTCGGGAAGAATTTGTTCAGGAGAACAGTCATCTTTCCCTGGGATGTCATGGTGAGCCTGTGTTTCCTCTTTTCGATAGCATTACAGATCTGTCGGGCAACCTCTTCAGGCATCATCATCTTTGCTTCGTCGCGCGGAGATTCTCCCTGATTGCTGCCATCCTTTGCAAGTGCAGCATTTCGGATGTTTGAACTGGTAAAACCGGGACATGCGACCAACACATGCAAACCCTTCTTCATATTTTCTATCCGGATCACCTCCAGGAAGCCCTGAAGAGCAAATTTTGATGCAGAGTAGCCAGTTCGTCCGGGCAACCCCTTATACCCTGCAATAGAGGAGACACCGGTAACCGAACCATTGGTTTTCAACAGTTTGGGCAATGCATATTTGGTGCAGTAAACCGCACCCCAGAAATTGACATCCATGACCCGACGGAGGACATCAAGGTCTACCTCCTCAAACAATGCGCGCATGGAGATCCCTGCATTGTTGATCAGTACATCAATCCTGTTGAAGTGGCTTATCGTATTAGATATAAATCGCTTGCAATCATCTTCTTTTGTCACATCGGTTTCCGTCGCAATCACTTCCGTGCCTCTTTTCATTAACTCATCCCTGATGATTTCAAGGGACTGGCTGTTGCGGTCAGCCAGTGAAAGCTTGGCTCCCCTACTGGCGCATTCAAAGGCGAGGGCCTTTCCAATACCGGATGCAGCTCCTGTGATGACAACGACTTTGTCTTTCATAAACAAATGGTGAAATAGTGAACTAGTGAAAAAGCGAAATTACAAAATCGATAATGAAAATCAGAACAATTCATCTGTTTTTGTAATTTCGTAACATCAGCACATTATCACATGAACACATCAGCACATCAACACATCAGCACATTATCACATTAACCCATGACTGACAGGGAGTTGTTTTACAGGCATCTGGGATTACCCTCGTTTACCCCCATGGCATTGGATATTGTACATGCAGAAGGGGTTTGGCTGACAGATCGCGATGGGAATCGTTTCCTTGATCTTGTTTCCGGAATTTCAGTCAGCAACATCGGTCACCGGCATCCGATGGTTCTCTCAGCAATCGATGAACAACTTGATAAGTATTTGTATCTCAATGTTTACGGGGAGTTTATTCAATCTCCCCAGGTAAAACTCGCCAAGCGGCTAACTGACCTTTTACCCCCTTCCCTCGATTCGGTCTACTTTGTCAATTCAGGCAGTGAAGCCATAGAGGGGGCTATGAAACTGGCAAAACGATATACCGGCCGGCAGGAGATCATTGCGTTTAAAGATGCCTACCACGGATCCACTCAGGGAGCACTCTCCATTCTTGGAAACGAAATGATGAAAAGTGCCTTTCGTCCTTTGATCCCCGACATCCGGCACCTGAAGTTCAACCATTTTGATGACCTTGATAAAATAACGGAGAAAACAGCTTGCGTGGTTGCAGAGACCATCCAGGCAGAAGCCGGACTGATCCTTCCGGAAGCTAATTTCCTTCAACGACTCAGAGAGCGGTGTGCTGAAACAGGGACGCTGCTGGTGATCGATGATGTTCAGATGGGATTTGGCCGTACCGGGAGTTTGTTTTCTTTTGAACAGTATGGTTTTGTTCCGGATGTCCTGGTCCTGGCGAAAGCACTGGGTGCCGGAATGCCACTGGGAGCTTTTATCGCTCCAAAGCAGGTCATGGATTCGCTGGCCTTTAATCCTGAACTTGGTCACATCACCACCTTTGGCGGGCATCCCGTAAGTTGTGCGGCTGCGTTGGCCGGAATAGAGGTTTTACTTGCTGATGGTCTGCTAAGTGAAGTAGAAGAGAAAGGTCGTCAATTTGAGGAGAAAGTTTGCAAACACCCGGCAATAGCGTCATATCGGAGGAGAGGTTTGGCGATCGGATTGGATATGGTGGATCACGATAAACGACAACCTTTTATGGAGGCAGCATTGAACCACGGAATCATCATTGACTGGTACCTGTTTAAGCCTGCAACCTTTCGCATAGCTCCTCCGCTTACGATCACCAAAGAGGAGATTGAAGAGGCGTGTTCGAGGTTAATTGAAGTGTTGGACTACGTCAACTGATAACTAGATGACTGGATCACTGGACGCTGGATAATATGCCTGTTTATTTATTACCGGATGAACCTGTTTTCCCTCCTGCTAATGAGGCGGAAGAAGAGGGATTGCTGGCAATCGGCGGGGATTTTTCAACAGACAGATTGTTAAACGCCTATGCCTCGGGAATCTTTCCCTGGTTTGTTCACGAAGGAGAGCCCTACTGGTTCTCACCAGATCCCAGACTGGTACTTTTCCCGGATAAGCTTAAGGTCTCAAAATCTCTGGAACGGATTATCCGTTCGGACCGTTTTGAAGTAAGGATGGATACTGATTTCGAAGCTGTTATCCGTCAGTGTGCCAGAATCAAACGCGCACACGAGCCCGATACATGGATCAGTGACGAGTTTATTGAAGGCTACACAAACCTGTACAAGAAAGGCTTTGCACACTCGGTGGAGTGTTATCATAAAGGAGAACTTGTTGGCGGGCTGTATGGGCTCTCGCTTGGTAAAGCCTTTTTTGGAGAGAGCATGTTTTTTACCTCCCCAAATGCATCAAAAGTGGCGCTCTATCATCTGGTTAAGCAATTGATGGCCTGGGATTTCACCTTCATTGACTGCCAGGTTGAAACAGAGCACTTCCTGCGCATGGGAGCCATGCTGATGCCCCGCACAGAATACCTGAACATGCTTGAGGAAGCAATTAAAACGCCAACGAGGAGAGGGAGCTGGTTTACAGGCCCAGTTTTTTCCGGATATCCTTGGGAATAGCATTCTTATGAACCATGAGGTCCATGGTTTTCAGCGCTACAAACGGCTGTGAAGCGTAGAAATAGCCCTCGTATTTATGGTCAGTGTTGCCCCATGAGTTCTTCACAATGTAGTAGACACTTCCGTTTTGGTCTTTAGCCAACCCGATAATGTGCATTCCGTGATCGTCGGTCGACTTATAATTGTCGAACTCCTCCTGACGCATCTCCTGGGTGATCTTTTTTTCGGGTACCGGACACTGAAATTTGTAGAGCATGGCATCTTTGTCTTTATCAGACATCTTTTCCCATTTTCCCTGTTCAAGTCCTGCCAGTTCAGGGGCATCCTTATCGGGAACAATGGCCACGCCATTCTTCCAGGAGAATCCTTTCTCACTGACATCACTGCCCCAAACTACTGTATATCCTTCCTTCAGTGAGTTATCAAGGATTTGAATCAGCTCATCCAGGGGAACATTATAAACTTCATCCATAAGCCAGTTGTCAGGCACCTCCAGGATGAACTTCTCATAAAAAGGATGGTGGGAGAATGAAGCAATCTCAACATAGTCGTCGGGGTTCAGTCCGAGCATATCTCCGAACGTTTTCGGAGTGTATTCTACGCCTTCATACGTGAAGGTTTCAGGAATATCCCCCAGATAGGCATCGAGGATTCCATTAAAGCCTGTGTGCCAGACGGGACTCAACTTCTTGTTCGGATTTGTAATGACAGCGTCGACATAGGCTTTCAGGACGGCATCCATCTCTCCGTGAACCGGATTCTCTTCACCAATCACAAGTCCATTATACACTTGATCAGGAACGAGCCCGTAGTTCTTTAACACATAGGGAACGTCGTGCGCGGCTCCACCGCCACCAAAGTTGTGTTCTCCATGAAAGCGCACATAAATGGGAGCTTTGTCGGAGTATGTTTTGTAGACAACAAACATTTCGGAAAGGTCAAAGGTGTCTTTCCCCATCCGGAGTAATTCTGACTCAAGAAATGAGAGTGCTGAGTAACTCCAGCAAGTTCCCGATCTGTACTGGTTTTTCACAGGTGTTGCAGGCAGTTTGATCACATCCGTAAAAACATAAGCCGAATCAGCTTGCTTCTCTTTCACGGTATCCTGGGCGTGAATGGAAAGTGAAAACCCCAGAAAACACATAGCTAAAATGGTAATGGTTTTTTTCATCATGAATAGGTTTATTGTGTGAGTGGACTCATTTTTCAGCTCCCAAATGTAGAAATTAATCCTTTTCGAACGGGTGGTTTTTGTTGAAATCGGGCCTGTAATGGTTAAAACTATCCAATTCCTGGATAAATCCCCTGCTCATTCCAAGTTCTTCAAGCACATTCACGACGGCTTGATACTCATGTTTTGCAAGTGATCTGGAGAGATTTCTATCCGCAGAAGCCTTGTGGGAAGGATAATATTGCGACATCAGTCCGATATGGAGCAGCGGGGAGAGCTCTTCGGCAATGAACCGCAGAACCTCCAGGCTGTTCTGAATATAACCGGGAAGTACCAGGTGGCGGATCAGGATTCCCGATTCAGCATAACCCTCTTCATTCAAGCGCAGTGTAGTCCCTTTTTGCCGAAGCATCTCTTTGAGAGCAGCACCTGCAACTTCCGGATAATCAGGAGCATCAGAAAGTCTTTTAGAAAGGTCGGCATCCATGTATTTCAGATCGGGCAGGTAAACATCAATCACACCTTCCAGATCGCGGATCGACTCAACCTTGTCAAACCCATTGGTATTATATACCCATGTAGGTTTATATCCCAGACTCTCCACGGCCCGGATGATGGCTTTCATCTGGGGAATCATATGTGAGGGGGAAACAAATCCAACCATGTTGATTCCCTGGTCGAGAATCCTTGTGATTTGTCCTGTTGCAGCTTCCAACGACAAGGTGTAAAAAGTATTCTGAATATTATTGTCGCTGATTTGATGGTTCTGGCAAAAGCTGCACTGCAGATTGCAATGCGTAAAGAAAATGTTGCATATGCCCCTTGAACCAATGATAACAGGCTCCTCCCCCCGGTGAATGCAGATCGAAGAAATTGTGAAGTCAGCTCCTGATTTGCAATAACCCAATTTCTGGCTGAATCTGTCGGCATGACAATTCCGGGGACATATAACACAATCATGCAGTACATCGAGTTCCGATAGCGGGGAGGAAAAGTCCATGCGAGGTGACCAGTTTTTCGTTATTTTCGTGCTGTACAAATGAAGACTATTAACGCTGCGTTGCAAAGGCACGAAGAGCGCAAAGATAAAGAAACTGAAGATGATGGAATTAAACCGGTACTCACATATTATCTGGGATTGGAACGGAACATTGCTGAACGATGCCTGGTTGTGCGTGGAAGTGATGAATGGAATGCTCGGCAAACGAAAGCTGCCACTTCTGACCGTGGAATTATACCGTTCTATCTTTAACTTTCCTGTGAGGAATTATTACGAAAAACTTGGTTTTGATTTTGAAAAAGAACCTTTTGAAGAGGTAGGGATGGAATTCATGGTACTCTACAACCAGAGGCAACACGAATGCCATTTGCATTCGGAAGTCAAACATCTACTGCCCTACTGCGAACTAAAGGGATATAGGCAAAGCATTCTCTCGGCCCGTGAACAGAATGAACTTCTGGCGGAAACCATTGCATTGGAAGTGAATTCGTTTTTTGATCAGATCAGGGGATTGGATGATCATTATGCCCATGGCAAAACGGAAGTAGGCGTCAGACTTCTCAGGGATCTGGGGATTCCAAGGCAGGAGGTGATCTTTGTCGGAGACACCCTTCATGATGCTGAAGTTGCGAACGAAATTGGCGTGGATTGTATCCTGATTCCAAACGGACATCACTCGGAGGAACGGATCCTGTCGGCCGGAGTACCCATATTTTCATCACTGACTGAATTTGTTGGCAAATTATGAATCGGAACAAACTATTAGCAGCTCTTATACTCTTCGTTTTCGTGACATTTTGTCCAACTGAAGGGATTTCGCAGGGAATAAAAGGAGCGGATACGAGAAGACATACGATTCGTTTAACGAAGGACGAGGGAAGAGGGACGAAGGATGAGGGAAGAAGGAAGAAGGATGAGGGAAGAAGGACGAAGGAAGAGGGACGAGGGAAGAAGGAAGAGGGTATCGGTGAGATGAGAGTGATTTTAATGGTGGGTGAAGAACCTTTAGCTTTTGCAGATACAGAGCTTGTGTCTGCCATGGAATTTGTTCGGACTCTTGATGATTATTCATTGAAATACAGCACGTTTCAGGAGCTGAGGAAATATCCGAAACAGTTTCAGGAGGCATCGGTGGTTTGGTTTCACAGATCCGACAGTTCAGCGTTTACAGACGACGAGGCTGACCAGAAAGTGATCAGGCAGATACTGGAGTACCTTAAAAATGGCGGCAGTGTGTTGTTGACTCTCGATGCGTTTCCCTATATCAATCTGCTGGGTGTAGAGACTACGGTTCCCTCGGTGAAGCGCAAGGCATCAGTTGATGAAGGTTACGGCAGAAAACTCGGTTTTCATGCTTTCAGGGAGCATCCCCTCTTTTCCGGATTACATGGAGGAGCTTACATCTGCAAGCCAACCCATGATATGACGGTAAGGGTCAACGGTTTCTTTGGTGATACTATTCCCGCACAGGGGAACGTTGTAGCCATCGACTGGGATTACATTTTCTTCCGTGACAGTTCGAAAGTGATCATAGAGTATGAGGTTGGGAAAGGTAAGTTGATGGCAGTGGGTGCCTATACACAATTTGCCTTACCGAACGATCAACGGCTTCACCTCGAAACCTTTTCAAAAAACCTCCTCGGTTATCTGACAGGGAAACTGGACAACCATCCCAGGTTTTACTGGGATTACTCTCCTACCACAGTGGTAGAATGTGAGGAAAAGGTTCAAAACCGCGATGTTCTTTTTGATGCATTACCGGAAGCCATCCCATGGAATATAAAACCTGATCCGCTGGCTTTCCCTGTTCATCCGGCAACAAATGCCTATTGCGAAGCCGCCGGAGAGAGAATTCTGATTATGTGTCAGGAAAAAGGAGGCATCGAAGAGATCTGGACCCATCCCTTTATGGCGATCCGGGATTTCGAAACCGGCATCCTTGTCATGGCAAAGAGCGGAGCTACGGGGCAACGGCGTCTGGCATCTGACAGTATCAATTGGCTAAGCGATCTGAAACCTGAGATCGAAATCCGCCCCGATGGCTTCATCCGTCATTATCAACTGGATCAAGGCATCCTGGATGAAGTTGTTGCAGCAGATCCAACCCTCCCCTTTGGTGTAGTTCACTACACCTGGTATGGAGATGAGACGATCAATCTTGAGATACGGTTCAGCACAAACCTTCGGTTGATGTGGCCTTATGCGGCCGGCTCCATCAGTTCAATCTGCTATGGATGGGACAAGGATTACCACGCATTCTGTTTCGGAGACAAATCAGGGGATATGGCCGTGATGGTGGGAGGGAATAAAATTCCTCTGACACACGAAGCAAGGCAGGGAGATGGTTTTATCGTGGATGCCGGAATGCGCTATTCCCTTCATACAGGCGAGTCGCTTGATGTGGCTTTTGCATCGGGCATGAATGGAATGGAAGAGGCAACAGCCAGTTTTGATCAGGCAATCAGGAAACCCCGGGAGGTTTTTAGAAGGTCTCAGTTGCATGTGGAGGATCTTTTCACAAGGAGCCTCATGGTCACTACTCCGGATAACAACTTCAATGACGGATACAAATGGGCTCTTCTGGGAACCGACCGCTTTTTTGTTACCACTCCCGGGATGGGTTCCGCCCTGGTAGCGGGATATGGAACAACCCGCCGGGGGTGGGACGGAGAGCAGAAGGTGAGCGGAAGGCCCGGGTATGCATGGTATTTCGGTCGCGACGGTGAATGGAGCGGACTTGCCATTCTCGATTACGGCGACGTTGAAAAGGTCAGAAAGAACCTGGAGTTTTACCTGAAGTACCAGGATCTGAATGGAAAAATCCTGCATGAGGCAACTACCTCAGGAGTCATCCACTATGACGCCTCGGATGCCACCCCCCTTTTTCTCCTTCTCGCGGGGGAATATTTTTCGAAATCTGGCGACACAGCCTTCATCCGGTCCAATTGGAAAGGAATTAAGAAAGCCATCGACTTCTGTTTCTCCACCGATACCGATCAGGACCACCTGATTGAGAATACCAATGTGGGGCATGGCTGGGTGGAAGGAGGAAAACTGTTTGGCTCTCACTCCTCGTTTTACCTGACCGGATGCTGGGTAGCTGCGCTTGAAGCAGCCGGAACCATAGCTGAAGCTATTGGAGTCAGCGAAACAACCCAGTACAAACAGGAGGCGAAACTTCTCAGAAACCTGATCGATCAGACATTTTGGAACTCATCGAAGCAGTTTTACGCGTATGGTCTCAATAAAAACCGCTCCCAGAGATCGGACGCCACCATTCTTCCGGCTGTTCCGGCGTACTTCGGTCTTACAAATCAATTTTTGATGCGATTTCTTCTTGACAAGTATGCATCAAACAGTTTCTCAACTAACTGGGGGACAAGGATTATCGGAGAAGAGAGCCCGATGTTTAAGCCGACCGGATATCACTACGGCAGTGTCTGGCCTCTCTTTACGGGCTGGACTGCCCTGGCCGAATACCGCTACGGGAATTATGTACAGGGTTTTTCGCATATCATGAACAACCTGAATGGATACGGAAATTGGGGGTTGGGGTATGTTGAGGAGGTGCTAAACGGATCTGAATACCAGCCCTCCGGTGTTTGTCCGCACCAGTGCTGGTCGGAAACCATGGTATTGCAACCCATCATTGAAGGGATGCTTGGAATTGACGTCGATGCGCCAAACAGAACACTGAACATCTCTCCCCGACTTCCGGCTGATTGGGATCACATCACCGTGAAACACATCCGCATAGGAGATCAGGCAGTCAATGTTTCCTTCAACCGAGATGCAACGGCTTACGCATGGCAGTTTTATCGTTCGGGCATTCAGCCTATTAAAGTAAACATGATGCTGGCATTACCTCCCGGAACAAAAATCGGACAGGTGATGCTGAATGAGCAGGAATATCCTTTCGCATCCTTCACAACATCCCGGTTTATCACACTGCAGATGAACTTCATCATTGATGGAACCACAACGGTCGTCGTGAAGTACAACGGCGGTATTTCCGTGCTCCCCAAGGTAACATCCCCTCTTCCCGGCTCTCCGGCAGAAGGAATGCGGATTATCGATGCCAACTTAAAAGGCAGTAAATACCTAATCGATCTCGAGGGATTGGCCGGATCTTCAGATACCCTTTCCGTTTGGAACTCCTCCCCTGCAGATGAGAAAAGTGTTGAAAACGGGAAATTCCTGTCCAGGGAGGGTTTTGTAACTAAGTTTTTAGTTGATTTTGACGCGGTACCTGAAAAATATAATATTAAGTCTGTAATTATTCCTGTAACCCAGTGAAAATGAAAATCAAACGGTGTTCCTGGTGTTTTTCCTGTTTCTTTCTATACCTTTTGTTTGCAAACACTATGATTTATGGGTCATCGAGGGAGAATTGTAAGGTAATTTCTTTGAATTCAGTATATTCTGTTTATCGAAATGAGTTGGTCACAGAAACTACTATTCTGTTTGAAATAAACAACCGCGAAGGTGAAAAATTAGCCTGGTTCTCAATCCCCTACTCAAAACTAAACAAATTGACAGTTCTTCATGCTTCCATTGAAGACATCAGGGGAAATCTGATTCGGGAACTGGGAAAGAAAGAGATTTCTACAATTAGTGAAATGTATGATGGGAGTTACTATAGTGATTACTTCAGGAAAGAGTTTTCTCTTGCCTATCACAAATTTCCTTACCGGATAAGGCTTTCAACCACTTATTCACAAAAAGAGTTTGTAAATATTATTGACTGGACACCTATTTATGATTCGGATATTCCTACACTTTCAGCTTTTTTGACACTCAATATCCCAGTGAATTATAAGGTGGACATCTTTCAGAGATTAATTTCTGAGCCTGTTATTGATACTTCAACAGGAAATATAACCTATAAGTGGTCATCCAACTATGATACTATCCTTCCCTATGAAATCTTTTCACCTCCATTCAGGGACTTAGTACCTCGCGTAATTGTTGTACCACAAAAGTTTACATATGGGGTTGCCGGCCAGGCAATGAGTTGGGCCCAATTCGGAAAATACTTTGCAGATCTCCTCCAGGACACCGAACCATTGCCCGAACTTGAGAAGGTACACATCAGGCAACTTGTTGAGGGAATAACAAATGACAGGGAAAGGATTTCAACACTCTATCATTATTTGCAGGATAATACCCGGTATCTCAATATTGCTTTGGATATCGGAGGGTTAAAGCCCCATTCGCCAGCCTATGTTTCACGCAATAAATATGGCGATTGCAAAGCGCTGACACTATACATGCGATCAATCCTTGAGAATGTTGGGATAGAATCCTGTTATACCCTCATTAATTCAGGTAGAAAGAGGACTGAATTAATTACCGACTTACCAGGTCAACAATTCAATCATGTCATTCTGATGGTTCCAAACCATGGAGACACACTTTGGCTCGAATGTACCAATAATCAAATTCCAACAGGCTATGTGGGGTCATTTATCCACGATCGTGGATGCCTGGTTATCAATGGGACAGAGAGCTATCTTACAAATACTCCCAGGTTATTAAGTAAGGATGTCAGCATTCAACGACGAATCACATTTCATATCGATTCAAAATTTTCAACAACCTCCAGAATTAACTTTCGGCTTAAAGGGTATTTATTTGAACAAATTCTGGCGCTGGAGGCAAATTTAAACCTCACCAACTTTTCTGAGATTCTGGAGGATGAATTCACGTCTAAAAATTTTCATCTCGATTCATTCAACATCCAACATTTCAATCGAGATACAGCCCGACTAACTATCACTGTATTGGGAGATGTACCACATTTCATCCAGCCATATCAGAATGGTATAATAGCCGAGCTGACACCGCTAGCGCTACCTATTCCTGAGAAAATTTCTTCCAGAAAAGCATCAATTTACATTCCTTACCCAGTCTCCATAAATGATACGATAGAGTACCAGTACCCTTCGGGTTGGTTGCCAGTTGTAAAAGACGACATTGAGATTTCAAGCAAGTTTGGGACGTATACCCTAAGATTCAACAACGACTCTGGTAGGTTAATTCTGACGCGAACGTATGAACTTATAGCTGGTAGTTTTGCCAGAAGTGATTTCGAAGAACTGGCTAATTATCTGAGCACCATTAAGGAAACTGAACACAGAACCAAATTATTATTTCAGAAAACGATTAGATGATGAATTCCCGGCCCGTTATTTTACTGCTCTGTCTTGTCTTTATCAGTATCCAATCCTTTTGCCAAAATCACTTGAGGCCATTTGGTTCTGTTGGGATAGATGAACTTACGCAAAAAAAATGCAAATCAGATCCTGAAATGGAGGCTCTTGTCCTGTTTGATCTGGGTAAGACATATTTCACTCCTTCTGATGAAGGATTTCATGTTGTGTATGAGAGACATACAAGAATAAAAATTTTTACAACAGCTGGTTTTGAATATGCTGAGATAGAGATACCATTTTACCAGAAAATGAGTGAATTCGAGAAGGTTATGAATCTGGAGGGCAGCTCCTACAACCTCATTAATGGAGAAATTGTTAAAACTTCATTGGATCCTTCCCAAATCTATACTCAAAAAACAAGTGACAACTGGTACATCCGCAAAACTGCAATACCTGAGATTAAAGAGGGATCTGTCATAGAGTATCGATACAAAATTGTTTCACCACTGCTATTTAACTTGCGAGGTTGGCAGTTTCAGCGAAAAATTCCTACTTTTTACAGTGAACTGACATTTGCATCGATTCCGTTTTATGAGTATACATATGTTATGCAGAATGCATCAAAATTTGATTTCTATGAGTCATTTACCGAGAAGGATTGGGAAAAACATTACGGAAGTGTCACGTATAATGATATTATCACTCGGTTCGGGATGAAAGATATCCCAGCTTTCAAAGATGTTTCATTTATTACAACTGAACAAGATTACATAATGCGGCTTGATTTTCAACTATCTAAGGTGACCACTACTCAAGGGGTTTCTATACCTATTGCCGAAACCTGGGATAAAATAGCCAGTGATCTGAATTCACATAAGGATTTCGGTAAATTTATTTCTGCTGCAACCAGGTATTCAAAAGATTTTATTGAAAAAAAAGGAATCGGTAGACTGAATGAGGCAGAGAAATTTTCAGCCGTTGTTGACTTTGTAAAATCCCGACTGAAATGGAATGAGGAATGCAGAATATTTGCAACAAAGAAGGTAAATACATTGTTGGAAGAGGATACGGGAAATTCATCAGAAATCAATTTGTTTCTTACAGGGATGCTCAATGCCTCGGGCATTGAAGCATATCCTATACTGGTTAGCACAAGGGATCATGGCCGGTTGAGAGTTGATTATCCATTCCTTCAATTTTTTAATTACATTGCGGTTCTCGCTAAAGTAAATGACAAGTGGATTCTCTCCGATGCCACCGAACCGAATTGTCCTCAGCAACATTTACCCACAAGATGCCTGAATGGAAAAGGACTTGTGATCAAGGAGAAAACGTGGGAGTTTGTTTCCCTTGAAGAAAAAGAACCTTCTCTCCTGCAAAAGGATTTTCTTATTCAGTTTACTCCAGAAACAGATTCGATGATTATTGATCTAACGATAAAATCAACGATCTATGAAAGTATGAGGTTAAAATCGGCCTACAGTGATGATATGCAAGAGTTTGAAGAGGATCTCCGGAGTAAAGGGTATGATCCTTTTAGCAAAATCCAAACAAGTGGATATGATAATTCAGAGTCACCCTATATAATCAATTGCCAAATAACTTCAATACCGGAATCAATCGAAGGTGCTATATATATTGCGCCCTTTTTATCTGAGCCGGTAACAGAGAATCCTTTTGAGAAAAGCGTCAGGAACTATCCAATTAATATCACCTATCCAAAATGTCGAATCTACAAATCAACTATCGTTATCCCACAAGGGTTTCATATTGAGAAATTACCTGCATCAACCCATATGGAAAAAGTTGGTGTTGAATTCTCTTATTCGGCCATTAGCGATGGCCAAACGGTTGAAATCAATGCATCCTACGCGTTGAAATTGACAGAATTTCGGGCTTCAGAACTCATGACTCTAAAATTTCTCTATATCGATCTCATTAAAAAGCTAAATGAAAAAGTAGTCCTTACAAAAACACGATGAATTGAAAAAATTCGATTATTCGTTGGGTCTTCTTCTCCTGGGTGCCTTTGGCTTATTTCTATTTGCCTCTTTTCTTGACCCTTTCCTAAATCTGTGGGATGAACGGTTTCATGCCCTTGTGGCCAGAAACCTTCTGAATCATCCCCTGATGCCGACTCTGTATGAAAATCCTGTAGTTTCGATGGCTTATGATCGTTGGGACCGGGCTGTGATTTGGCTTCACAAACAACCTTTATTCCTCTGGCAGATTGCATTAAGCTTCAAATTATTCGGTGTAAATGAATTCGCTCTGCGTCTTCCAAGTGTGCTGATGAGTACGGGACTTGTTTATTTCGCCTACAGGATCGGTTTACAAATCATCAACCAACGCACAGGATATATTGCCGGACTGCTTACTGCAACCTCTTTTCATCTTGTTGAACTGGTGAGCGGACGAATGGAAGTGGATCACAGCGATGTAGCTTTCCTCTTTTATGTAACGGGAAGTATTTGGGCATGGATTGAGTATATCACAACTGGAAAGCGATATTGGATTCTCGTTATTGGTCTTTTTTCCGGGTTTGCAATCCTTTGCAAATGGCTGGTAGGATTATTAGTCTATTCAGGATGGGGTATTTATAACATCCTGGTTTACAAGTTGAAATATAGTTATTACTCCAGCCTGATGGTCGCTTTTCTTGTAACCATTCTGACTATTCTTCCCTGGCAGATTCTCATTTTTTCATGGTATCCCGCTGAAGCACAGCAAACAATGCAGTATAACATGTTGCATTTTACGCGTGTTCTGGAAGGCCATGGAGGCAGTTTCTGGTACTATTTTGAACATTTTGGCGATCTCTTCGGCAACGTAGCTCTGTACCTCATCCTTCCCTCGCTGATCGTATTTTTTCTCAGGGTAAAAGATAAGCGACTGGGTTCAGCACTTGTATTTATGCCTTTGATGGTTTACCTGTTTTTTTCCGTTGCAGCCACAAAGATGCCAAGTTACCCTTTCATCGTGGCCGTTCCAATTTTTCTGCTTGTTGCAACCTCTGTTGATTCTGGATTGGAGTATCTAAATCGATTATCACTACCTGCAATAGCCTCGGGAATGTTAATCTTATTATTATTTGTTGCCATCATTAATTTAAATCTTCAACCATCGAGAATTCTTGAACTCCATAGAATTGATTCAGCTGCCAACTCATATGGCAGGATACAACTTCAGAATAAAACGATATTTCAGGGGTTGGCGATTTCACTACCGGAAAGGTCAGTTGTTTTCAATGTGAAGGGCAGGCATTATGTGGAATGCATGTTTTATTCAGGGTTTCCCTCCTACTCGTTTATCCCCAGTGAGGAGCAGGTTAATCTTCTTCTCGCTCAAGGAAGGCATGTGGCAGTTTTTCCCAAACAAGGTGAGCTGCTCCCTCATTATCTCACATCAAAAAGGGAGGTGACTATTATTCCTGCATACCTTAATGGTTGGGATTAAAAAGAGGTGTTTTTAATCTGGTTGCTCCATATACCGTATCTTTACACCATGAAACCGTTTTTCATTTTATTCAGGATCCTGGTCATCCTGGGTATTATCTTCCCCAGTACTCTTTACGCGCAGAACCTGAAGCCTGTTGAGGATTATGTTCGGATGGATGCCCGGGCGGATGATCCCCTGTACACCACTTATGCGGCTGCCATGAAGCGCTCCAGACTGTATGGCGACAAGGCATATAAAATGAACTATTACTCTGATTGTATGCCTGTTACATATTCTTCCGATCAGGCTGGTTCCATGTTTTGCATCTTGAAGGTGGATGAAGTCGTGATCCGGAACATCGGGGAGTATTTTAGAAAACCCGTAGTTGTATTCTCTTTTCCCGACATGGCGATCCTGGAGTATGAACCTTTCAGGGGAATCCGTGTAAAGGAGACCTTTTTTGTCTACAGTTCTGCGATTGCGCTGGTAGATATGGAGGTGAAAAACACCGATAACATCCCGCATGAGGTAGTGGTGTACCCTATTCTCGAACTGGGAAATGATTCGCTGGAAATAATCGGGTATGACAGCCTCCGTCAGAGTTACATCCTGCACCACCGGGAAAGCCTTTACCGACTGATCAGTAGCATGAAGCCGGATTACGGGTATCCAACGCGACTTCGGAATATCTTCACCACCAATCAAACAAACGATTCCTATGGAGGGTATAGGGGGCATCTGGATGATTTTTATTCACAGGTTAAAACGGATTATTATTCGACCAACAGATTGGATAATTTAAATACACAATATACTGGTTTAGTTGATTATGCGGCAATTCAGCTCAAGGAACGGTTAAGGCCTGGAGAGCAGGTAAATCTCAGGTATTTGCGCGGAGTTCAGAGCCAGAATGAGGAGGTTGAGCAGTTACTGAACGAAATGGAAGCTGTGAAGAAAATGCATCTCAGGAGTTTCTATGACGACAATCTTATTCTCTTCGCAAAAGTTCCTAAAATCCGGTTTAAAACAGGCGGCGAGAAGCTGGTTTATCTCAGTTCATTTAATCTGGTGCGCGGATCGATGTACCCTCCGTCTGGAAAGACGACACACAACTTCTACGTCTTCAGCCGAAACCCACTCTGGGGATGGGGACACGGACATCAGGTGCTGCACGAATCGCTCAGCATGCTGTCCTATGTCTACATGGATCCGAATTCGGCCGAGGGATCCCAACAGGTTTTCATGGAGCAGCAGCGAGAGGATGGACTGATCGCTTACCGTCACGGTCCCAGGGGGTTACAGGATTATCCACACAAGAAGATGTCGACAACCTCGGCGCCATTCTTCAGTTGGATCAACCTGGAAATTTACAACGTGAGCAAAGACCGTGAATTTCTTGAAGAAGCCTACAATTCAGGAGTCAGATATACGAACTGGATCATCAAAAATCGTGATTCGGATGGCGATGGTACGTTCGAATGGGGACCGTATGGACTGATTGAGAATGTAAGGGATTGGTATAATGCGGTATTTCAGGTATCTGCAGAAAGATATCTGGATGTTGACAAAGAGGACATCTCAGACGAACTGGAATGCCTCGATTTGACCCTTATGGTCATCAAGGAAGAACGCAGCCTGGCAGAAATGGCAAAAGCCCTCGGCAAAACAGAAGAATCCAGGAATTGGCTTGAGAAAGCAGATAAAACCTCACAACTGGTCAACGAACGCATGTGGGATGACTCTACGGGATTTTATTATTCTGTAAATCGGGACGATCATGGCTGGTATTTCATGACCCGCGATCTCAGGCGGCAGGAAATCATCGCTTTTCTTGCCTTGTGGGCTGAAGCAGCGCCACCGGACAGAGCAGCCCGGCTGGTAAAAGTCCTGTCTGATACCACAAAATTCTGGCGAAGGTACGGCATTCCAACCCTCTCGGCAGATGATCCGTGGTACAGTCCGAATGTTGATTACTGCTGCAAGTGGAACGGCCCGGTATGGCTGCTCTGGGATTACATGGTATATGACGGACTGAAAAACTATGGATACGACTCACTGGCTCATCAATTAGCGGATAAAATGGTAGATGCCGTGGTTATGCAATTGAGCAAGAATCATAATTTCTGGGAGTCATACAGTCCCGATAATGAGGTGCTTAATTCTCCATCTAATTATATCTGGGATGCCATTATGGCGAAACTGCTGATTGAAGAGTATCAGGGATTAGCGATTAGGGAATAGGGATTAGGGATTAAACATCCAGCATCTAGTATCCAGTATCTAGCATCTAACATCTAATTCAATAAGTTTTTAGAACTTTGCCATTGAAAAACAGAATCAATAAATCATGAAGGTATCTCGTCTAGTTATTTTGCTGTCAGGGCTTGCAGGATTGATCCTTTCGGGCTGTGACCCCTCCACCAACAGGGCGGACCTGGAAAAGTTGTTATCTCCGGCATCTCTCCCCTATGCCAAAACAGCTAAACAGTACCAGGTGGCAAGTACTGATTCAACCGGTCAGAATAATGACAGAATAACCATCGCCTCCGGAGCAACCGCAACCATCCTGAACGTTACCGGCCCTGGAATCATCACACGGATTTGGTTCACGGTTGACTCAAGAGATCCCAACTTCCTGAGGCGGTTGGTTTTAAAAATGTATTGGGATGATGAAGAGGTCCCTTCCGTGGAGGTACCTTTTGGCGATTTTTTCGGATGTGCGTTTGAATACCGGCAGTATGTTTCACAATACCTTGGCATGACAAGTGGAGGCTATGTCTGTTATTTCCCCATGCCTTTTGAAAAATCGGCTAGAATCCAGGTAGTTAACGAGACAACCCAGGAGGTTTATGCCTTGTATTATCAGATAAACTATTTTAAGCTGGAAGGCTATCTCGACCGCAGTGTGGGGTATTTTCATGCTCACTGGAACAGGGATATCCGAACAGACTATGATTCAAATTATACCATCTTAAAGGCTGATGGTCAGGGACATGTTGTTGGTGTCAACCTTCAGATTCAGTCGTACGACGGGAGTCTCTCCTTCCTTGAAGGAAATGAGATGGTTTATGTTGACAGTGAAAAAAAACCTTCTATCGTTGGAACCGGAACAGAGGACTATTTCTCGGGCGGATGGTATTTCAATCAGGGGGAGTTTGCCGGTCCTTACAGCGGATTGATTCTTAAAGACGACTCACTGGGAAGGATCTCTGCTTATCGGTTGAACATCATGGACCCGATTCCCTTTAAAAAGCACATTTTGTTTACAATTGAGCATGGCCAGAATAACCAGGAGATTGCCGACTACAGCAGTACGGTTTACTGGTACCAGCTGGAGGATCATTTTGCTCTCCCGGCTCTTACAAAGGCAGGTAGTCGCATACCACTTTCTCAGATTACCCCGAACAGCCTTATTGAAGCAGAAGAACTCCCGATATCGATGGAAGGTATTTCGAACGAAGTGATCGATGTTTCAGACCTTGGTCCCGATTGGAGTGAAGGGAAACATCTTCTTATCGGGACCGACAAAGGTTCTGAAATTAGCATCAATCTGGAGAAAATGTTCGAATCGGGATACAGGATCGATCTCTATTTCAGCAAAGGACCTGATTATGGGGAATTTGAGATCTATTGCCAGCATCAAAAAGTTGGAGATTTTAACGGTTATTCTTCTCTTTTAAAAGCGGGTGGAAAAGTTTCTTTAACGGATATCATCCCTGCTTACGGCAAAATTAAAATAGAGATAAAAGTCACCGGAAAGGATCCAAAATCCACCGGATATCTGATCGGGTTTGACGGAGCCGATATGATTCCGAAGAGAACCTATATACCCGACTGGTATATTCTTGGACCTTTCCCAAATCCACGGATTACTGAAACCCAGCGACTTGGAATCGATTCTATCTATCCGCCGGAGGTCAGCATTGACACCAACATGAGATATGGCGGTGCCCTAGGGCAACCTATTCGCTGGAAATACGTAAGAACACCTGAGAACGGTTATGTTTCACTGTGGGATAAAGTAGATCCCAATGAACTGGTTGTAACTTATGCCCTGACGTATATTTATTCCCTTCAGGAAAAAGATGTCCTGCTGATGATCGGAAGTGACGACGGGGCGAAGGTATTTTTTAACAACAAGGAGATTTACCGTTACCTGGGTATCAGAATTGCTCAACCCGACCAGGCGGTAATCCCTGTTCATTTAAGAATCGGGTGGAATAAGCTGCTACTCAAAATAGAGAACAACCTGGGAGGATATTCCTTTTATGCCCGCATCCTGGATCCAGGTAAAACGTTGTATTACAGTGCAAAACAGATACGACCACCGATAGAATGGTTGCAAAAAAAATAATACTGATCCTGATTCTTTTCTGCTGCATCACATCAATCACAGATGCGCAAACGAAAGTTGTTCAGGTCAGTGAAGTTCCCGACAGTTTTTGTATTTCCGAGGATGAGGCGAAGCTGTACAGGATGATTAACGAGTACAGGAGGCAGTATGACCTTCCTCCTGTTCCGTTATCCCGATCTCTGTGTTACGTCGCCAATACACATGTTAAAGACCTGTTCTTTCATCACCCTGATGCGGGTGACTGCAATTTCCATTCCTGGTCTGATAAAGGTCCCTGGAAGGCTTTCTGTTATCCGGGTGATGAGGATAAAAAAAATTCAGTATGGGATAAGCCATTGGAGCTGTCGGGTTATCCTGGAAAAGGTTTTGAAATCGTTTATTGGGAAAACAGTGCTGTTGTAATCGACAGTGTGATCGCTTTCTGGAGATCGTTTGATTATTTCAACGGCTTTCTCATGAATACCGGGAAATGGGAAGGAAAACAATGGAATGCGATCGGAATTGGCATCTGTCAGAACTATGCCGCCGCCTGGTTCGGAGAAGTCAAGGACATAGCAGGGGTGCCGCAAATATGCGGCCAGAAGCCTCCTGATTCAGCTCCCAAACCGGTTACTGTTACTCCTGGCAACAATCCACTTCCAAGACAAGCCTCAGACGAATTGAAACCTGTTATCAGTACCACCCCATCAACGGATCACTTTTACATCATTGTAAAGAGCCAACTTCCATTGAAAGAGGCTGAAAAAGTTGTCCAGCAGTTGATTGCAAAAGACTACACGCAGGCAAAACTCCTTCAGAACGGAGAAAAAGTCAGAGTGTCGATATTTGACACGTTAGACAGAGATGAGGCTTTACGACTTCTCAGGGAAGCCAAAACCCTCTACAAAGACGCCTGGTTATTTAAACAATAAAAACCACACAGCCATGAAAAAACTGTTCCTGACCTTGATTATTGTTCTCTCCTCCACCCTTCTGTTTTCCCAGAACTGGATCCTTGAGTGGTACAAATCCGGAAACACAACTTTTCTGTCCAATGAGATTACAAAGAAAGTAAATCAGGGTTATCTCCCTGTGGGTATCGAGGTTGCACCAGATCCCAACGGCCAGGTTGTGAGTCTTTACGTGCTTTATATCAACGACCAGACGTTGGGTATTACCGCCTGGTACCTGAATACCTATTCCAGCGATATTGCCCTCGAAAACGGTATCAATGCAATGGGAAAAGAGGACTTTGTTCCCAAGGAGATTGGCTGTTATGATGGCACCTATTATGTATTATTCCTAAAATTCAAGAACACAGCAACAGCCTGGACCATCCAGAATGCAGTCTATTCAAACCAGGGACTCAGCAGTACGATCAACAAGTACAATGCCCTGGGATATGTCCCCTTCGGTTATACACTTGTGAGAGGCAAGTTGAGCCTACTCTTCGTCGAAATCCAATTGAACTCCACCATGGCGTGGAATGTACAGGTGTACAATGGGCTGACAGAAATGAAAAATGGCATCACCAATAAATACAATCAGGGATGGTCCCCCTGGGCTCTGTTGATTGACGGGAATGAATACGTCATCATGTACCTGACCGACTAATCCTTTACCAGCCGAAATCCCACGGTAGCATTTCTGTCCAGACCCGGGCCAATCATCAGAAGCATCTCAGGATGATCGGCAGGAAGCGGGCCTCCTGTCACGTACCAGATACTTGAATCGGGTTGATAATAACTCCCTCCGCGGATGACGTTAAAGTAATAGCTGCCATTGGTGTAGATATCGTTCGTCATCTGCCATACATTTCCAACCATGTCCTCTACACCGAACGGACTGGCACCCAGGGGGAACTGAGTCACAGGTGTGGGATGGTTCAGATTGAAATTACAGCGGGTGCTATCCAACTCATTTCCCCACGGATATTTCCGGCTATCTGTTCCCTGGGCGGCATACTGCCACTCAGCCTCTGTCGGGAGACGCTTGCTCACCCACCTGGCATACGCAGCTGCGTCATCGTGGTTGATAAAGACAACCGGAAAATCCTCCTCGCCCTCCGGAATCTGGCCGTTAACCCAATGTTCCAGATAATTTGTTGAATCAATTGGCTGGTAGTTGGTTGCAAGCAGAAAGATCAGCCACTGTTTGTTCGTAACCGGATAGCGGTCCATAAAAAAACCGTTCATATCCAGCTGTACGGTATCAGAGTAATCCGGCAGTTGGATAAACGGCTCAAGGGTTTCGGGAGCACGAGCTGTATAAAAGCGGAAAGTTCCCTTCGGAATTTTCACCATGCCATCAGGACACTTCCTGACATGCGGTGTCTTTACACCAGCAGAGATGAGATGTGGAATGCTGTTGTCGACCGAAACAACTCTTTCATCAGCGAGTTGGTCTTTATCAAATAACTGAATCACGATCTTCTTCGTTGTTTCCGGGAAATAGTCCCAGTAAGAAATAGCCTGACTCTCCGATGCCAGGGTTACACTTTTTGCCTTGTACGAAGGGTTTTCGCCAGTCAGCACAATCCGGTCTCCGGCATTCCGGGGAGTAGAGATATAAAGTGAATCAGCGGTTAGTCTTACCTGAAGATGAGCCGGAAGAAGGGCTATGCAACCAACCACTCCCTCCCGCCGGGTATGGACCCACGACCGGTTGAATGGTTCAAGTTCGAGGGGAATGAAAACCTTTCCTTCTTTCCCGGTTATTTCAATCTCCTGGTGGTTCCAGAGATCAATACAATGCTGATTATCCGAAATCTGAGGCACTTCAAACAGTTCGCCTGAAAAACCTGCAGGCTTCATACTGAGGATTGTATAGAGGGTTTTATTGCCATCATTCCAACGATTGACATAAATGCTATCCGTTAAAGTTGGCACCAAAACAAAGTAGTTGTAATTGTGAAATACCCTGCTGTTTTCACGAAGAATCTTTGTGGTGCGGCCTAAATAACCATACTCTTCTTTCATCCATGAAGGTCGCCCCGGCCTCATGGTGTTGATCTCAACCCCGTAGCCATTAAAGAAGGCACAGGCAATTTCGCGATGAAGCCGGTCATCGGCCAGCTGAAGTACCCTGAAGATGGCAAAGTCGGGCTTTATGAATTTATTCAGGTTCACGGGAGGCGGAATAACGAGCGCATCATGAACGCGCCCTGAAACAATCCCGGGCATGTCGCGGGGAACCGCCATCCCTTCGCTGTACATGATGATTCCTGGTTTTACATTGTCAGCAGCAGCCTGTAACTCATAACTCGAAGCTCCTCGTGTGTCAAGTACCACACCGTCGGCATCCGTCTGCCTCAGGAGCTCTTCCATTCCATCCAGATGCTCCTCTTTCCTTCCTGATTCATCCCATGGGTTATAGGAAATGAAGTACTTCTTTCCCATGGCATGTGCAAAATCGGATTGTTTTCTCAACTCCCGGATGCCGCCAGGAAGATCCCTGTACATATCCCACTGATTCCGCTGATCCAAACCAAGCCGGGGCCAGGATGGCCAGAGGGTAAAAATATCGTATCCGCCAGTGAGTGAATCAACTTCGGACAGGCTGGAATAGAAATTGTATTTCTTTGATTTCCAGTCGTAAAACTTCGTATCCCAGGCAAACTGAAGGAGCATTATATAGGCATCGTTCATCCATTTAAGATCTTCACGGTTGAACATTGCGAGATCAAATGTATCCAGGTCATAGAGCCACCTCTCCTGGAACATCAGCTTCAATCCTTCGTGCCAGTCGCCCGTGTGAATATCAGCCCATATGGTGTACTCCACCCAGCCTTCAGGTTGCAACGTAACCGCCCAGCGGTCTAGTTTGGTTCGTTCGCGGTCGCGATCGGTGCGGCGGGCAAGGGCAACAATGGAGAGAGTATCGTTGATCTGCATATCGGCAAAGCCCAGGTGCCAGGCGTTATCGGGAAGAATCACACCAACGGGTCCATAACCGGGACGGTATAGTTTTGATCGGCAGAGGTAATCAGGCCACTCTTTTTTCCCCTCGGCGGAGATGTATACTTTGTCGCTCCCCTCCCCCAGCGGCACCAGGTTCTCGATGAGATGATCCGTTTGACTGGTGTTGGTAAACCGGATTCGGTACCTTACTCCAGGCCTGAAGCTGCTATCAAAGGTCACAGTTCCCCGGATAGAGTCACTGAGTACAAAGGAGACCCGTCCATCCTCATAGTCGGGAGGAGAGCAGAAGGACGCGAAATAGTTGTCATCCATCATCAGCGTGTACAGCGGGATTTCATACCGAAGGGTTACCAGTCCGGCGTTTTTCAGTTCAACTCCTTTCAGAGCAAAGACATCCGGTTCGCAAAACACCAGTTTCTCAACCTGGGAAAAGACAGGAAAAACCAGCATAAGAAGTGCTCCGAAGGGCAGAACTTTCCAAAAATTCTTCATTCGTAATTCGTCTTTCTTAATTAGTAAAACAGGTCCTTTTGAGCGAACGCCTGTTCATGTTCCAGCAGCCATTTTTTACGCCAGAGGCCACCGGCATAACCAACCAGTTTCCCATCGTTTCCTATCACGCGATGACAGGGAATGATAATCCAGACTGGATTTTTCGAATCGGCCTGTCCAACTGCCCTGAAGGCTTTCGGGTCGCCGATGCGTTCGGCGAGTTGGTGGTAGGTTATGGTCTTTCCATAGGGTATTTTGCCAACCTCATCCCATACCCTCATCTGAAAATCTGTTCCCATGACATCCACCCTGGCGGTGAACAATTGCCGGTCTCCCTTAAAATACTCTTTGAGCTGAGAAACGGCTTCGCGTAGGCATAAAGGAACAAACCACTTTTTCATTTTTTGGTCACTGATCGTCACAGTTTGAACTCCGTGTTCGGTACCGGTGACCTCAACGTACCCAATCGGGCATTTGAAATACGCCCTTTTAATTGATTTCATGTTTTTTTGATTTTGATCGTTTCGCGAGCAAGCCGAACAGGAGCATCAGTCCGCCAAAGACAATCATGATTAATCCCGACCAGAGGTTCACGTTGATCTCGAGTGAGCGTTTATATAGTTCAGGATCGGCTTCTGTTGTCAATCCAAAGATGAACAGTAGCAATCCGAGAAGTGTGAACATGAAACCGATGGGTAACCTGATGTCAATTTCCATATAAATTCCTCCTTACCAGAAAATGATCGATAAGACAATTGCAATGATCCCAACGATGATTGCCAGAAACTGGGGGCGCTGGTACCAGTGTTTGCTCTCATCCTTTATCCGGGGGGTAAGTGAATAGACCAATCCCGTGAGATCCTCTTTTGTTTTGGTTTGTTTTGTGAGCAATGAAATGATAACCGTAAGCAGAAAACAGGTAAAAAAGGCGAAAATGCCGGTCCAGAAATTCTGGGCCATTTCGCTGGGATAGGTTTGAACAACAGTCCCAAGCCATCCTCCCTTGATGAGTGATGTTGCTCCTGCAGGTTGTGTCAGTCCATGATGGATCGCTGCAGCTGCGGTACCTGACAAAAGTCCGAAGAAGGCACCATTTCCCGTGGTTCGTCGCCAGAACATTCCCAGAAGGAATGTGGCAAAGAGCGGGGCATTGATGAATGCAAAGATCAGTTGCAGGAAATCCATGACGTTATTGAACAGTCGTGCCATATATGCCGCCCCGATGCTGACCAGAATCCCAAATACCGTAGCCATCTGTCCTACCCGGAGATAATGCTTGTCCGATCTGTCCGGACTGATATAACTCTGGTAGATGTCGTATGTCCAGACGGTGTTGAAGGCAGTCACATTTCCCGCCATCCCCGACATGAACGAGGCCATCAGGGCAGTGAGGCCAAGGCCCAGCACACCTGTTGGGAAGTAGTATCCCAGCATCATGGGAATGACTTTGTCATAATCGTACGAATTCCCTTTTATCGGGAGTGCAAAACCGCTGTTTGGGTCGGAAGTAAGTGCGATGGCGATCATCCCGGGAACAATCACCAGAAATGGAATAAACATTTTCGGCAGTGCTCCGATCAATGGAGTCTTGCGGGCTGCCGACATCGATCCGGCTGCCATCGCCCGCTGAACAACCAGGAAATTCGTGCACCAGTATCCAAAGGAAAGAACGAAGCCGAGTCCCATCACCAGGCCGAACCATTCAACACCCATCGGGTTGTCAGAAGCATGGCCTACTGCGCTCCAGGTTTCGGTGTAGGCACCTGGCGAATAGCCCTGGCTGGTAGCAAGTTCCGTCAGCTGAGACGTCAATCCTTCCCATCCCCCGATACTGATCAGTCCGAGAAAAACAAGGGGTAAAAAACCGATCACGATCAGAAAAAACTGCAGGACTTCGTTGTAGATAGCCGACTTCAGGCCTCCCAGGTAGGTGTACACCAACACAATGAGTGCAGAAATGAAGATACTTATGGTAAAATTCCAGCCAAGCAGTGTCTCCATCAGCATGGCCAGGGCATACATCGATATCCCGCTGGCAAAAATGGTCATGATGGCAAACGATACCGCATTGAATCCACGGGTTTTCTCATCGAACCGGAGTTTCAGGTATTCAGGTACCGATCTCGCTTTGCTTCCATAGTAAAACGGCATCATGAAGAGGCCCAGGAAGATCATGGCAGGGATTGCTCCGATCCAGTAGAAGTGGGTGGTGATCATCCCGTATTTTGCCCCGGATGCCGCCATACCCATCACTTCAAGAGCGCCGAGGTTGGTTGAGATGAATGCCAGACCTGTGATCCAGGCGGGAATCGATTTCCCTCCAGTCAGGAAGTCGGCACTCGATTTCATATATCGCTTCAGTGCATATCCTATCCCAAGAACGAACGCGAAATAGACCACCATGATCGTGTAATCGACCCATCCCAGCGTAAACGATGTATCCATAAATTGTTGATTGATTGGCGTGCTATTGCAAAGATATAAAAAGTATAAAATTAAGGAACACTATTTCCAGAAGCGGAACCCCAGGGAGAGATCCACTGAGCATTGGTTACTTTTATAGGGCTTTTCCAGTTCAACAACCGTAATGAAGGTCTCTTCAACTTTGCTGTATTTGGAAAGGACAGCATAGAGAAAGGCACATTCAACTCCAATAACCACCTTTTTCGAAATCCGGAAGTCGATACTGGTCGTAGACAGGAGCGAAACAACAGAACCTAAGCACGGATGACCTGGAGACGGGAATATGTTAACTTTGCGGGATGAAAACTACCCAGTTCCTTATTTTCTTCAGCATTGTCCTGGTTGTTTACGGGGCTGTCAATTTTTATATCTATATCCGTGGTTTACAGGCAATTCCTACTGGTTCGGGATGGCGGCTGTGGTTTTCCCTGATTTTCTGGGGTGTGGCATCCACATTTATCCTTGCCCGCATCCTTGAACGGACCTACCCCTGCCTGTTTACCGGGATCATCACGTGGATCGGTTCGTTCTGGCTGGGTTTTATGCTTTTCTTCTTCCTTGCTGTTGTACTGATTGATCTGGCGCGTCTTTTCAACTCTTTCCTCCATTTTTTCCCTTCCTCCTTTTATGCTGATCCGGCTCCCACAAAACTGATCACTCTCTTCACCGTACTGGGGTTATCCGTGATACTGGTTGCTGTAAGCTTTATCAATGCCCGGAATCCGCGGATCAAAGAGCTGAACCTTACGATCTCCAAACCCAACGCCATCCCGGGAGAACTCACCATTGCCATGGCATCCGACATACACCTCGGAACCATCATTGCCAGCCGGAAAGCGAACCGGATGGTAGAGAAGATCAACGCCATGAATCCCGACCTGGTTTTGTTTGCAGGCGACATTGTGGATGAGGACCTTGCGCCCGTGATCAACAACAACCTGGGCGAGGCATTGAGCCGGATCAAATCACGACTGGGGGTATATGCCATCACCGGAAATCACGAATACATCGGGGGTGTCAATTCAGCGGTAGAATACCTTGAAAATCACGGCGTCAGAATGCTTCGTGATACATCCGTATTCCTCAACGAACAATTTTACCTTGTTGGCCGGGATGATCGTGATAAACCACGGTTTACCGGGAAGCCACGAAAGGAGTTAGCCGAGATCATGGTATCTGTAGATACGGCATTTCCTGTCATCCTGATGGACCACCAGCCGTTTAACCTTGCAAAACATGCCCAGATGGGCATCGACCTGCAACTCTCGGGACATACCCACCACGGGCAGATCTGGCCATTCAATTACATTACGGATGCCATCTACGAGATCAGCTGGGGATACAGACAGATCGGGAACACACACTTTTATGTCTCTTCCGGTTATGGCACCTGGGGGCCACCCTTAAGGCTCGGAAACAGGCCAGAGATCGTGAAGATCAATTTACGATTTGCAGATTAACGATTAACGATTAACGATTTTAAAGAAGACCGGCGGTTTGCGGGGGCTTTTGATTAAAGCTTCACGGTAATTTCGGCTCCTGAATATTGAACTGCTCTATTGGGATAGGCTGTGAGCTCTACGCCGATACCGTGGTTCGATGAGACAATCACGATGTTGAAGGTCCTCGTTGTCAGCATATCCGGGAAACCTCCCTTTCTCTTTCCGATTTTCAGGGTTCCGGTTTCATGGTTCCAGGTGAAATCAATCGCGGCGAATTTTCCTCTTTCATAATTGTATCCATCCCCTTCATCTTCATAAAGAGTGAAGGAGCCGTTGGCACCCGGATAAATTCGTAATTCAATGGGATCAGCCGGCTTTTCTTCCGCATATTGAAGGTATGGTCCCATGGGTATGACAGATCCGGCAGAGATATAGAGCGGGAGGATATCAATGGGTGTTTCTCTCGTGATGGTCTCTCCTCCCTTTAATATTTCGCCTGTCCAGAAATCGAACCAGTCTCTCCCTTTTGGAAGATAGAGCTCCACCGATGCCGGCACATCGAGTGAACGGGGTTTGTTCAGGATGGTATCCAACGGAAAATACTGCTCTTCGGTAACCGGACAGGCCAGTATGGACCGCCCGAAAAGGTACTCATTGTCAATGTTATAGACCTTTTTATCATTGGGAAAGTCCATGGCCAGGGGGCGCATCATCGTGCTCCCTTGAGATGTCACCTTCCAGGCCTCTGAATAAATGTAAGGCATTAACCGGTACCGGAGGTTCAGAAACCTGGTCATGGCGTCGTAACCCCAATCCCCGATATCTCCGAAGTGCCAGATTTCCCTTGGGGTTTGGGTGCCATGAGAGCGGAAAATCGGGCAAAAGGCTCCAAACTGGAACCATCTGACATACAGCTCCTTGTATGCCGGGTCGTGGCAACCATTCGGATAGCGTCCGGGCCCGTAGCCCTTATCGTGTCCGGAAATGAAGAAACCTCCGATATCCGAGGTCCAATAAGGGATTCCTGAGACGGAGAAATTGAGTCCGGCGGAGATCTGGCGCCTCAGCACATCATAGCTCGCGTTGATGTCGCCCGACCATGTGATGGCTGCATTCCTTTGCTGACCGGCAAAAGCCGACCGGGTAAGGATCAATACGCGTTTATCGGGATATGCAATACGCCAATTTTCAAATATCCCCTGGGTTGCCAGTAAGGAGTAGGGATTCAGGAAGCGCGAAACAGGTCCTATGGCTGTCGTCCCCAGCTTTCGGATGTTGGCCTCCGACTCCTCAAAAGTATGCTGATCAGCCAGCTCAGGCTCCGTACCGTCAAGCCACAATCCGTCCACTCCTTTTGTCATCAATCCGGCATCCAGATACTTCCAGTAGGTATCCCTGGCTTCCTGGCTATACGGATCGAAAAGATGTCCCCCACTCCAGTGGATCGGCGCGAACGTGTGTTTCTGTTCAAACAATTCTTTAAAAACCTTTGTATCACGTCCCAGGGCTGGCGAGATAGAGATGACAAAGTGAGCGTGAAACAGGTCATGAATCTTTTCAATGCTTTTTGCGGGTTCAGGATAGACTCTGGGATCGAATTCCATGGAGCTCCACATGTTGTTCTCTCCCCAGTATCGCCAATCCTGCACAATGACATCCAGTGGCAGGCGACGCATCCGGTACTCGGCCACAGCGTCGGAGATCTCTTTGGCACTTTCATAGCGTTCTTTGCTTTGCCAGAATCCATACGCCCATTTCCCAAACAGTGGAGCGCTTCCGGTAGCTTCCTGGTAACCGGCAATCACCTCATCCATATCCCTTCCGAATACCACGTAAAAATCCACTGCATTTCCATATTCCGACCAAAAAGTAGCCCCATTCCGATCGTCACGAAAATAGGTCTTTGAATAATTGTCCCACAGAATTCCCCACCCTTTTGTGGAGACCAGGAACGGGACCACTGCCGTTGTATTTGTCTGTACCAGTGTCACCTCCCTGCCTCTGTGATTCATCCATCCATTCTGGTGTTGTCCAAGTCCATAGATGGCCTCTTCGGATGAAAGCTTAAACATTTCAAACGCATTCCACGCAGCAGATCCTCCTGCAATAGTTGGACTGAACGACCGTTCCTTCTCTTCCAGGATAAGATCCCCCTTCGAATTGAAAAACTTGCAAAGAATGGTAGCCGTATTGATCTCAACAGATATCTCAGATGTTTTTAAGCGGATGGTTTGCCCCTTTTTATCAAAACTCCAGTCGGAGGGTTCCCATGCCTTCGTTACAACGAGGCTTTTGCTCTCCGGAAGCCTGTCGTCGGGTGCGCAAACGAGATGAATAATCCGTGGAGAGCAAATCTGAATCTTCAGGGTAAACCCATCGTAAAAGAGAATGACACCATCAGTAAGCTGCTCAAATCTATAATTGTCGGCCGGACCGGGAAGCAAGCAGGACGAGATCAGGAGAAAAAGCGTAACAAGAGCAATTCGCATCGTTCGTAAAGGCTAAATAGAGAGGTAAAATTAAGAATAAATGGGGAGAATACCCTAATTTTGCCGGATGAAGAGATCCTGGCTAAGACTTGTTTTCCCGATCATTTTTTTACTTGTGATAATTGCAGGTGTCATCATCACTACAACCACTTCTGTGGATCCGGAAGAAGAGATTACTGAAAGTTTACCGAAAAGTGTCTATCACCTCAATATTGATACACTTGACATCGTTTACGGGGAGGTCAGGAAGAACCAGAATCTCTCCGAAATTCTTGCCCCGCTGGTTTCTATGCAAACCATCGACTTGATTTCACGGACCACCCGCCAGATTTTTGATGTCAGGAAGATCCGTCCGGGAAACAGGTATGCGGTGATTTCTGCCCGTGACAGCAATAAAACCTCCGTTTATTTCATTTATGAAATCACTGCAACCGATTTTGTTGTTTATGATTTCAGGGATTCGCTCCGGGTGTACAGGGATAAGAAGATAGTGAAGAAAATCCTCAGAAGCGCCAGCGGAACAATTACCTCCTCCCTGTGGAATGCTTTCGTAGACAATGGTCTTGATATTAACCTTGCTCTGAAGATGTCGGATGTATATGCCTGGACAATTGATTTTTACGGAGTACAGAAAGGCGACAATTTCAGTGTCATCTACGAAGAACTTATCATTGATACCATTCCGGTTGGCGTTGGAAACATCCTGGCATCACGGTTTGTATCAGCAGGCAACAATTTCTATGCATTCTACTTTGAGCAGGATAGTGTGGGAACCTATTTCGATGAATTGGCTGAGAGTCTTCAGCGGACTTTTCTGAAGGCACCGCTACGATTCTCACGCATCAGCTCCCGGTTTACCAATGCGCGGAAGCATCCGGTTCTGAAGATCTACAGGCCCCACCATGGGGTTGATTACGCAGCACCACGGGGAACTCCTGTTGTGGCGTTGGGTGACGGGAAAGTACTTGAAGCAAGGTGGAACGGAGGGTTTGGACGGTACATCAAGATTCGGCACAACAGTGTATATTCCACCGGATACGGTCATCTTTCAGGTTACGCAAAAGGGATCAAGTCAGGAAAATACGTCAGGCAGGGTGATGTCATCGGCTACGTGGGGAGCAGTGGTCTCTCTACCGGCCCTCATCTCGACTTCAGGGTCTTTAAAAACAACTCTCCGGTTGATCCGTTGAAAATGGAATCGCCTCCTGCCGAACCTGTCGACACAGCGAACCTGAAAGTCTTCAATGCCTTGGTGCAACAAATGATGGTAAAACTGGATTCGGTTAGATAAGCCTCTCCTTCATCCGGATTTGAAGTGCTGGACATTCAGTACTATCAACATACCATTTGCAGCGTGGCTTGCAACTCACGCAGGATACAATCATCTCTTCGTGATGCTGGGCTTTGGTAACCCAATGCGGGTCGGCAAGCATGGGGCGGCCAATGCTCACAAAATCTGCCTTCCCATTCTCTATGAGCCAGTTGGCTCTTTCAGGTGTACGGATCTCATTGACAACTCCAACCGGAACGTTCACCGTTTTTTTGACTTCCGTACCTGAAAAACAGATCCAGTTGTAGTCAAAATCTTGGGGCGGCCGCGGCAGTGAGACCAAAGAGCCTCCGTGCGAAACATCAAGCATATCAATGGGTTTAGTCTCCAAGTAACGGGCAATTTCAATCCCATCTTCCAGCGTTGGAGAGTTGGCACCCATCCGGTAAGCAATCAGGAAGGAGTCTCCGCATGCCTCCCTGATGCCTTCGATCACTTCAACTGCCAGCCTCATTCTTCCTTCAAAGGAGCCACCATACTCATCCTCACGCCGGTTGTAATAGGTAGAAGCGAATTGGCTGATCAGGTAACCGTGGGCGCCGTGGATCTGCACTCCGTCAAAACCAGCCTTCCGGGCACGAATGGCACCGGCAATGAAATCCCCTTTAATTTCCCTGATCTCTTCTATTGTCAGGCTTCGCGACCTGGGATCTTTCGGATTTGCAGAGGGTCCCATCGGTTCATCTGTGACGGCTTCCGGGGCAACGAGACCGGCATGATGGATCTGGATCAACGAAACAGCACCGAAACTTTTCACGATTAGAGGAATCTGGCTTAAGCCTGCGATGTGATCATCAGACCAAATGCCCAGCTGGTATGAAGAGAGCCGGCCGATCTTGGTTACAGCTGTGGCTTCAGTTACAATGATGCCTGCACCGCCTTCAGCCCGCTCCCGATAATGGTCGAGGTTTCTCCTGCTTACGATGCCATCGTCGCCCACATAGTGTGGACAAACCATCGGCGGCATGATGACCCTGTTCTTAACGGGGATTCCTTTCAGACTGAACGAAGAAAAAAGTGGAAGCATAATGAATTGTATTTGGTGAAGCCTATTTCGTAAAGGGATTGGAATTTTTCCACATTTTCCATACCAGGAAAATCGGAAAAAGGAACCATGGGGCATTTGCAAGAAGTACCAGAGGCAGGTTTAATGCAGGTGTAGGGCCCCAGATCTCTTCGCTGCAGATGATCGTAACGTTGGTGAAGAGGATGGACATGGTGATAATTGTCGGGATGCGGATCCAATCCTTTCCTTTGATAAAAGCATAGATGGCAAAGGCATAAAATGGACCGAAAATCAATACATCCAGCCATATGGTTGCCTGCCACCAAACCGGGCGGAACCACTGAAGCGGATCAAATGTAGTCCCCCACCAGTGAACCATATCGATAAAAAAAGGCAATGGCCAGAAGGGGTAGTCAAAGTTGGAAGGATCCTTGATCACAATCTGTTCCAGGTCAACGATATAGGTGATAAAGAACAAGTTGACAAAGAAGAAAGCCAGGTAGATGTAATCGATCGGGCGCTCTTTTAAGGGGATTGATTTTGGCATATGAATCGGTGTTGGTTTAGGGTTATAAAATATATAGCATCTAGTTCTTCGGGTTATCATTGACCCTGAAAGATGGAGCGTTATAGTCTTTTGGAAGGGAATCGGGAGGTACAGCCATCTGGTTCCCATCCCTGATTGCCTTGTAATGCGGTGACATGATCTCCACTCCGGCTTCATTGAATTTATCCTGGATATTCTTGTGCAGGTCGGAGTATAGCACGGCAGATTTCTCAGGGGACTTGGTAAAGGCATTGATCTGATAGGAGACATAGAAGTCATCGAGGCTAGTTTGCAATACAAACGGCGCATTGTCTTTAGAAACTCCTTTTGTTGATTTCGCGGCAGATATCAACAATTCATGAACCTGACGCCAAGGCACATCATACCCAATCGATACTGTTGTATGGAGAATCAAACCGATTTCCTTTCCTGAGGATGTGTAGTTTATGGTGTGACCAGTGAGTATCTGGCTATTCGGGATCGTAATCTCTTCATTTTTAATAGTCCTGACACGAATAACCAATGGCGTTTTTTCAATCACATCCCCGGTCACATCCCCAAGCTTTATACGGTCTCCAATTTTAAACGGACGCATGTAGGTGATGACCAACCCAGCCACCACATTGCTGATCGCTGAGGTGGATCCAAGAGAGAGCAGGATACCAAGAAACACTGATACACCTCTGAATATATCGGAACCAGAGCCCGGAAGGTAAGGAAAGATCACAACAAACATAAATGCATAGAGTATAAACCTGACAATCCCAAAGGTTGGCATCGCATAGTCGGGATGAAACCCGGGAAGGGTTAGTTTACCGGCCTGAACCTCTTTGGCAAGATATTTTATAAGCTTCACCAGGTATCTCACGACAGTTACGATTACGATGACTGTAATCAAATCGGGCAGGTAAGCAATAAATGCAAAGGCAATTGAGGTTATCGGATCGATTACCCACCTGATCAGGGTGCCGGCCCAGGCTTCTGTAACAGGAAAGATGCTGAAAAGGGAGGGCAGTGCCAGGTAGACAACAAGGATGAAGAAAAATATCTTCACAACCATGTTCAGCCACAATACTCCTTTGAGTACCTTTTCCTTTGAGAGCAGTTCATAATTTCTGATGCGGATGCTTCGGATAAACCTACCCCTGTTCTTCTCGATATATTTTTTCGTAAATCGAAATAATCTGATTATCAAATATATAAGTAGTGCTACAATGCCAATTGTTAGCAAAACGAGTCCAATTCGTTTCAGGGTATTGGAGAGGCTTGTATATTTGATATATCCGAGAACTGCTTTATTGATCGCTGTTCTGTATTGATATGCCAGTGCGTTTGTACCTGTTCCGTTGATGAGTGCATCAATATCACTGACACTCATGATAATCATGTCCAAGTAGACGAGGTCTTCTGTATTATCCGATGCAATAATCTGGAGAGAATCGGGATAATAAGGTCTGTCTTTGTATAATTGTTGGATCTTACGGGAGATGCTTTCGGCACGTTCAAAGGGAGTGAATGCTCCTATTTTGTTAAAAATAAGAAACAGGGTATCGCCAAAGGGAGCGACAGGCATTCCGGCATTTGTTTTACGAATCTCTGCCACACGCATCTTCTTCTGCTCCAGCCTGATGGAATCCTGCTTTTCCAACTGATCTAACCGATCCATCAGCTCCCTGCGACGCATGTAGTCGCTTGCTTTTACAAGATCCAGTTCCCGCTGAAGCTCAATCCTTCTGATAGAATCAGCCAGGCGTTGCTCCTCATTCTTTTTGATCTGTTCTGTGAATTCAGTCAGTTTTTCATTCAGAGAATCTATCCGGCTGACAGAGTCGTAAATGGTATCCACCTGTCCATTTCCCGTAAAGCTACAAGCCACAACAAACAGTGCTATTAACAGACAAACAGCCCTTTTCATAGTTTGAAATTTGAAACAAAGATAATAAATTAGATCTCCGGTTTTTTATCCCTTGCAGTTCGTGCCATTTGCATGGCCAGAGAGAGTCTGAACCCGGAAAAATTGGAGATAAATGCTCCCATACGAACAGATCCGGATGAGTAGACCAGGGTCCTGGGATTTCTTACCAATCCTACCAGTTGATCAGCCACATCATTGGGCATCTTGGGTTTGGCAAACGTTCGGGTAAGCCAGTTTTGTTTCGGACTCATCAGCAAATCCTGCTCAACCTCTCCGATACGTGAATCGGGCTTTGAGTCTGTAAGAATGTAACCCGGAAAATACTCACTCACAACGATCCCACTCCCAGCCCATTCAGCCTGTATGGTTCGTGTCCATGCACACAGTGCTGCTTTGGAGCATACATACGGACTGTAAAAAGGGACTCCCATCATGAAGCCGGGAGAGCCCACATTGATGATTTGTCCCCCACCCTGCTTTTTCATCTGTATGCTCGCTTCCTGTGTTGCTGCAACGGGTCCGATAAGATTGGTTCGAAAAGCAGAAACAAGATCTTCGGACGAAACAGTTTGAGCAGGTGCCACAATGATGGATGCAGCGTTATTTATCAATACGTCGATCCTGCCAAAATGCCGGATTGTATCCTGAATCATGTTGCGGACCTCGGCTTCTATCCCTATATCGACCTGCAATACGAGCGGGTCTTTCATGCGTTTTGCCAGCTGGTTGAGTTTTTCACCCCTTCTGGCGGCCATCGCCACCCTTGCACCCTCCCTGTTAAAAGCGAGTGCTGTCGCAGCTCCTATTCCAGAAGAGGCTCCGGTAATCAGTACCACCTTTCCTTTCATATCCCTGTTTTGTTTCATAGAAAGTCTGCTCAAATGATTCAATGTCCGGAATCCGGCATCCCGGATTCGTTTTCAAAATTGAACAATTCCAACGAAAATCGAAAATCTTACTCTGTAAATCGTTAAGTTTGTATGAATAAAACCACACGCCATGAAACGTTGTATCCAACTGCTTCTGCTGTTCATTCTTGCAACCGGACTGATGTCGGCCTGTCAGAATTCCGGCAACCGGGACAAATCTGCAGACAATTCAACACTCTCCATTATGAAAGAACCTTTCGGAACAATTGACAATCAGGAGGTCTTCCTTTATACCCTGACCAATAAAAACGGGATTGTTATAAAGATCACCAATTATGGTGGCATCATCACACAAATCTGGACTCCTGACCGGAATGGAACTCCGGGAGATATTGTCCTTGGATATGACAGCCTGAAGTCATATGTCGAAAATAACCCCTATTTCGGCGCTATTGTTGGCAGGTATGCAAACCGGATTGCAAAAGGGCAGTTTAAGTTAGATGGGAAATCCTATCAACTTGCTACAAACAACGGGAACAATCACCTTCACGGAGGAGATAAGGGATTTGACAAAGTGGTGTGGGATGCCCGTGAGGTTCAGGATTCAACATCTGTAGGACTTGAACTGACCTATACGAGTCAGGATGGAGAAGAGGGATACCCCGGGACACTGAATACGAAAGTCACCTACGCCCTCTCCGATAACGATGAACTTCAAACTGTTATCACGTCTACCACGGATCAACCGTGTCCGGTAAACCTCTGCAACCACACCTATTTCAACCTCTCAACGGCAGATACCAACGTGCTTGGCCACATTTTATCCATTGTAGCTGCCCAACTGACTGATGTAGACGGGGAGTCGATCCCCACAGGTACCTTGCCACCATTGGCAGGTACGCCGATGGATTTCAACACACCGCATGAGATCGGTTCCCGGATTGGGGATGTAAAAGGTGGATACGACCACAACTATGTGCTGGACAAAACCCCCGGCGATCTGTCCCTGGCAGCGACCCTGTTGGATCCCAAAAGTGGTCGTGAGGTGAAGATTTATACAACCCAGCCCGGTATTCAGTTCTATTCCGGAAACTTCCTCGACGGATCCATCAAAGGGAAAGGCGGAAAGGCTTACGGACAACACTCCGGATTGTGCCTGGAGACACAGCATTTCCCCGATTCACCGAACCACTCCACCTTCCCGAATACCATTCTGAAGCCGGGAGACGTGTACAATGAAATTACGGTGTACAAGTTTGGAACAGCCAACTGAAAAGGCAGGTTCATTAGTTAATGATTTTTCTCACTCCATCCGACACCTCAACAACATAGAAATCGGCTGTCAACCCGGTTCTTGCCTTGTACTTTTCTCCGACCTCTTCAATAAAAGTGTTCAATGATTCATTCCTGACAAGGGATACCGTACACCCTCCGAAGCCCGCTCCGGTCATCCGGGATCCAATCACACCATGCATCTTCTGAGCCTCGTCAACCAATGAATCGAGTTCAAAACCAGTCACTTCATAATTATCACGCAACGACTCGTGGGAGGCATTCATCAGAGCCCCAAACTCCTGGATATTGTTGTTCCACAAGCATGAAACCGCATTCAGAACCCGTTGGTTTTCGGAAATGACATGCCTCGCTCTCCGCCGGATCACTTCATCAGGGATCTGATCCTGAACTTTGTAAAATTGCATGAAACTAATCTCGCTAAGCTGACTTACATCAAACAAATCTCCTAAGTATGCAACAGCCATCTGGCACTCAGCCACCCGCTCGTTGTATTTTGAATCGGCCAGCCCTCGTTGCTTGTTGGTATTGGCAACAACCATCGATATTCCTTCAAGGAGAACAGGAACCAACTTATATTCCAGCGTTTTGCAGTTCAGGAAGATCGCATGGTTCTTCTCCCCCATTCCCACAGCAAACTGATCCATGATGCCACAGTTTACTCCGACAAACTGATTCTCTGCTTTCTGCGAGAGTTTAATCATCTCCAACATCGGAAGATCGCTTTGATAAAGGGAATTCATACCATATGCAGTCACCATCTCAATGGATGCTGAAGAAGACAAACCGGCATTGTTTGGGATATCTCCAGAAAAGAGGAGTTCCAGTCCCCCGATTGCGATATTTCGTTGGAGGAACTGCGCCAGCACGCCGAGAGGATAATTGACCCATTGGTTTTTAATTTGACAAAAACTTTCTGACAGGGGAATCTCTGTATACAAATCCATATTGGTGGAAGCAAGCCGGATAATCGGTTCATCGATCTTTCTGATAATCAGATATGTTCCATATTGCAATGCACACGGCAACACGAACCCTCCGTTGTAGTCGGTATGCTCACCGATGAGATTCACTCGTCCGGGAGCGAAGAAGATTTGAGGAATTTTTTCAGGCTTTCCATAACGCTGAAAGAAGAGATCAAAAAGCGGTTGAGTAACCATAGGATTTGATATTATCTCCCGAAATTAACAAATTGATTCACCCAACCACCATCCCCCCTTTGGAAAAATCAATTAATTTTGTCACGTTTATCTAAATTACCCACCATGATACGATCCATGAAACGAGCCTTCGCGCTTGTCATCTCAATTTTCTGCATGATTACCATAACCCTTCCTCTTGCAGCGCAAGATGGGGCCAGCATTTTGTCTCTCGACGGTGTCTGGCAACTGAGGATGCAGGGATCCAAAAAGATCCATAATGCAGTGGTACCAGGGTCCGTACAGTTAGACCTCCTGCGAAATAACGTCATCCCAGATCCTTTCTATGCCGATTTTGAAGAGAAGCTGCAATGGATTTCCGATACAGGATGGGTTTATGAGAAATATTTTGAACTGGATCGCGATTTCTTTGCAAACCGGAACATCCAGCTGGTTTGTGAAGGTATTGATACCTACGCAAACGTATATATCAACGACTCGCTGGTGATCACAGCCGACAACATGTTCAAAACCTGGTATGCTAATACGAAACATTACCTGAGGATTGGCTACAACCGGATAAAAATTGAATTTCCTTCCATTACAAAATTGAATAAAGCTTTTTACGATAAGCTTCCCTACAAACTTCCAGGGGACGAACGGATGGTATGCCGGAAAGCTGCCTACCAGTTTGGCTGGGACTGGGGTCCGAGATTTGTCACGATGGGCATCTGGCGTCCAATCTATATTAAGTACTGGAAATATGTGGATGTACTGGGTGTCAATTTCATCCAAAAGAGCCTGACAGACTCTTTGGCCCGGATGTCGGCATCCTTCATAGTAGTATCCACCCTGCCCGATACGGCAGAGTTCAAACTGATGTTCGATTCAACTGTTTTTTTCGAAGGACGTGAATTGCTGACCAAAGGTGTCAATTCCATTCGTATCGATTTTGACATGACCAATCCCAAGCGTTGGTGGCCAAACGGCATGGGAGCTCCCACACGGTACAACCTGGGATACCAAGTGTGGTTTGCCGGGAGGAAGGAGGCTGAGGGACATCAGAAAGTGGGTCTGCGAACGGTTGAACTGGTTCAGGAACCAGATTCTGTTGGGAAGTCTTTCTACTTGAAGATCAACGATGTTCCTGTTTTCATTCGTGGGGCAAACTACATCCCAATGGATAACTTCCCATCGCGGGTCACCGACTCCATGTATACGGAACTGATTAAGAGCGTGGATGCTGCCAATATCAACATGCTCCGGGTCTGGGGCGGCGGCATCTATGAGAATGATATCTTCTACGATTTGTGTGACGAAAAGGGAATTATGGTTTGGCAGGATTTCATGTTTGCCAATGGAATGCTGCCCGAAGAGGGTCCATTCTTCAGAAGTGTGCAGGATGAGATCATACAGAATATTGTCAGACTCAGAAGGCATCCTTCCATTGTGTTATGGTGCGGGAACAATGAGATTGAAGAGGGATGGTATAACTGGGGATGGGTCAAGGATTACGGCTACAGCAAGGAGGACTCATCCAGGATTTTCCGTAATTACAGGAAGATTTTCAAGGAGCTGATTCCCTACGCACTGCTAAGGCACGATACGCTGCGGCCATATATCAGCACCAGCCCGATGAATGGTTGGGGCAATGAGAAGAGTCTGAAAGAGGGAGATTTGCACTATTGGGGTGTATGGTGGGGCAAAGAGCCTTTTGACATGTACAACAAGAAAGTAGGCCGGTTTGTCTCCGAATATGGTTTCCAGGGATTCCCCGACTATTCTACCATCGAAAAAGTTACCCCACCTACTGAGTTGAAACTGGGTTCTGATGTCATGAAGGCTCATCAGAAGCACCCGGTAGGTTTTGAAACAATTGATGAATATATGAAACGGGACTACAAGGTACCCGAAGACTTAGAGACATATGGTTATGTTAGTCAGCTCCTACAGGCCGACGGATTGAAAACCGCTATTGAAGCCCACCGGCGGGCTAAACCCTACTGCATGGGTACCATGTACTGGCAACTGAATGATTCGTGGCCTGTTGTCTCCTGGTCTACCATTGATTATTACGGCAAGAAAAAAGCTGCTTACTATGCCGTGAGTCGCAATTACCGTGATTTCTTTATCGTTTCCGACATGGAAGGCGATCAGTTAAAGGTTTACGCGACATTTGACGAACCCGACAACCAGGATGCAAACCTTTGGGTCGTGCTGGCTGACTTTGATGGAAATGTTTTGTGGCAAGAGGAGAAGCCTTACGAATTTTCTGCCTCCCGCACAGAGGTGGTGGTTGATACCAACCTGGCTGCATTCCTCAAAAGTGCCGATAAGTCGAGGTTGTTCATTTATACCCAGATTAAGAATATCCTGGGGGTCAGGGCATCAAACTTATACTATTTTGTATCGCCAAAAGACATGAAGCTGGAGAAGGCGCCTATTGATCTTGTCGCTGAAAAGACATCGAATGGTTACAGCATCAACCTCTATACCACCAAACTGGCCAAGGGCGTATATTTGAGAACACCTTTACAAGGAGATTTCAGTGACAACTATTTCGACCTGATGCCGTTTGAGGAGAAACGAATTCAATTTAACACCGTTGAAGATGTCGATTTCTTCCAGGATTCCATTAAAGTGATCTCGTTGGTAGACACCTATTTGAAGTAGGGAAGTAGGAAAGTAGGTAGGTAGGTAGGTAGGTAGGTAGAAATTGGGAATTTCAACGTCTGTATAATTTTCATTTATGAGGAGATGCGTGGTTTTATTTTTGGCAGGAACTCTTATCAGTTCGGTTTCTGGTTGTTTCGGCCAACGACTGGTCAGACTGACTGATTTTGTTGATCCTTTTATCGGGACAGGGGGACATGGGCATACTTACCCGGGGGCTACGTGGCCCTTTGGGATGGTGCAGGTGAGCCCGGATACCAGGCTGGAGGGATGGGATGGCTGTTCGGCTTACCACGCTTCCGATGATACGATTTACGGCTTCAGCCATACGCACCTGAGCGGAACAGGATGTTCTGATTACGGTGATATCCTGCTGATGCCTGTAACAGGGGAGGTTTCACTGTCAGACTACAATTATGCCTCATCCTTTGATCGCACGTCTGAAAAAGCATCGCCTGGGTATTACCGGGTTAGCTTGTCAAAATATGATATCGGAGTTGAACTTACAGCTGCTAAAAGATCGGGGTTTCATCGCTATACGTATCCTGCTTCCGAAACACCTGCTGTTGTTCTAGATCTGCAGCACAGGGATAAGGTAATTGAATCAGGATTGAAGATTGTTGGAGACAGAGAGGTTGAAGGCTACCGTTTCTCTACTGAATGGGCGAAAGATCAACGACTTTTTTTCGTGATCAGATTCTCAAAACCTTTCCGTGCAGTAGAGATCGAAAATGAAGGAGACCGAAATGTTGGTTTAACTGAGGCTGAAGGGGTTGATATCAAAGCTCTATTCCTTTTCAAACCAACAAAAGCCTACGGGGAGATTCAGGTAAAGATTGGAATTTCTGCTGTAAGCATTGATGGTGCACGGAATAATCTTGACGAAGAGGTTCCGGGTTGGGAATTCGACGAGGTGCTTGATGCCTGTCGACTCGCCTGGACGAAGGAGTTGGAGAAAATCACTGTAGGCGGGGGGGCGTTTGATGACCAAAAAATATTCTACACAGCCCTCTACCATGCTATGCTCAGCCCCAACCTCTATATGGATGTTGATGGCCGGTACCTTGGCAGGGATCTGCAGGTTCATCAGGCCGACAGTTTTGACTATTACACTGTTTTTTCCTTGTGGGACACCTATCGGGCGTTGCATCCCCTGCTGACCATCATCGATCAGAAACGCACCAACGACTTCATCCGTACCTTTCTGAGGCAATATCAGGAGGGAGGACTTCTGCCTGTTTGGGAACTCTCCGCCAATGAGACCAACTGCATGATTGGTTATCACGCCATCCCTGTCATCGCTGATGCCTATCAGAAAGGCATCCGGGATTACGATGCAGATCTGGCCCTTGAAGCGATGAAAAACAGTGCAAACCAGGATCAGTTCGGACTTAAGTTCTACAGAAATCAGGGTTTTATCCCTGGAGACCAGGAGGGCGAATCGGTTTCGAAAACACTGGAATATGCGTACGACGATTGGTGTATTGCCCTGATGGCCTATGAGATGAAGAAAGAGGATGATTATAAGGAGTTCATTCAACGGGCTCAGTATTACAAAAACATCTTTGACCCCACCAGCGGTTTTATGCGGGCAAAACTCAACAACCAGTGGTTCACCCCATTTGATCCCTATGAAGTCAATTTCAACTACACAGAAGCCAATGCCTGGCAATACAGCTTTTGTGTTGCTCAGGACATCGACGGACTGATCGGGTTGATGGGTGGGAAAGAGGCTATGGCCGGAAAACTGGACGAACTCTTCTCAGCAAAAACGGAAACAACAGGCAGAGATCAGGCCGACATTACCGGGTTGATCGGTCAGTATGCGCATGGAAATGAACCCAGTCACCACATGGCATATCTCTACGACTATGTTGGACAACCCTGGAAAACACAGGAGCTGGTTCATCGGATCATGAATGATTTCTACACCAACCAGCGGGATGGACTTTGTGGTAATGAGGACTGCGGCCAGATGTCGGCCTGGTATGTATTTTCCGCATTGGGATTTTACCCGGTAACACCAGGATCGGGATTTTATGCCATTGGAACACCCCGATTCCCTTCAGCAAAAATCGAGTTGGAAAACGGGAACACATTCACAATCACAGCCAATAACCTATCAGAGAAGAATTTTTATATCCAATCCTGTACCCTGAACGGCATCGACCACCCAACATCAGCCATCCGGCATCAGGAGATCATGGAAGGCGGTGAACTGGTTTTTGAGATGGGAAGCTCACCCAATTACGATTGGGGAACTGTTTCTAATTACGAATTAAGAATTACGAATGACGAATTAATTCAGCCTGTTCCTTATGTTGCTGAAGGGGATGCGACCTTTTTTTATTCAACAACGATTGCCCTCTCCTCTCCCGACCCCACTGCCAAAATCTATTATTCCCTGAACCAGAATCCAGCATCCGGGATCCAGAATCTGTATACCGGCCCCATCACGTTACATGAAACCACCACCCTCTGTGCCTTTGCTCAAAAAGAGGGCAGCGAGCCAAGTTTCATCATTGAATCCACGTTTCAGAAAATCCCTGAAAACCGCAAGATCAAACTAAATACACAGTATGCGCCCCAATATTCAGCTGGAGGTGATTTTGCTTTGATCGACTTCAAAAAGGGAGGTGAGAATTTCAAAACAGGTGTTTGGCAAGGTTACGAAGGTGTTGATCTGGATGCAGTTGTCGATCTCGGTGAGATTCAACAGGTGCGAAAGATCTCTGCCGGCTTTCTCCAGGACGCCGGGTCCTGGATCTTTTTCCCAACAGAAGTTGAATTTTTCACCTCACTCGACGGGGAGCACTTCTCCCCTGCCGGCATCTCCATCCATGAGTTCTCTCAAAAGGATTTTACTCCCACAATCCTGGAACAATGGGCTGATCTGGAGCCCTCTGTTGAGGCCCGCTATGTGAGAGTTGTGGCCAAAACCCCAGGGATCTGCCCCGACTGGCATCCGGGAGCGGGAAAGAAATGCTGGATTTTCGTGGATGAGATCACAGTCCTTTCCGATACCGCTGGAAGCACCGGTAATGAGGATTGATTTGTTTGTATTTATAAGTTTATTCCGATTTTTTTTCTTCTTCCGGGATCTTGAAGAAAATCTTGTTTACTAGTTTCCAATCTTCACCGAATTTGTACAGCGAGATATAATCGATATAGGTTAACTTCTTTCCTACATAAAACTCAAGCTTGACAATCGCCGCTGTACCGGTAATGTCGATCATCGGGAACTTAACAGTCACCTTCTCTTCCTCTTTCCTGGGGTACTTGCCCTCTTTTTTTCCAATTTTCACATCTTCTACCCAGTTGTAAATTGGTAAACTCCACATACCCTCTCCTCTGCTGATACCGATCAGCTGGAATCCCGGGTGAAATCCTTCTGCAATAAGTTCCAGATCCCCATTGTTCTGGAGGCCATCTACATAGGCACTTTGAATGACCTTTTTAATTGCCTCTTTTTCTGCATCCACATTCTCCTGGGCAAAAATGATCGCAACAGGGAGAATAAAAAGAGCTGCAATGATGAAAATTCGTTTCATAAAATCAGATTTAATTGGTTGGATGTAAAAGTAGTTAATCCTGAGATCTCAAAAAATGATTTCGATGAACACACGAAGTGATCGATGAACACTTTTATGTATTTTCGCAGCTCATTCCAACATGACCTCACATGTCCTCCTCCGGCAAAGTAAAATCCGACGTACTCCTGTTGCTGGCTGCTGCCATCTGGGGATTTGCTTTTGTTGCCCAGCGAGTGGGGATGGATTATATGGGACCCTTTACTTTTTCTGCTGTCAGGTTTAGCCTGGGAAGTCTTGTGCTGGTTCCCTTTTTATTCTTTCGCAAGAAACAGGCATTCAATAAGTTGTTCCCAACAAAAAAAGAGAAAACCCGAATCATCTGGCTCCAGCTGTTGCTCGGGCTACTGGTATTCGGTGGGGTCTCTTTCCAGCAGTACGGATTGGTTTACACTACTGCAGGTAACGCAGGATTTATTACAGGTTTATATGTCGTGTTTGTCCCCGTTGCAGGACTGTTTATGGGACAACGGAACCATTTTACCATCTGGATTGGCGTGGCCCTGGCGGTTGCAGGCCTTTATTTCCTCAGTGTCAGAGAGGGATTTACCATTAATTTCGGGGATGCCCTTGTCCTCGTCTGCGCCCTCATCTGGACAGCTCACGTCATCATCGTCGGACATGTAGCCCCACGCACCGATCCAATCCGGACAGCTATCATCCAATTTTCAATCTGTGCCCTGTTCAGCTGGATTGTTGCCATCGGCGTGGAAGAGATTGCCATTCAGCCGATCCTGGATGCTCTCTGGCCAATCCTTTATGGAGGTCTGATGTCTGTGGGAATCGGATATACCTTGCAGGTGTTTGCCCAGCAGAAAGCACATCCTGCATATGCTTCGATCATCCTGAGCCTCGAATCGGTATTTGCTGTCCTGGGTGGATGGCTGATCCTGAATGAAGTTGTCACCGGAAAAATCCTCCTGGGTTGCTGTTTGATGCTGACAGGGATGATTGTAGCCCAAGTCAAGGGATTTATGAAATACGATTGACGATTTACGATTGTAGTGCCGATTGACGATTTTAGATTTATAATTTATTGTGGATTTGAAAATAAGTCGTCCCTTGTACATCCAAAATCAAAAATGCAATCGTTAATCGGAAATCGTACCTCCTAAATATAACTACCTGGTTTTAATAAGTGAAATGACCGACTTCGTTGTTCCCACTGTTAGCCTTCCGTAATAATAACCCGTTTTGAGGTCTGACGGACGATACTGAATCGTTTGAATTCCCTGCTGTTGTGTTGCTGCAACAAGGGTCTCAACAACTTGTCCGTAAAGATTCAGGATATCCAACGTTACAAATGTTTCTTTTGGTAAAATATACCGGATGGTTGTTCTATCTATAAATGGATTGGGATAACATGAAAGAGAAAGGGAATTTGATTTATGATCAGCATCATCAATGCCAATATAAGTAGGGGTGATGCGGCTGTAATAGACGTCCTGTTCACCATTTAATGTATTTGCCCAGGCAAGGTGTGCGCTTGTTTCATCCGACCGCATATCGAAATAGTCGCCCATTTTGTTCTGCTGTGGCCAGCCGACATGTGGGTCAAATAGTTCGGATAGGCGTTGGTTTGTTGACCAGGTCTCGCCTTCATCTGTAGAGTAAGAATAGTAAAGTGCTGACAAATAGGTCCCTGGAGGGGCATCGCGCGTATCGAGCCAAACCACGTCGATTCTTCCATCGGGAGAGACTGACATCGTGCCAAACCACTGATAGTTATCGTTCTCCGGGTCGTCATTAATCTTTACCGGGATGAGACTCCAGCTGACTCCTCCATCCATGCTTTTCGAGAACATCACATCGGCCGGATCGCCTCCGGTTGCCCGTTCAACAGAAGATAAAACATAGACATTCCCTCGTCCTGGCCCTTCCGACATATCTACACCAATATCAGCCTGGCCAAGTAACCCGCCAGGATTCACGGGAGCCTGTGAAGTTAGATGTCCATCCAGATAGACCTGTTCGGCGAGGTCCCAACTGACCACGTAGGCGGGATTCTGCGCTGTAGTGGATTTTGAGACAACAACACCTTCATCTTCACCTGAGCCCACTGTATACAATTCACCATCAGGACCCACAGCCATGGTTCCCCAATAAGGGAAGCCCTGAACAGTTTCACAATTCTGATAAAAGTCTCCCCCATCAGTCGATCTGGTGAAAAATCCAGGGTAACAGGAACTGTAGAAGACAGTCCAGAAGGAGTAGATGTTTCCTGCACCAACGCCGTCGGTCTTGTCAACTACCATCCACTGCTTGTCGCCTCCCTTTGCCTCTACCCCATCGTCCCAGTTGACACCTCCGTCGTTGCTGCGATAAACCTGACAGGTGTAGGTTGAACCATCAGAGGTCAGGCTGTTGTAGAAAATGGTTCCATTGGCATCGGCATCCAGCACAGGGTCGGAACGGAAGATACCCTGGTTGATCACTTCATGAAATGTCCAGGTATTGCCTCCGTCTGTGGTAAAACCATTGCCAGCCTGCCGAAAGTTGCTGCCGATATTGTCAAACTGACGCCAACCGATCACCATGCGAGCGGGATTTGTCGGATCCACAGCAATTGAGGGTTCGTTGGCTGCATCGTCGGGAATGTTGTAGCCGTTCTCATCAACATTAACCTGGGTGGTAAAAATGGATGAGTTCACTGATTTATACCCCTTTATGGGAGTTCCCAGATTAACGGAAGGAGCCATATATGGGTCGTCAGGCACTTCATGATGGGAAGCAGGGTCGTTCTTCGTATTTTTCATTTCCTGAGCCCTTGAAAAAGGCATCCAGGTCAAAAGCAGAATAGCCAGCAACAAATTTTTATACGTTTGTGTATTCATAGAGAGGGATTTTTTTGTAAAAGTAAACGTTTGTGAAGATAGAGTTCCAATAATTATTACACAAAGATCTGTGAAGGTTGCACTAAGTTCAAATAAGATCGACGAAACTCCTTAATTTTGCTTCATATAGTATTTGTGATGAGAAGAAATCTTGTATTATTCCTGGTTTTGTCAAGCCCTCTCATTTTTGCTCAGGATACTCCTTTCAGATCTATTCACGTTGAGGAGTCGGAATATTACAGGGATCACCGGGTTGAAGCCTGTTCTATTCAACCGAAACGTGTGTCAAACACAGCTTCAGGATGTACACTTAAGAAAATCGTTTTCGGGTACCATACCTACTGGACGGGGAATGCCTACCTTAATTACCAATGGAATCTGTTATCGGATCTTTGTTATTTTTCCTATGAAGTCGACCCGGCAACGGGTATGCCTGTTACAATTCACGAGTGGTTAACTGATCCTGCTGTTGATTCGGCACAGGCCAATGGAGTTCGCACACACTTATGCGCTACCCTGTTTTCGGGCCATGGTACATTTTTTTCCAATCCGGTATCAAAACAAAACCTTATCGACAGCCTGATTTCATTGGTGCAACTGCGCAATGGTGACGGTATAAACCTCGACTTTGAAGCAGTGCCAGCCGCTTATGGAGAGGAGATGGTCGATTTTACGATCGACCTGGCTCAGCAATATCATTCTCTCAACCCCGATGGAATTGTCAGTATGGCCTTGCCTTCAGTGGATTGGAGTGGAATCTTCAACATCGACCTGCTCAAGGAACACATCGGTATTTTTTTCATCATGGGGTACGATTACTACTGGAATGGAAGTGCGCAAGCCGGCCCTGTAGCTCCTCTTTACTCAATGACAGGGATTTTTAATTATAATTTATCACGAACAATTTCATATTATCTGTTTGAAGGGGTCCCTTTAGAAAAACTCATATTAGGCATGCCTTACTATGGACGACAGTGGCCAACAGAAAGCGGATCATCTCCTTCAAATACTACAGGCAACGGAACAGCATACAGATACAGAACCATAAAAAATAGTTCAGGAACGAATTATACTCCTGAGAACAGGCAATGGGAGCAGCACAGTTTCTCAACATACTATGCCTTCCAGGAGAACAGCAATTGGTACCAGTGTTTTTTATGCGAAACGGCTGATCTGGAATATCGGTATAACATTGTTAACCAGCGTGAACTTGGCGGGATTGGAATGTGGGCCCTGGGGTACGACGACGGGTATACTGAACTCTGGCAATTGATTGCTGATCATTTTACCGACTGCGCTATCCTACCCTGTACGGATACAATATATGACTCGGGAGGTCCTTATTGGAATTATTACAATCATGAGGATTATTCCGTCACGCTGCATAGCTGTGATAATACACAGATTGCGATATCGTTCAAAAGTTTTTCTCTGGAGAGTGGATTTGATTCCCTCTGGGTTTATGATGGCGCGGATACCAATGCCCAGAAGATCGGCGCTTTTTCAGGTAATGATCTGCCCTCCAGTATCATAACAACCGGCAGTGACCTTACCCTGTTGTTCAGATCAGATGCCGGGCAAACCATGCCTGGCTGGATGGCTGTATACGAAAGTGGCTATGTTTTTATTGAAGATGAGCCATCTCCGTCAAATGCATCCATGGTTTTTCCTAACCCGGCACAATCTCGTATTACCATCTCTTTTCCGGCAGATGTGTTTTCGGAGTTGAGCACTTCAGGTGGACGATTTTGTTTGGATATATATACTGTTAATGGACAGAAAATGGAGGAGATTCAAATTCCCGGAGGAACCAGATATCAAGAAATTGATGTTACCGGATTTCATGAAGGGATATATCTGTTGGTATTGCATGGTGAATCAGGTATAGTTAAGAGAGAGAAATTTGTGATTGCCAGGTAGTTTTGAGAACCGAGGAAGAAATTTGCAGACAAACACAGAATAGTTATGCGGAAACAATTGGTACCAATCATGCTTCTCGGATGTCAGACCATCTTTGCTCAGGATGTCTCGGTTACTCCTCTTCCAGATGTATCTGTTAACCAGATTTCTGAAGAGAAAGGGAAAAAGATCAACTTTGATCAGTTCTTCACGGATAACACGTTAAGGATTGATTACCTGCTGGCTGGAAACGACAAGGAGACAGCTATCTACCTATGGCAAATGAAAGAGGAGCCGCTTTGGGGTGGTCCGCACAATAACCTCACTGACCCTTGGAATTCTGGCAATTATCGTTTTTCGCTTTACGACTCTGTCTCAGAAAGACTTCTCTTCAGAAAAGGATTTTCGTCATTGTTTGAAGAGTTTCAGGGGACTGCTGAAGCCAAAGAGGTGCCAAGGGCTTTTCCTATGACGGCTACGATGCCATTCCCAGCTGCCAAGGCAAGGTTTGAGATCGACAAACGCAACTATAATACAGGAGAATTTGAGACACTTTTTACCATGACAGTCGACCCGGATAATTATTTCATTCTCCACGAGAAGATCGACTCACTTGCTGTGACACCTCTCTCCGAGTCACGTGATCCTGCCAGGCAACTTGACATTGCGTTTCTGGCTGAAGGATACACCATCGAGGAGATGCCGAAATTCCTGGAAGATGCCCGGCGTATCATGGAATACGCTCTTTCCACTGAGCCATTCTCGGAGTTCAGGGAAAACATCACCTTCTGGGCTATTGAGTCCCCATCAACCGGGTCAGGCGTTGATATCCCCGGAAAAAGAGAGTATGTAAACACAGGCTTTAACAGCAGCTTTTATACATTTGATTCGGACAGGTACCTTACAACTCCGGATACATGGAGCATGCGGGATGCAGCTGCAAATGCACCTTACGACCAGATCATCATCCTCAACAACAGCAAAAAATATGGGGGTGGCGGATTTTACAACCACTACTGCCAGAGTACTGTAGACCATGATGTAAGTGAAGTTGTTGCCATCCATGAATTCGGGCATGCGTTTGGCGGCCTTGCCGATGAGTATGTGGGAGGAGTGAACTACGATGGTTTCTACAATCTGCAGGTTGAACCCTGGGAGCCCAACATCACAACCAACGTTGATTTCGGCTCAAAATGGAAGTATCTGATAGAAGCGGAAATTCCCCTCCCTACCCCGAGGGATTCGACTTACCGGAATGTGGTTGGAATGTTTGAAGGAGGAGGTTATATGGCAAAAGGGATCTATAGTCCGGTAATGTACTGCCGGATGAAAGACAACAGCGCCAAAGGATTTTGCCCGGTTTGCCAGGAAGCCATTCGACAGAAAATTCTATTCTACTGTGACTAAAGGATTCATCTTCGATATAAAACGATTTGCGGTTCATGATGGCCCGGGAATCCGGACGACCATCTTTTTCAAGGGGTGTCCTCTCTCTTGCTGGTGGTGCCATAACCCCGAAAGCAGGGATGAGAACCCTCAGAGGTCTGTACGGCATTTCTCGCTGGAGGGTAAAATTTTCGAACAACAGGAGGTTACCGGATACAAGACAGATACCCAAGCGCTGTTAAGAGAGGCTGTACTTGACCGTATTTTTTACGAAGAGTCAGGTGGAGGCATCACCCTTTCGGGAGGAGAACCTCTCCACCAGCCTGAGTTTTGCATTGATTTACTTCGCACCCTGAAAGAGAATGGGTTCCATACCGCGCTGGATACAACAGGGCATGCCCCTGAAGATGTCATCCGGCAGGTGATGCCTTATACCGATCTTTTCCTCTACGACCTCAAACTCATGGATGAAGAGGAGCACAGGAAGTATACAGGGGTCTCAAACAAAGGCATCCTGGAGAACCTTAAACTGATTGTAGAAGCCGGAAAGCAGGTTATTATCCGATTCCCGGTTATCCCCGGCATCACTGATACCAAAGAAAATGTTGAATCAATGATGCATTTTCTTTTGTCGTTTCACCATTTTACCATGTCACCAATTGAGATACATCTTCTGCCATACCATAATACAGCAAAGAACAAATATCAAAGATTCCGGATAGAGAATAAAATGGAAATCGGTTCATCTCTTCCATGCAAATCTCTGCTGTTGATAAAGGATACCTTTGAAAATGAAGGATTTCATGTGAAAAGTGACTGAATTTTGTTCAGCGTATCGGGAGTATGTCCCAATGCCTGGTGGGAATTCAGGAAGATCAGTAATAGGGTGATAACCCGTGTATTATGCTGTATTTTCGTTTTTGAGCCAAAGTAGAAAAAGATTGTAACCGATTGATAAGATCACAGCTCCTACAAACAAGCCCAGAATACCTGAAACAATAAAACCTCCGATCGCTCCTAAGAAGATCACTATCATTGGCGCGGGAGCGCCACGACCGAGAAGAATCGGTTTCAGGATGTTATTTAACGGGAGTATTAAAACTATACCAACCATTATAGCGATTGCATCAAACGTGCTGGCAGTGAAAAACATATAGATAATAACAGGAATAGCAATAGGCAATATTCCTATCTGAACGATTCCTAAAATAAACATCAGCAAAGCCCATAATCCAGCAGCCGGAACACCGAAGATCATAAATACAAGACCAGCCAGCATCGCTTCAATTAGTGCAACACCCAGAATACCCCTGGCTACATTTCTGACCGTTCTTTCAGCATTTTCCGCATACTCTTTTCCTTTTTCCCCCAACAATTTGGATGCAATATCATAGGCCGATTTTCCTCCGGCATCAGCATAAACCAGCAATACACCTCCTATTACGATCGAAACAATGAATTTCAGGTAGCCTAACACACCTCCGCTGATTACGCCTAATAACCATGTCAATAACACTTCCAGTTGTGGCTCGTATTGTATGATAACTCCCTCCAGATTTGAGGATGCCTGGCTCCAGAAATTATGAGCAGATTTTCCAATAACAGGCCACGATTGTATATGGTCTGGTGGTGGGGGTATTAAACCCTGATCATTCTTAAAAAGTTCAAGTATTTGCTGAACACCGCTAACGAGTGAGCCTGCAAGCAATCCAAGTGGGAGGATGATGAGGACCAATGCCAACAGTGTTATCAAGAGAGCCGCCAGCTTTTTACGCTCGCCAAGTCGTTTTTTCAACCATTTGTATCCAGGAAACAGTGCAATTGAAATAATAACTCCCCAAATGATCATTACCAGAAAGGGTTGAAGAATCATGTAGCACCATACCAGTAAAATAATAACAAGGCCAACCTTGATGGATGTTTCCAGGACACGATTCGTCAATGTGTCATGTTGAAGGTCATGCTTCGGGTCTTTCATTTGTTAAGAATTTAAGAGAAGATTTAATAAAAAATAAAAATAAGATTTTTCTGATACCCGACCAAACCTAATCAGAAAAACATGCTATGTGATTTTACTTTATTTTTGTAGTCGTGAAGTGTGGTTGAAAAGAGATCGGATTATGAAC